>JBOHEO010000016.1:0-45425 GCA_050701055.1 Pseudonocardia sp. | reverse complement strand
ACCCACACTCCTCGGAAACGTCCCACCGTCCGGTGACATTCAGCGGTACCCACCTCATGGTCTGTCACATTTCCCGGTCGTACACGGATTGCGACCAGGGCTTCCCGGTACGACGGCAGCCTACGCCACCCACCCATCGGCCACACACCACACGAACCGGGGAGCAAACTCCTCACCCGCCGTGGACCCCCTCCCCACCAACCCAGGTCTTCCCCCACCGCCAGCCGCCACTACCCACCTTCCGTTCACCACAACACACGAAGATCAATAGAACACGTGGTCAATTTCGTTCCCCACTCGAGCAACAGGACAACCGGTACCGGCTACGTCGAGCGCGTCCGCAGGTCGCTCCACGAGCAGGGTCACCGGGACACCTTGTCGTTCACATAGCGACCATCCGACCAGTACGACCACGATCGCGACCGGAAATGTCCGGAACCGGGGGGACCGGTAACCAGTCGGCGCCGTTGCGTTCGTCCGCCCAAGCCATGACCGGACCCTCTCGCGAATGCATTGATGACGCCTGCCCGTACAACTCTGTAGGCGAAGGCCTCCGCCGTTCGGGCGCACTTGCCCGACAGCGGTGGACACCGCTGTCGGTCAGCTGTCGACCACGGCGTAAATTCGACCACGGCGTAGATGAGTGCGTCCGTTCGGTCAGAACACGCGTTTCTCGGTGAGGTGCTGCCATCGCGATCGACCGGTCAGGCGGTCGGTGCTGAGGAATCGGTCCTTGGCGGGACTGCGGGCGACCAGTGGGGTGATTCACGGCCCGAGGTTGGAGTTCGGGTGATCGCTGTGTCGGTCAGGTCTTGGCGGGGCCACCGCCGCATGTGCTGTCGTCACCCGACCGGCGGAAGAGCCCAATGCTCCCCCTCGGCCGGCGAGTCCAGCCACACGATGTGGTGATCTGCGGTCGCGGTGAGCCCGAACCGTTCACGCCGTGGCTGTCCGAGGCCGTCCCACAGTGCCTTGACCCGCTCGATGATGTCCCAGAGCCGTTGCGGCCCATCCTGGCGGACGTGCAGTGTGCCGTCTGGATCGGTGGTGTGGCATACCCATGAGCCGTTGCCCTGAGCAAGCCATGTTTGGGTGGGGCCGCCGTTGTTCGGGGTGAAGCTCATCGAGTCGTAGCCGCCGGTCATCAGTGCGGCGAAGAATTCAAAAGGGTGACCCTCATCGGTGATGATCTCGTGCGGAACCGTGGTTACGCGCTGTGTTCCCTCGTGGTCCTGGATCTCCCAGAACGCCGTGAGCGCGGCGTCGTGGCGGTCCTGGCGCACGGGCATGAACCCGCCGTAGTCGGGCAGGAAGTGCCCCTCGGCGGTGGCACCGTGAACGGTCAGCAATGCCATGATCCCCCCCGAGTTGCGGCGATCCAGCGGGAACAGGATCTTCGCCTCATCGCCTACCTGGTCGATCCATGCGACCGGAAGACGGGGAATCGCCACCGTAGCGATGATACGGTCGAACGGCTGGCGCTCCGGGCAACCTGCCAACCCGTTCGCCGCCACCAGATGCGCGGCATACCCCAGTGTCGCCAGTCGCGCGCGTGCCCGCTCGACGATACCCGGGTCGACATCGATGCTCGTCACATGATCCGGGCCGAGCCGGTGCGACAGCACCGCCGCGTTGTAGCCGGTTCCGGTTCCGACCTCTACCACGTGCTGGTCGTCGTGCACGTCCAGCGCCTGCAGCATGAGCGCCATCAAGCTCGGGGCACTGCTGGACGAGGTGGACACACCGTCGACGGCCTCCCCGCGCCGCACCTCGTCAGCGAGTGTGTCATCGCCGTTGAGCTGGGTGATCAGCGGCTTGTTGCTCCACACCGACGCGAGCCACTGCCGGTCGGGGGGTTCCACGATGTCCCACCCCGGCCGATCCGTACGTGGCGTGAAGAAGTACGGAACGAACACATGACGCGGTACGTCCCGGAACGCCGCACACCACCCGGGATCGAGGTCGCGCCCCGGTTCGGTGAGCCCATCCACGAACGCGGCCCGCACGGTGTTAATATCAGTCACGAAGCGACCGCCCTTCCAATGCATCGGCCAGGGCAACCGAGATCGGCATCCCCGTTGCGTCCTCGATCCAGGCCCACTGTCCGTTGGGGTTGCATTCCAAGAACCACCACTCGCCGTCGGGTGCCACCACGAAATCCAGGGCAACAAATCGCAGGCCCAGACGGTGCATCAGCGTGATCACCCGCGAGCAGACGAACCGTGGTGTCTCGATAGGGGTGTAGGTCAGCGCCCGGTAATCGGTGCGCCAGTCGATGTGCCCGGTCTCGGTGGTGGCGTCGATCCGGACGGCGAAGAACTGGTCGTCGACTACGGTCAGCCGGACATCATAGTCCTTCGATACCCACTGCTGAAACAGATGCATAGTCTGCGCAACGTTCTCACTCCCGACCTGGCCGGGAGCGACAACAGAGGAGAATACCTGCTGGACGCCCTCGTCGTCAATTATTCCGGATCCGCCGAACGGCTTATAAATGACTTTTCCCACATCCGCGATGAATGCGCGCACGCCGTCCGGGTCGTTACCCACGTAGGTGCGGGGGGTCAGGAGCCCGCAGCACGCGGCGGCCTGGAGCTGCACCGGCTTGTACTCGGCATAGCCAATTTGGTGCGGGTGGTTCAGCCAGGGCTCCAGGGTAGCCAGCAGGCCGCCGAAGCCCAGGCGCGCTTGGACATCGGCCCAGCGTCGCTCCTCGGTGGACAGGCCGGGGTGGAACTCGAAGCTGGTGGGCCGCCGGTAGTAGATGCCGGCGACGTTGGTGAGGTCGAGGGTGCGCCGGCTGGTCCGTACGTAGCCCGACCACTGTCCGTTGGTCAGCTCCGCGCCCACGGACAACGCCGTGGGGAACTCGCTGGTGTCGCAACGGAAAACCTGCACATCGCGCCGGTTCAAGTCCTCGACCACGCAGTCCGCAGTGGGGTCGAAACGGTGGGTCAACACCAGCACGGACCGCTGGGCGGTCACGAGTCAGTCCTCCCGATGGTCGGTGTCGCTGTCCGCGTTAGTGCCCTGTCCATCGCCCCTCTGCGTGACGGTGTTGGTCTGGCCGTCCGTGTGCTTGGACAGCGGCACCATCGCATCGCCGTCGCGGATCAAGCCGATCTGCGCGTCCTCGTCGTAGCCGAGGTCAGCCGGGTTCATGATCGTCACCGTGTGTGACATGACTGCGGTCGTCAGCCCGAACGGCCGCACGGGGGATGCTGGCTCGAGCACGGCATCCACGACGCCGTAGGCGCGGCCGAGCGGGAAATGATCCGATAATGGGAACAGCCCGACGCGGGGGACACGGTCGCGATCATCCACTGGCATCTACTTCTCCCATCGGTAATCAGTTGGATGACGGCGGTCAGACGTTCCTGGTCGTCGGCGTTAAGACGGGCGACGACCGGCCCGACGCAGGTCACTCTCCACCACGGCGCCCATGACCGACACCATCGGGACACATCTTCCCCGTGGAATGCTGCCACCGGCGCTCGGTCGCGGGGCGTCAGTGAGCCACATGTGCTCCTAGTCCTCCTGCCTCGACAAGTCGGCGAGGCCTGCGGCTGCTCATCCACGCGCACCTACAGCTCGACGTTCCGAGCCAACACTATCTACGAATCATGTAGATAACGCAAGAAGCTGCAGCTAGGCGCACCCCCGGTAACCGTATCCAGGTCGAAGGCTCATCCACTGTTCCCGTGACTAGCGCGATCACCTCCGAGGCGGGACACTGGGATCCGCTACTTGCCCGCAGATCGGAACAGACCAGCGGTGGTTCTGGACCGAGGAGTGGCAGGAGGGCGAGCAGGAGGCCAGCGAGCAGATCGCCACTGGAGATCTTGAGGTCTACGACGACCTGGCGGCCCTGTTCGTCGACATCGATTAGCCGGATGCGTCGCACATGCCGACGTTCTCCCGGACACCCCGATTCGACCAGGACCTGAAGAAGCTGACGACCCAGCAGCGGCAACGCTTCGAGGCTACTGTGCTCACCCAGTTCGTCGACGAGCTCAAGGTCGGCCGGTTCCGTTCCGGTGTGCGGGTCAAGCGGGTGCAGGCCACCGTCGGGGTCTGGGAGATGACCTGGGCCCTGGACGAACGGGCAACGTTCGAATACGGCCCCGAGCTACAGCCCGAGGTGCCGCACGTGACCTGGCGGCGCGTAGGCACGCACGACACTCTTCAACCGCCCATAGCCCCGCCAGACTGCGTTACGTGTCGCGCAGGGCACTCCAGAGCCGCAGCTGGTGCTGGTCTAACAGGAACGCGTTGATCTCACCGAGCGCGAGCACCAGGTCACGTCATCCGGCGACAGTGTCCGGCCCCACCGACTCGTGATATGCCCGGACTGCTCCGCACCCAGAACGTTGCCCGCGCCAAATTGACGTTCAGACCAGCTGGTACGCCCGCAGCCGCTCGTCGAGCTGGATGACGGCCAGGCTGTCCTGCCACGGCTGCATCAGGGCGCACGGCGTGGATCTCACCGGCCAGCCGGGCCGACCGGTTCTGCACCGCAAGGTCCGCTGCCTGCTCGAGGGTGGCCGTGGCGTGGTCGAGGTCACCACACTCCAGCCGCGCCCACCCGAGTGACACAGCTGTCGACCTCCACGATAACGAACGGCACTTTCGCCCACACCGAGCAAACTCCCCACCAGCCGTGGACCTCCCCCCACCAGCCCGCGGCTCAGCTCGTTGAGCTGCCGGCGGCCACCTTCGCCGGTGTGCGCAGATCCGTGAGCAGCCTGCTGCACCAGTCCAGCAGCTCGACATCCCGCAGCGGCTCAGCACCCAGCCGGTCGCCGGTCACGGGCTTGGGTACCAGCACCGCCCGCGCCGCCGGCTTGTACGTCGCCTTCGGGTGCAACCGGCGCAACCGCAGCTGCGCGGAGTCGGGCAGGTCGACCGGGCCGACCCGGATCGCGGTGCCCGCCACCGCCACCTCAGCCACCCCGAACTCCCGGCAGGCCTGCCGGAACGCCGCCACCGCCAGCAGGTTGCGCAGCGGCTGCGGCGGCTCCCCGTACCGGTCGGTGAGCTCCTCGACGATGGCCTCGAGCGCGCCGGCGTCACCCGCTTCGGCGATCTTGCGGTAGACCTCCAGGCGCAGCCGCTCGCCGGTGACGTAGTCGTGCGGCACGTACGCGTCGACGGGCAGGTCCACGCGCACCTCGGCGAGCGACTCGTCGGCGGCCTCGTCCGCCCCGGCCTGCTTCCGGAAGGCCGCGACCGCCTCGCCGACCAGGCGGATGTAGAGGTCGAACCCGACGCCGGCGATGTGCCCGGACTGCTCCGCGCCCAGGATGTTGCCCGCACCGCGGATCTCCAGGTCCTTCATCGCCACCGCGGCGCCCGACCCGAGCGCGGAGTGCTGCGCGATCGTGGCGAGCCGGTCGTGCGCGGTCTCGGTGAGCGGGTGCTCGGGCGGGAACAGGAAGTATGCGTACCCGCGCTCGCGCCCGCGCCCGACCCGGCCGCGCAGCTGGTGCAGCTGCGAGAGTCCGAGGGCGTCGGACCGCTCGACGATGAGCGTGTTGGCGTTGGAGATGTCGAGCCCGTTCTCCACGATCGTCGTGCAGACCAGCACGTCGTACTCGTTGTGCCAGAAACCGGCCACCGTGCGTTCGAGCAGGTCCTCGTTCATCTGCCCGTGCGCGACGGCGACGCGCGCCTCGGGCACCAGGTCGCGGATCTTCTTCGCCGCCCGGTCGATGCTCGACACCCGATTGTGCACGTAGAACACCTGGCCGTCGCGCAGCAGCTCACGCCGGATCGACGCGGTGACCTGCTTCTCGTCGTAGCCGCCGACGTAGGTCAACGTGGGGTGCCGGTCCTCGGGGGGGGTGGTGATCGTCGACATCTCCCGGATCCCGGCCAGGCTCATCTCCAGCGTGCGCGGGATCGGCGTGGCGGAGAGCGTGAGGACGTCGACATGCGTACGCAGCGAGGTGATGTGCTCCTTGTGCTCGACGCCGAAGCGCTGCTCCTCGTCGACGATCACGAGTCCGAGGTCGCGCCAGCGCACGCCGGTCTGGAGCAGGCGATGCGTGCCGATGACGAGGTCGACGGCGCCGTCGGCGAGGCCCTCGATCGTCTGGCGGGCTTCGGCGGCATCGGTGAACCGGGACAGCCCCTTCACCATGACGGGAAACGCGCGCATCCGGTCGGCGAAGGTCTGCAGGTGCTGGGTGGCGAGCAGCGTCGTCGGCACCAGCACCGCCACCTGCTTGCCGTCCTGCACCGCCTTGAACGCCGCCCGCACCGCGATCTCGGTCTTGCCGAACCCGACGTCGCCGGAGATCACCCGGTCCATCGGCACCGGGCGTTCCATATCGGCCTTGACCTCGTCGATCGCGGCGAGCTGGTCGGGGGTCTCGGTGAAGGGGAAGGCGTCCTCGAGCTCGCGCTGCCACGGGGTGTCCGCGGCGAACGCGTGGCCGGGCGCGGACTGGCGCGCGGCGTAGAGCTGCACGAGCTGCGCCGCGATCTGGCGGACGGCCTTGCGCGCGCGACCCTTGGTCTTCGCCCAGTCGCCGCCGCCGAGCTTGTTGAGCGTGGGTACCTCGCCGCCCACGTAGCGGCTGATCTCGTCGAGGGCGTCGGTGGGGACGAACAGCCGGTCCGGCGGCTGCCCACGCTTGCTGCTCGCGTACTCGAGAACAAGGTATTCCCGCGTCGCGCCGCTGACCGTGCGCTCGCGCATCTCGACGAACCTGCCGATGCCGTGCTGGGAGTGCACGACATGGTCGCCGGGTTGCAGCGTGACGAGGTCGACGGCGTTGCGCCGCCGCGTCGCCAGCCTGCGGGTCTCGCCGCTCGACGCCCGGTCGCCGGTGAGGTCGGCCTCGCTGAGCACGACGAGCCCGCTGGCGGTGGCGGTGAACCCCGCGGTGAGCCGCCCGCAGGTGACGGTGACGAGGCCGGGCTCCGGCGCGGCCGTGAGGTCGTCGACGAGCTTCGCGGCGACGTCCGCCTCGCGCAGCTGCTCCAGTGCGCGCTCCGCGGTGCCGCGCCCGGCGACGACGAGCACCGCGGTGCCGCCGACCGCGGCGTGGGCGCGCAGGTCGACGATGGCCCGGTCGGTGTCGCCGCGGTAGGACTCGACCTCATGCACGGCGGGGGCGAGGGCGTCATCGCGGCCGCTGAGCAGCGGGCTGAGCGTGATGACCGGGCGGCCGGTGGCGGTGGCGTGCTCGAGGACGCCGGTCAGGTCGCGATAGGCCGACGCGCCGACATCGATCGGGGCGCTGCCACCGCTCCCGGCGTTGAGCCAGGACGCCTCCAGGAACTCCTGGCCGGTGCGCACGAGGTCGGCGCTGCGGGTGCGAATTCGCTCGGGGTCGGCCAGCAGCACGAGCGACCCGGCGGGCAGGAGGTCGGTGAGCAGCTCCAGCTCCGACCCGGCCAGCGCGGGGATCAGCGACTCCATCCCCTCCACCGGAATGCCCTCGGCCAGCTTCTCCAGCAGCTCCCGAAGCTGCGCGTCACGCTCGTGGGCCCGGGCCAGCGCAGCGGCGCGCTCGCGGACCGGCGTCGTGAGCAGGAGTTCTCGGCAGCCCGGGGCGACCAGCTCCTCGACGGGCGCGACCGAACGCTGGTCGGCCACGGCGAACGACCGCAGCTCGGCGACCTCGTCACCCCAGAACTCGACGCGGACCGGATGCTCGGCGGTCGGCGCGAACACGTCGACGATCCCGCCACGCACGGCAAACTCCCCGCGCGCGGTGACCATCTCCACGCGCGTGTAGGCCAGCTCGACCAGGCGGATGAGGAACGCGTCGAAGTCGTGGGTGTCGCCGACCCGCAGCCGCACCGGGTCGAGCCGGCCCAGGCCGGGGGCGATCGGCTGGATCAGGCTGCGCGCGGCGGCGACGACGATCCGAGGCGCGTTCTCCTCCTCCGGTCCCGCCCGCCCCAGGCGGCGGAAGATGTCGAGCCGGCGGCCCACGGTGTCCGGGCGTGGGGAGAGGCGCTCGTGCGGCAACGTCTCCCAGGACGGCAGCACGGCGACGGCGTCCGCGCCGACCAGGTCGGCAGCGGCCGTCCCCAGGTCCTCGGCCTCGCGGTCGGTGGCCGTCACGGCGAGGACGGTGCGGGCAGCGCCGTCGGGTGCGCTCAACATCGCGGCGATGAACGGGCGCAGCGCTGATGGACCCTCGACGGCGAGCGCGGGCACACCGGCGGGACGCAGCTCGCGCCCGGCGTCGACGACAGCTCGCAGGTCAGGATCGGTCAGGACGGAGCGGAGCAGGCCGGACAGAGTGGCCACTTTGCGATCTTCCCTCGGCTTTGGGGCGCACGCGGACAGACCCCTACCCGGGACGGAGGGCCCGGAGGGGTCGCGCGGTCCAGGATACGCCCGCCTCCCGGTGGTCCCCCCACCGTGGTCTCCCCACCGCAGCGGCCACCGGCCGAACCGTCCGTGATCGCCGCTCCCGATCGTCCGTGATCGCCGGTCACGATCGTCCGTGATCGCCGGTCACGATCGTCAACTTCATGAGCGGTACCCCGGAACGCGCAGCCGGATCCTGTGCGCCTCCGCGTGCCCAAAGGCTGATCTTCGAGGGCGCCCGGTGGCGAGCGGCGACGTGATCGTTGTTCGGGAAGGCGCAACCGGGCTGTGTGCGGCTCCCGGTTCCACAATGTCGATCACCTGACGAGCGGGACCGCGACTAACTCGCGGTGCTCAAATGCGCAACTCGCGGTGCTCAAATGCGCAACTCGCGGGGGAGGGTTAGGGGCGGGGTGGGAGGTCGGGGCGGCGGCGGGAGGGGCGCGTTGCCGGGTCGGGGGGGCGTACCGCGGGGCGTTCGGCCAGGGCTGTCATCGCCAGGTCCACCGCGCGCTCCAGTTGCGGGTCGCGGCCCGTCACCCAGTCCTGTGGGGTGATCACGACCTCGATGTCGGGATCCACGCCGTGGTTCTCCACGCCCCACTCCATGTCGTCCAACCAGAAGGAGTACCGCGGCTGGGTGACCGAGGTGCCGTCGACGAGGCGATACCGGCTGTCGATCCCGATCACCCCGCCCCACGTGCGCACCCCGACCACCGGCCCGATCCCCATCCGCTTGATCGCCGCGGTGACGATGTCGCCGTCGGACCCGGAGTACTCGTCGGCCAACGCGACAACCGGTCCGCGCGGCGCGTCACCCGGGTAGGTCACCGGCTGCCTGTGCCGGATCACGTCCCAGCCGATCACCTTGCGCGCAAGCTTCTCCACCACCAGCTGCGAGGTGTGCCCGCCGCTGTTACCGCGGAGGTCGACGATCAGGCCGTCGCGCGCGGTCTCCCGACCCAGGTCACGGTGCAGCTGCGCCCACCCGGGAGCCATCATGTCCGGCACGTGCAGGTAGCCAAGCCGGCCCTCGGAGCGGTCGGCGACGAACGCCCGCCGCCCGGACGCCCAGTCCTGGTAGCGCAGCGCGGTCTCGTCGGACAGCGGGAGGACCACCACCCGACGCACCTCACCCGCGCCGTCGCGCCCCGAGTCGGGGTCCGACCGCACGGTGAGCTCGACGAGCTTGTCCGCCGTGCCGACGAGCAGCGGTGCCGGCCCCACCGCCGGGTCGACGCGCCTGCCGGCCACCTCGAGGATGACGTCACCGGCATGGATGTCCACGCCCGGGCCGGACAGCGGGCTGCGCGCCGCCGGCGCCGACGTCTCCGGCGGCAGCACCCTGGCGACGCGCCAGCCGTCGGCAACCGGCGTCAGGTCGGCTCCCAGCAATCCCGGCCGCCCTGACCAGTCGCCACCACGGCCGCCACCGCCCACGTAGGCGTGCGACGACCCGAGCTCACCCTGCAACTCCCAGAGCACGTCGACCAGGTCGTCCTTGCTCCCGACGGCGTCGACGAGTGGGCGGTACCGCTCCAGCTCCGCGGCCCAGTCGACCCCGGCCATGTCCTCGACCCAGTAGTGGTCGCGCATCAGCCGGCCGGCCTCGTCGAACATCTGCCGCCACTCGGCGGCCGGGTCGACGGTGACGACGATCCGGGCGGTGTCGATCTCGAACTCATCGGCCCCCCCGTCAGCCGAGCCGTCACCCGGCGCGCCGAAGCCGGAACGGTCGGTGCGCAGCACCCGCAGCGTCGAGCCGTCACGCACGACCAACCGGGTGCCGTCCCCGCTCACGAAGTAGGAGGTGACCGGGTCGGCGATCACGTCGAGCTTGCGGCGAACGAGGTCGTAGCGCTCGAGGATCGGACGCCCCGCCTTCTCCTCGGTGCCGGCGCGGCCGTCACCGAGCACGCCGGACACCGGCAATCTGAACCACAGCAGGCAGTCCTTGCCCGAACCCATCCCGTGGAGCCGACCCTCGCTCACCGGGATCGGGACGACCCGGGCGGCGATGCCCTCGATGTCGACGACCACCTCGGGCGGGGTGTCCTTCTTCTTTTTTTTCCCGTCCTGACCGGTTGCGGCGGCTTCGGCGGCGGCGACCGTGTTCGCGGCGCCGGATGCGTCCGGTGCCGACGGATCGTCCGGCTCCGGCGCCGGCAGGTCGTCAGGGCCTTCGTCGGCGGGGGAGGTGGGCCGCCCGTCCGGGCTCGCCCCGAACGGCGACGGCGTGCGCGCGGCCAGTGGCACGAGGAACGGGCGCCACGGCGCCGGGAACGTCAGGTCGAAGGCGTGCTCGTCATAGATCGGGTCGAAGCTGCGCCGGGACAGGAACGCCAGGTACTTCCCGTCAGCGGTGAACACCGGGTTCTCGTCGGCGAACCGCGGCTCGGTGACGGCGACGCGAATGTCGTCCGACATGCGCACCATCATGATCCGGCTCAGCCCGGCCTCGACCGGGTCGCAGTAGGCCAGCCATGCACTGTCCGGCGACCAGGCCAGGTCCCAGATCTCCCCGTCGGCACCGCGGGCCAGCTCGCGCAGCTCCCCGGTGCCGGTGGTGAGCACGAGCAACCGCCCGTCGTGCACGGCCAGCGCGACCGCGGACGCGTCCGGGGCGGCAGTGAGCTCCAGCACCCGACCGATCTCCCCCGCCCCGTACCGCTGCCGCGCGGCCACCTCCGGAGCCCGGTCGTCCAGCGGCGCGATGCACACGGCATCCTCGCCCTCGACGTCGTCGACCCAGACTGCGCGGTCATCGCCGAGGGGTTGGGCGAGTCGGGCCCGCACGCCCGGCTCGGCGAGCAGGGTGCGGGCGGGACCGTCGCGGTGGGTCAGCCGGTGCACGGTGCCGCGGACCAGCGCGATGCTGGTGCGCCCGGTGCGGTCCGGGACCGCGGAGGTGAGCCAGTGGGCGGTGGACACCCGGAATGGGTCGCGGTCGGTGCGGGGGCCGCCCAGTGCGATGTCGAGCCGCCGCGGGGCAGCAGTGCCGTCCAGCGACTCCACCAGCCACAGCTCGCCGGCCGACTCGTACACCACCCGGACACCGTCGGTGCTCGCATGCCGGACATAGAACCTCGGCGCCCCGGCCCCGCCGTGATCGGTGTGACGGCGCAGCCCGGTGCCGTCGAGGGCGAGGGAATAGAGGTTGCCCCAGCCCTCGTGGTCGGACAGGAACGCGATCCGGGCCCCGTCACCGGCGCCGACCAGCATCGGTGAGTCGATCTGCCCGTCGAGGTCCGCGGCGAGCCGGACGAACTCCCCCGCGCCGGTGCCGTCCCACCACAACTTGCCGGCGGTGCCGCCCCGGTAACGCTTCCACCAGGCCATGTCGCGCAACATGGTGACGCCCAGCAGCACGGCCGGGCCGCCGCCGGATGCCAACGCCAGGTCCGAGACGGGTCCGTAGGCCAGCCGCCTCGGCGTACCCCCCCTCGGCACAGCCGGCACCGAGTACGCCCAGGTGCGACGCGGCGACGGGTGCCCGGCCGCGCTGACCGCGAGCACCTCCCCTTCACGGGTCCAGCCGACCGTTCTCGCCCGCCAGTCGCCCCAGTAGGTCAGCCGCCGCGAACACCCGCCGTCGACGTCGGTCACGTACGTCTCCGGTGCGCCGTCGCGGTAGGAGGTCCACGCCACCTGCGTGCCGTCCGGAGAGAGCCGGGGGTTGACGACGGCGACGTTGTCGGCGGTCACCCGGTAGGCCCGGCCGCCGGGCAGCGGGACGGTCCACACGTCGTCCTCGGCGGTGAACACCAGGACGTCGTCGCGCAGGTGCGGAAAGCGGAGATAACTACGCCGTTCCTTCTCGGGGGACATGAGGCGCAACGGTAGCGATCGACGGTGGGCACGCTGCGCGCTCACCCGGATGTCGACAGAATGGGCCCATGCGGCACAGCTCGACCATCGGCCCCCGAGGGGTAGCGGAGCGCCCGGGCAGCGGGGCCCGAGGAGCAGCGGAGCGCCCGAACACCAGGCACCGCGGGCGGCGTTCCGGAGGGTTGGTGGCCGCCCTGGTCGCGGTGACCGCGCTGGCACTCGCCGGATGTGCCGCCGACCCCGGCTCGGTGGCCGGCGGCGGCACCGGGAACGCCCCGGTCACGCCGAACCGGACGGACGCCCCGGCGCTGCGGGTCACGCCGGTCGCCGGCGGGCTTGAGCATGCGTGGGACCTCGGGTTCCTCCCCGACGGGCAGATCCTGGTCACCGAGCGGGAGGGGCGGCTCGTCCTCCTGTCCGGCGGGACCGCCCCGGCCACCGTGACGCCCGTCGCAGCCGATTTCGACGATGTGCTGGCCCGCGGTGAGGGCGGACTGATGGGCCTGGTCGTGCACCCGGACTTCGCGCAGAGCCGCCGCTTCACCACCTGCCAGACCCATACCGAGGCCGGCTCCAACGACGTCCGTCTGATCACGTGGCAGCTCGCCCCGGACGGTGCGTCGGCCACCCGGCAGCTCGACCCGCTCGTCGGCGGGCTCCCGGTCAACCCCTCAGGGCGGCACTCGGGCTGCCGGCCCGCCATCGCCGCGGACGGGTCACTGCTGGTCGGCACCGGGGACATCGCCCGGGGCGGCAACCCGCAGGACCGTACGTCGCTGGGCGGCAAGACCCTCCGGATCGACCTGGCCACCGGTGGGCCCACCCCCGGCAACCCGTTCGTCGACGCCGAGAACCCCGCGGAGCGGCTGATCTGGACCTACGGGCACCGCAATGTGCAGGGCGTCGCCGTGCACCCCAGGACGGGCGAGGTCTACACCACCGAACACGGCCCGAGCACCGACGACGAGGTCAACCGGCTGCGGCCCGGCGGCAACTACGGCTGGGACCCCGCGCAGGGCGGCACGGTCGGGGGCTACGACGAGTCCGTGCCGATGACCGACCTCGAACGCTTTCCGGACGCGGTACCCGCGGCATGGAACTCGGGACGGCCGGTGGAGGCGGTCGCGGGGGCAGCGTTCGTCACCGGTCCGCAGTGGGGCGCGCTCGACGGCGTCCTCGCGGTGGCGGCCCTGCGCGGCGAGAAGTTGATCCTCATGACCCTCGGGCAGGACGGTGCCGTGGCCGCGGTCGGGGTGCCGGAGCAGCTCGACGGCGCGTTCGGCCGCCTGCGCGCGGTGCGCACCGGTCCCGACGGCGCCCTGTACGTCACGACGTCCAACGGATCCGACGACCAGGTGGTGCGTATCGATCCCGTCTGATCCAGGTCAGGGCCTGGTCCGGGCCGGCCCGAGGAGCGGCGCGACGCCGAGCACCAGCTTCGAGATGTGGAAGGCCTCGGCGTAACGGGCGTGGCACTGCACCCCGCGGATCCGGGCCAGTCCGGCGAATACCTCGGCGTCGAACCAGCTCCGGTCGCGCTGGGAGCCGTAGTGCTCGTGCAGCTTAGCCAGTTTCTCCCGCAGCACGGGTTCGGTCAGCGGGAGGTAGGCCGTGGGGTGTGCGAGGTCGCCGTCCCGCTTCAGGATCTCGTAGCCCAGCGTGAGATGGTCGCGGAATGCGGTCGGCACCAGGCTGGCGAGCGTGCGGTGATCCTGGTGGGCGTCGTGCGGGGACGGGGCCAGGATCAGGTCGGGGTTGCCGTGCGCACGCAGGTCGTCGAGCGCGAGCTTGGCCCGTTCCCATCCGGTGTACACCCGGTCGCCCGGCAGGTCCAGGACCGTCACCTCGAGCCGTGCTCTCGGACAGAACGCGGCCAGGGCCGACCGCTCCTCCTCCTCGCGCAGCGACCCCCCACCGGTAAGCACGAGTGCCCGTACGGTGACGCCAGGGTGCGCCCGGCACAGCTCAAGCAGGGCACCGCCGGCACCGACCGCGATGTCGTCGCTGTGCGCACCGAGCAGTAGCATCTGGTCCAACCGCTCCGGCAGCAAGCTCAACACCCTCGGATCCGTCCGTCCGTGGCGGACCCGAGGCGAAATATCACGCTACGCACAAGTGACAGTGTCCCACGTTCGGTTGATCGGTCACTTATGGCCACTCACGGGCGCACAACACCCACTGGCCATTACTGGAAGCAGCGGTAGGACGTCAGCCCCGAGCAACGATCTTCGCCAGCCGCTGGGTGGTCGGCCAGCGCACCTCGTGGGCCCAACCGAACTTCTCAAAGATCCAGATCACCCGCGCCGAAACGTCGATCTGCCCCGGGAGAACGCCGTGTCGGGCGCAGGTCGGGTCGGCATGGTGCAGGTTGTGCCAGGCCTCGCCCATGGACAGGATCGCCAGCGGCCAGAAGTTGCGGGACCGGTCCCGCGATCGGAACGGCTGCGCCCCGATCATGTGGCAGATCGAGTTGACCGACCAGGTGACGTGATTCGAGATCGCCAGGCGCACCAGCCCACCCCAGAAGAACCCGGTGAGGACGCCGACCCAGGACCAGGTGATCAGGCCACCGAGCAGCGCCGGCAGCAACAGGCTGGCCGTGACCCAGATCCCGAACGAGCGGGCCACCGTGACGACTACGCGGTCGGCCAGCAGGTCCGGGATGAAGCGCTTGTGGTTGGTCTCGTCACGATCGAAGAACCAACCCATGTGGGCGTGGAAGAAGCCCCTGGCGACCGCCAACGGCGATGTGCCGTGCAGCCACGGCGAATGCGGGTCGCCCTCACGGTCGGAGAACGCATGGTGGCGGCGGTGGTCGGCCACCCAGTTGAGCACGTTGCCCTGCACGGCCAGGGAGCCGCTGATGGCCATCGCGACCCGCAGCCACGGCTTGGCCTTGAACGACTTGTGCGTGAAGTGCCGGTGGAAGCCCACGGTGACACCCAGCACTCCGACCACGTAGAAGGCCGTGAGCAGTGCCAGGTCCGCCCAGCCGATCCCCCAACCCCACGCCAACGGCACGGCCAGCACCAATGCGACCATCGGGAGGGCGACGAACGTGTAGATCATCACGTGCTGGAACGTGGTACGGCGCCCCGAGATGACCGGAACGGGCCCCGACGTCAGCGGGTTCGGCAGCGCGCCTGCCTCGGCGGTGGAGGACACGGGACTCCTCGGGAATCGGGGTGCACAGGGTGGGACGTCGACGCTGGAAGCGTCGTGGTGGCCGAGCCGGCCACGATCGGCAGCGGTTCCTGCAGATCGGCCGACGGTGATGGCGCCTGGTCCGGACCGTCGCTACCGAGGGTAGCGGACATCGGTGCAACACACATCGTCTACTGCGCGAACATCCGCCGCCCCCCATCGGCGAGCGAATGCGGGCGACGCCGGCCAGCGAGAATCCCCGTCGACCGGCGTGCCAAGATGGACGCCTGTCCGCCGTGGTGTAACGGCAGCACCTCGGATTTTGGTTCCGATGGTTCAGGTTCGAATCCTGGCGGCGGAGCAGCGGTCGCACCGGCCATGGCCATCGAAATCGGGATACTCGCTGCTCGTGCGCACGTACGTCCCGGATGCGGTGATCACGAAGCGTTGCCCGGCAAAGTCAAACGGGCGCTCGCCGTCCGGTGCCGGCGGGACCACCCCCGTGTTCGGTCCCGCTGCGACGGGTCAGCGCCCCGCGGGTGGCGGCGGCGGCGGTGGCTCGGGCCGCCCGTTTCCGGTGCACCTCATGTCGACCTCCTCCCCCTCATGCTCGGCGTGGGACCACCCTCAGTCGAGGGCGGCGTCCAGCGTGATCGTGGTGCCGGCGAGTGCCTTGCTCACCGGGCAACCGTCCTTGGCCGCCTGCGCGGCCTTCTCGAACTCGGCCGCGTCGAGGCCGTCGACCTCGGCGCGGACGGTGATCGCGATGCCCGTGATCGCGAACCCGCCGGCCGGGTCCTGCCCGAGCGACACCGTGGCCGTCACGTCCAGCGACTGCGGCGTGCCACCGGCCTCGGCGATGAACGCCGACAGCTGCATCGCGTAGCAGGACGAATGCGCCGCGGCAAGGAACTCCTCCGGGCTCGTGGTGCCGCCAGCCTCGTCAGCCGCGCGCTTGGGCAAGTTGACGTTGTACGTGCCGATCCAGCTGCTGGCCAGGTCGACCTGGCCCGATCCGTTCTCGAGTGTTCCGTTCCATACCGTCCGGGCGGTGCGGCTGGGCATCTGTCCTCCAGGCTCGTTCGGTCGTCCCACGCGTCAACTCCGCTGGTGGGAGGATCGTTCGCAACGTCAGCTGCGATGCGATGAACGGTGGAAGACCCACGGCGAACGGGCGACAGCGTGCGACCGGCGGGGACTCAGCGGACCTGAACGGGGTCGCCGATCTCCAGGAAGTCGAAGAAAGCGACGGCGTCGTCGTGGCTCAGCCGCACACACCCGGCCGACGGCGTGCCGAGGTTCCCCTCGTGGAACGCGATGCCACCCTCGGCGAAGAACACCGCGAACGGCATCGGCGCATCGTCGAACTCTTTGCTGGTGTGGTCCTTGTTCTTCCACGAAACCGCGAAGTCGCCGCGGGGAGTCTCCCGCCCCGCATCCCCGGGGCTGATCGCCAGCGGTCCGCGGACGATCACGCCGTCGGCGATCAGCCAGGCATTCCTGGAGTCGAGGTCCACGCACGCGCGGGCTTCCGCGGTGCACGGGGTGCCCTCGACCAGTGCGCTACCGTCCGTGCTGTCCCCACCCGTGTCGTCCGCGTGGCCGACGCCGACGGAGCCGAGAGCGCCCAGGGTCACCAACCCGGTAGTGATCGCCACGCGCACCCGAGGGCGTGCCGTCCTACTGTGCCTACCCATCGGAGCCCTTCGTCCGTACTGCCTTCGTCGACCGGTCGGTCAACGAGGCAGCGCTACGGATGGTTACTCCCGACCCCAGGCTCCCCGCTGCCCACCCCGACCGCCCGGTCCCTGACGACGTAGGATTCGCCTCTGTTGCTCGCGAGCCCGCTCAAGCCGGGCTGGCGCCCACAGCGGCACAGCGCGCCCACTCTATGTCCGCTGTGTCCGACTCGACACCGCGAAGTCCGACTCGACACCGCGAATCAGGGAGTGGCTCCGATGTCCGACCGTGCCGGGCCCGACCGTCACGTCACCCCCGATCAGTACGGAGCCCGACCGGCCGCGACGATCGTCCTCGCTGCCGGCTCCGGTACCCGGATGCGCTCGGCACTCCCCAAGGTTCTGCACCCGATCGGGGGTCGCAGCCTGCTCGGGCATGCCGTGCATGCCGTCGGCACGCTGGAACCCGAGCACCTGGTGGTGGTCGTCGGGCATGCGCGGGAGCAGGTCGGTGCGGCGGCCGGTGCGCTCGGCGACGAGCTGGGCCGGCCGGTGCTCGTCGCGGTACAGGAGGAGCTGCTCGGTACCGGGTATGCGGTGCGGTGCGGGCTCGACGCGCTGCCGGCCGGGCTGGGGGGCGCGGTGCTCGTGAGCTACGGCGACGTGCCGCTGCTCGAGCCCGCCACCCTGACCGCGCTACTCGCTGAGCACACCGCCGCGGGTTCGGCTGTCACGCTGCTGACCGGCGAACTTGCCGATCCCACCGGTTACGGGCGGGTGTTGCGCGGGCCGGACGGTACGATCACCGGGATCGTCGAGCAGGCCGACGCCACCCCGGAGCAGTGCGCGGTGCTCGAGGTCAACTCCGGTGTGTACGCATTCGACGCCCGCTTCCTGGCCACCGCGCTGGCCCGCCTGGGCACCGGCAACAGCCAGGGTGAGTTCTACCTCACCGATCTGGTCACGATCGCGCGCGCCGATGGCGTCGGAGTCGTGACGCTGCGCTGCCCGGATCCGTGGCAGGTCCAGGGCGTCAACGACCGGGTACAGCTGGCCGGGGTTCGCGCCGAGCTCAACCGGCGGGTGCTCGAACGCGCGATGCTGGCCGGCGTCACCGTGGTCGATCCCGCCTCGACGTGGGTGGACGTCCAGGTGCACCTCGAGCCCGACGTGCTGCTGCGCCCCGGCACCCAGCTGCACGGCGCAACCTGCGTGGGCACGGGCGCGCAGATCGGGCCCGACACCACGCTCACCGACGTCGAGGTCGGGGCCGGCGCCACGGTCGTCCGCACGCACGGTAGCTCGTCGGTGATCGGCGCGGGCGCTACCGTGGGGCCGTTCGCCTACCTGCGACCCGGCACGAGGCTGGGCGACCGAGGCAAGGTCGGCGCGTTCGTCGAGGTGAAGAACGCCGACATCGGCGCGGGCAGCAAGGTGCCGCACCTCACCTATGTCGGCGACGCCACCATCGGTGAGCAGACCAACATTGGCGCGTCCTCGGTGTTCGTCAACTACGACGGGGTGCACAAGCACCGCACGATGATCGGCTCGCATGTGCGCACCGGCTCCGACACGATGTTCATCGCCCCCCTCCAGGTCGGCGACGGGGCCTACACCGGCGCCGGCACCGTGCTGCGCGAGGACGTCCCGCCAGGGGCGCTGGCCGTGTCGGCCGGACCACAGCGCACCATCGACGGCTGGGTCGAGAAGAACCGGCCCGGCACACCCGCTGCCGAGGCGGCTGCGCGGGCGAACGGCGATTTCTCGATGGACAACGGCCACGGAGGCACACCACGATGAGCGTGATGTCCACAACTCCGAAGAAGAACCTCATGCTCTTCTCCGGCCGGGCGCACCCCGAGCTGGCCGAGCAGGTGGCGAAACACCTCGACGTCACGATCACGCCGCAGTCGTCGTACTCCTTCGCCAATGGTGAGATCTTCGTGCGGTTCGAGGAGTCCGTGCGCGGCTGCGACGCGTTCGTCCTGCAGTCGCACTCGGCGCCGATCAACGACCAGATCATGGAGCAACTGCTCATGGTCGACGCGCTGAAGCGTGCCTCGGCCAAGCGGATCACCGTGCTCATGCCGTTCTGGGGCTACGCGCGGCAGGACAAGAAGCACCGCGGCCGCGAGCCGATCTCGGCGCGGCTGATCGCCGACATGTTCCAGGTCGCCGGCGCCCATCGGATCATGACCGTCGACCTGCACACCGCCCAGATCCAGGGCTTCTTCGACGGCCCGGTCGACCACCTGTTCGCGTTGCCCGTGCTCGCCGATCACGTGAAACGCACCTACGCCGACCATGAACTTGCGGTCGTCTCCCCCGACTCCGGTCGGGTACGGCTCGCCGAGCGCTGGGCCGAGACCCTCGGTGGCACCCCGCTGGCGTTCATCCACAAGACCCGCGACCCGCGCAAGCCCAACGAGGCGGTCGCCAACCGCGTCGTCGGCGAGATCCAGGGACGGCTCTGCGTGGTCATCGACGACATGATCGACACCGGGAGCACGGTGGCGAAGGCCGCGCAGGCGCTGCTCGCGCAGGGCGCGTCCGACGTGGTCGTGGCAGCCACGCACGGCGTGCTCTCCGGCCCGGCCACCGAGCGGCTCGCCACCTGCGGTGCCCGCGAGGTGATCTTCACCGACACGTTGCCGATCCCGGACGAGAAGCGGTTCCCCGCGATGTCGGTGCTGTCGATCGCCCCGCTCCTGGCGCGGGCGATCCACGCGGTGTTCGACGACGGCTCGGTGACCAGCCTCTTTGACGGCAACGCCTAACCCCCGCCCCCACGGCGAGTTCACCGATCCAGCACGGCGAGTTCACCGATCCAGCACGGCGAGTTCACCGATCCAGCACGGCGATCGTGCTGCGCCCCACTTGATCGATGCTTCGGAACTCGGACCTGAACCTTGCGCGACTCTACGTTCCCAGCCGCCGATCTTGACGGGGCAACGGCGCGACGCATGACTCGGGCCGGCACGTGACCGACCCGACACGGCGACGGCTCGACACCTAACCCTGTCCGACCCGGGCAACGGCCCGACGCATGACCCAGCCCGATATATGACCCGGCCCGACACGCTGACAGACCTGGCGTATCGTTATCGCCAGTTCCGCGGCGAGGGCGGGCGGCCAGCGAGCCCGCCGTGATCGACGTGGGCCGGCCCCACCCGGTCCTCTCGCCGCGCGTCCACACCGCAGCAGACCGAGGAGAAGTACCGTGGCCGAGGCCCGTATCGACGCCGAAACCCGCACGGAGTTCGGCAAGGGCGCCGCGCGCCGCGCCCGCCGGGCCGGCAAGATTCCCGCCGTGCTCTACGGGCACGGCAGCGATCCGCAGCACCTCGCGCTCCCGTCGCTGGAGTTCGCGCGAGTGGTCCGCGACCAGGGTCGCAACGCCGTCCTCACGATCAACGTCGATGGCACCCCGCAGCTCGCGCTCACCAAGACCGTGGTCACGCACCCGATCCGGCCCTACATCGAGCACGTCGACCTGCTGGTCATCCGCCGCGGCGAGAAGGTTGTCGTGGAGGTCCAGGTCGTCGTCACCGGTGAGGCCGGGCCCGGATCCATGATCACCCAGGACCTCAACACCATCGAGGTCGAGGCTGACGTGTCGAGCATCCCCGAGCACGTCGAGGTGTCCGTCGAGGGGCTCACGGTCGGCACCCAGGTTCTGGCCGGCGCGGTGTCCCTGCCCGAGGGAACCACACTCCGTACCGACGCCGACGCCCTGGTCGTCAACGTGGTCGCGTCGCCGACGGCGGAGGACCTGGAGGGTGAGCTCGACATCGAGGGTGCGGGCGTGGTCGAGGATGCCCCGGAGACTCCCGGCGCGGCCGCTCCGAGCTCGGGCGCCTGACGCGATGACATCGGGCTCCGCCCTGGTGCTCGGGCTCGGCAACCCTGGGCCCGACTACGCCGAGACCCGGCACAACGTCGGTTTCCGCGTCGTCGAGTTCCTGGCGTCACGGGCCGGCGGAGGCCGATTCTCCAAGCACAGGACCAACGCCGACGTGCTGGAGTCCCGGCTCGCCGGCCGACGTGCGGTGCTCGCGAAGCCGCGCACGTACATGAATGTCTCAGGCGGGCCGCTCGCCGGGCTGCTCCGCTACTACTCGGTCGCAATCGAGGACCTGGTCGTGGTGCACGACGACCTCGACCTCGGCTTCGGTGTCGTTCGGCTGAAGCGGGGCGGCGGTGAGGGCGGCCACAACGGGTTGCGCTCGATCAGCTCATCGATCGGCACGCGCGACTACCTGCGGGTTCGTTTCGGCATCGGCCGTCCACCCGGACGCCAGGACCCGGCCGACTTCGTGCTCAAGCGGTTCTCCACCGCCGAGCTCAAGGACCTGGAGTTGGCAGTGGGCCTCGCCGCGGACGCCGTGGAGGTCTTGCTCGCCGACGGTCTCGAGCCCGCCCAGAACCGCTTCCACGCATTGTCGAGCTGAGCGGGCGCCGGGTCAGCATCCGGCCCTGTGCCGGGTCAGACCCTCGCCCGCAGCAGCTCGCCCGTCGCGGCCCGGCGGAGCTTGCCGGACGGAGTCTTGGGCAGGGTGCCGGTTTTGAGTACCACCACCTCGGCCGGCCGCACCCCGACGGCCGATACGACGCGACTGATCACGTCCTTGCGGATCAGCTGCTCGGCCTCCGGCTCGCCCGCCTTCCGGGACTCGACGGCCACGACGAACGACTCGCGGTGCCGATCCGCATCGGCCCCCACCCGGACCGCCACCACATTGCCCGCCCGAACGCCGTCGGCCTCCGCGGCAGCGCGCTCGATGTCGGTCGGGTAGATGTTGCGACCACCCATGATGATCACATCCTTGCGCCGTCCGCAGACGACCACGGTGCCCTCCGCGAGGTAACCCTCGTCACCGGTGTCGAACCAGCCGTCGACGTCCTGGGTAGCAACCGGACCATCCACGGTCAGATACCCGGGCGTCACCGACTCGCCGCGCAGCTGCAGCACCCCCACCTCACGCTCCCCGAGCAACGCCCCGTCGTCGTCGACCACGCGCACCTCGATCCCCGGCAAGGGCGGTCCGAGCTTCGGGAACCGTCGAGCCGGCCCGTACATCGCGGGCAGTGCACGGCGGTGTGCCTCGAGCGCGTCGACGTCGACGTTGTCGATCTGTAGCCCCGTGTCGATCGGCGCGAACGACACGCCGAGCGCCGTCTCGGCCATCCCGTAGGCAGCCACCACCGAGTCCTCGCGCAACCCGAACCGTGCCCCAGCGGCGGTGAACGCGGCGACAGCGTCGGGATCGATGGGTTCGGCTCCGTTGAGCGCGAAGCGCAGCGTGGACAGGTCCAGCGACCCCTCCTCGGCCCGAGCGAGCTGACGGCCCAGCACGGCGTAGGCGAAGTTGGGGGCGGCGGTGACCGTGCCACCGTACTTCGAGATCAGCTCGGCCCAGAGCAGCGGTCGGGACAGGAAGTCGGGTGGGGTCACCGTCACCAGTTCCAGGCCGGTGACCATGGGGACGGTGAGGAAGCCGACCATCCCCATGTCGTGGAACAGCGGCAGCCAGGACACCATCACGTCGCGCTCGGTGTCGAGCTGAGCGGCGGTCATCATCGCGGTGAGGTTGGCGTGGAGATTGGCGTGGGTGATCCGGACGGCCTTGGGCTCGGCGGTGGAGCCGCTGGTGAGCTGGAGCAGGGCGGTGTCGTTCTCGGCGGCGATGTCGACATCGGGCTCGAAGCCGGCACCGGACTCGGGCCCGCCGTCGAGTGAGCCGATCGTGCGGAACGCGACGCCGCGCTCGGTGAGGATGGGCGCGAGGCCGTCGAACGGGGCACCGAGCAGCACCAGCTCGGCGTCGATCATCCGCAGCGTGGCGAGGGTGTCCTCGGCCCACCCGCCCAGATCGGTGCGCGCGGTGGGTTGGTGCAGCATCGTGACGCTGCCGCCGAGGAGCCAGACGCCCTGTGCGGCGGGGGCGATGGCGGCCGGTTCCCCGGCGAGCACCCCCACCGAGTCGCCGTGCCGCAGCCCACCGGCGCGCAGGGCCGTGGCCATCCGCCGGGCGCCGGCGTGCACCTCGGGCCAGGTGCGGCGAACGGGAGCAGTCGGCTCGCCGGTGGTCATCGCGCGGTCGGAGTGGGCCGCAGAGCCCAGCAGCATCGAGAGAAACCGGGACATGGGCGGGAGCCTACGGTCTGGTGAGCAACGGCGAGGTTTGCCGGATCCGCGAACTCGCCGCGCCCGATCGGCGAACTCGCCGTGCCCGATCGGCGAACTCGCCGTGCCCGATCGGCGAACTCGCCGTGCCGGATCGGCGAACTCGCCTGCATCCTGATCACCGTGACGGGCTGGCACGCGCGGTCCCGGCCTTGATGCCCGGCACCCGGGGCGACCGGTCAGCGCTCCGACAGCTCCGCCGCTGCCAGCCACTCCAGCTCGACGGCCGCACGCTCGGCCACGACCGCCCGGAGGTCGGCGTCGAGGGCGAGCAGCCGGGGGGCGTCGGTGGCCGCGTCGGCGAGCTGCGCGTGCAGCCGGGTCTCCCTCGCGGTCAGGGTCTCCATCCGCCGCTCGAGCCGGGACGCGTCCTTGCGCGCCGCCCGCTGCTCAGCCGCGCTCGTCCCGGACCGGCCCAGCGCGTCCGCCGCGGTGCCGGATTTCGCCCCGCCGACGCTGGTCGCGACGGAGAGCCCGTTGGTCTGCTGCTGGCCGGCGGCGTCGGCCCGCGCCCGTCGCGCCAGGTACTCCTCGATCCCGCCGGGCAGGTGCGTGAGCTTCCCGTCACCCAGCAGCGCGACGACGGTGTCGCACACCCGCTCCACCAGGTAACGGTCGTGGCTGACCACGACGAGCGTGCCCGGCCAGCCATCCAGCAGATCCTCCAGGTTGGACAGCGTGTCGACGTCGAGGTCGTTGGTCGGCTCATCGAGCAGCAGCACGTTCGGCTCGGCCATCAGCAGCCGGGTGAGCTGCAACCGCCGCCGCTCACCACCGGAGAGCTGGCCGACCGGGGTCCACTGCCGCGCCGCGGGGAAACCCAGCCGCTCCAACACCTGCGACGCCGTCATCTCCAGCCTCCCCAGCCGCACGTATGACGCGATGTCCTCGGTGGCCTCCAGCACGCGCATCGCCCGCGGCAGCTCGACGAGCTCCTGGCTGAGCTCGGCGAGCTGGACGGTCGTGCCGCGGACCAGGCGGCCGCCGTCGAGCGGGCGTTCGCCGGTGAGGCTGCGCAGCAGCGTGGTCTTTCCCGAGCCGTTGACGCCGACGATCCCGACCCGGTCGCCCGGGCCGAGCCGCCAGGTGACGCGGTCGAGCAGGGTTCGGCCGGCGATCGTCGCGGTGGCGTTCTCGAGCTCCAGGACGGTCTTGCCGAGCCGGTTGGTGGCGAAGCCGAGCAGCTCCACGGGGTTGCGCGGCGGAGGCACGTCGGCGATCAGCGTCTCGGCGGCCTCGATCCGGAACCGCGGCTTCGACGTGCGCGCGGGCGGGCCGCGCCGCAGCCACGCCAGCTCCTTGCGGGCCAGGTTGCGCCGGCGCGCCTCGGCGGCGTCGGCCTGCTTGGAGCGCTGCGCGCGGGCATAGATCCAGTCGGCGTAGCCACCGAGGTAGCTCTCCACCGCGCCGCCCGCCACCTCCCAGGTGCGGGTGCAGACCGTGTCCAGGAACCAGCGGTCGTGGGTGACCACCACGACCCCGCAGCGCCGGCCGAGCAGGTACCTGGCGAGCCAGCCGATGCCCTCGACGTCGAGGTGGTTGGTCGGCTCGTCGAGCACCACCAGGTCCGGGTCGCCGACCAGCGCGGCGGCCAGCGCGACCCGGCGTTTCTCGCCGCCGGACAACCCGTCGACGGTGCGTTCCAGATCGGCGATACCAAGCCCGTCGAGAACACCGCGGACATCTCCGTCGGCGGCCCACTCGTGATCAGCCGCACCCGCCCACGCCGCAAGCACGACGTCCCGGACCCGCACACCCGCCGCCAGCTCATCGCCCTGCGCGAGATGGGCCAGCCGGAGCCCGCCGACCCGGCTGACCCGGCCGCCGTCCGGTGCGCGGTCGCCGGTGATGATGTCGAGCAGCGTGGTCTTCCCGCCGCCGTTGAGCCCGACGACTCCGATCCGCTCGACCCGCTCAACTCCGAGCGACACCGCGTCCAGCAGCACCCGCGAGGCGTCGCCGGGCACGTGTGCGGTGACGGACTCCAGGTTGACGAGGTTCTGGCCGGCCATCAGGCACGCACCGGGGGCCAGGGATTCGACGGCCCGGACGTCGGCGGAGGTTCGTGCTGGTCGACGACCCGGGCGCCGGGCACCGGACCGTGCGCCACCCGGACCGTGCGGCACACCCCGAGCCCGGAGAGCTCCGCGGCGATATCGACCGCGGCGTCGGCGTCGGGGCAGAGGAACGCGCACGTGGGTCCGGAGCCGGACACGATCCCGGCCAGCGCGCCCGCGGCCACCCCGGCGCGCAGGGTGCGCCGCAGCTCCGGCGCCATGCTCACGGAGGCGGGCTGGAGGTCGTTGCCGAGACAGAGCGCGAGCTGGTGCGGGTCGCCGCTGGCGATGGCCTCCAGTACCGGCTCGACGGGCCGCTCGGCGGGCTCGACGGCACCCCGCAGCCGGTCCAGCTCCCGGAACACCGCCGGCGTCGAGAGCCCTCCGCGGTGCAGCGCGATCACCCAGTGCTGCTGGTGCCGGGACAGCACCGGCACGATCCGTTCGCCGCGCCCGGTGCCCACCGCGGTGCCGCCGTACAGGGCGAAGGTGACGTCGCTGCCGAGCTCGGCGGCGAGCACGGCCAGCTCGTCGCGGGTGAGGTCGAGCTTCCACAACGTGGAGAGCCCGACCAGCGTTGCCGCGGCGTCCGCGCTGCCGCCGGCCATCCCGCCGGCCACCGGGATGCCCTTGCGCAGCACCAACCGGATGTTCACGTCCCGCTCAGCCCGGTCGGCGAGCAGCTGAACCGCACGCCAGGCCAGGTTCGTCTCGTCGACCGGCACCTCGGTGACGCCCTCGCCGTGCACCTCGATACCCGGCGCATCGGTCGAGACCACTGTGACCTCATCGAACAAGCTCACCGCGTGGAAGACGGTGACGAGGTCGTGGAACCCGTCGGCGCGCAGCGCGCCCACGGCAAGATGCAGGTTGATTTTGGCGGGGACCCGCACGGTGACCGGGGGCTGGACGGCGGCGAGCACCCGTCAACCCTACGTGCGTGCGCGCCGCGTGATACTGGGAGCGTCGAACCGACCCGGTGTCATCGGCGGTACCGTGCGCCGATTGAGCCCAAGCCTGCTCGACAAGCGATACGACCCGATGAACATTTGGACGGCGGTGTTGCTGAAGGCGCTCGGCGAGCCGTCCGTGGCAGGCCTTTCGGATTGGGAGGAGCGGGCCGGGTGGGTCGCCCAGAATCCCGAGGCGCTCGAACGAGCCCTGCACGCCGCAGATCAACGAGCCCGCGACGACAAGCGCACCGTGCTGTTGGTCTTTGACGCCCTCGACCGGCTTCACTCCCGCCGGAGCGAGGCCGACCGGCTCGTCGACGGCATCCTCCGGCTCGCCCTCGACCTTCGACTGGCCTCACGGTTCCTGCGCGCAAAGGTGTTCATCCGGCCGGACATGCTGAGCTCCGTCCCGATGAACTTTGCGGATTCGTCAAAGCTGACAGCCAACGCCTCCAAGCTGACCTGGTCGGCCCAGAATCTGTACGGGTTGGCCTTCCACCTGCTAGGGAACGGCCCGGAGCCACTCGCCGGACGGTTCCGCAAGCGTCACCCCCGGTGGCAGCAGCAACTGAGTGGGAGGCGCTTCGAACCACCGCGCGACATCGTCGGTGATCGCGACCGACAACGCGAGATGTTCACGGAGATCGCCGGTCCGTACATGGGTACCAATCGCCGCCGTGGCCACACCTACAGCTGGCTGCCCAACCACCTGATGGACGGCGACGAGCAGGTCAGCCCACGAAGTTTTCTCAGTGCCCTCGCCACAGCGGCCGAGCGCACCAGGACCGAGCACTCAGGCCATGAGTACGCCCTCCACTACGACGGGATCCGAGCGGGGGTCCAGAAAGCGTCGACAACCCGGGTCGACGAGGTCAGGGAGGATATCCCCTGGGTGGCGGAAGCGGTATCTCTCCTGGACGGCATGCAGGTTCCGGCCGAGGAGAGCGCAGTGACGCAGCGTTGGGAGGCATCCGGCCTGCTCGAGCGGCTTCAGTCCCCGACCGTCGAGGACGCGGACGACGACGCACCTGTTCGCACAGGCCCAGCGGCCAAGACCGATCGGGAGCTGGTTCGCGAGCTCATGGCCCTCGGAGTCATGACGAGACGGGCCGACGGTCGGGTAGACCTGCCCGATGTCTACCGGATCGCGTTCAACATCGGCCGAAAGGGCGGAGTTCCGCGCGTCTTGCCGAGCAGCCGGTGACCCCCGCGGCCTTGCCTCGGTCAGGTTCAGCGCCCGACGCGGTCTTTGCCTCAGTCAAGGCCGGCGGGCGGCGGCCAGGCGGGCGAAGTCGGCGATAGTCAACGTCTCGGCCCGGGCCAGCGGGTCGATCCCGGCCGCACGCAGCGCCACCTCCGCCGCCGCCGGCGAGCCAGCCCACCCGACCAACCCGGAACGCAACGACTTGCGGCGCTGCGCGAAGGCCACGTCGACGAGCCGGAAGACGTCCTCCCGAGCCGCCCCCACCGGCGGTCGGCGACCGTCGAACGCGAGCAACCCCGAGTCGACGTTCGGCACCGGCCAGAACACCGCGCGCGGCACCGCCCCGGCCCGCCGGGCGGCGGCGTACCAGGCAAGCTTCGCGCTCGGCGCCCCGTACACCCGGCTCCCGGGTGGCGACGCGAGCCGCTCGGCGACCTCGGCCTGCACCATCACCAGTCCCCGCCGCAGGCCGGGCAGCTCGGCGAGCAGGTGCAGCACGACCGGCACGCCCACGTTGTAGGGCAGGTTGGCGACGATCGCGGTGGGCGCCGGGCCCGGCAGGTCGGCCGCCCGCAACCGCAGCGCGTCGGCGCAGATGACGACCAGCCGGTCGGCCAGCGCCGGCGCCCGGTCGGCCACGGTCACCGGCAGCTGCGCGGCGAGGACGGTGTCGATCTCCACCGCATGCACGGCGGCGACGGCGGGCAGCAGGGCCAGGGTCAACGAACCCAGGCCCGGCCCGACCTCGATCACGACGTCATCGGCCGTCAACGAAGCGGCCCGGACGATCCGCCGGACGGTGTTGGGGTCGTGCACGAAGTTCTGCCCGAGCCGCTTCGTCGGGCGCAGCCCGAGCTGCTCCGCCAGCGACCGCACCTCCACCGGCCCCAGCAGCCGCACACCCCCGCCCACCACGCCAGGGTGCGCCTCGGTCACCGGGCTGAGCTCACGGGGACGGACTCACCGAGGGAGACCCAGCTTCCGCGCACAGCCCGGCCACGAGCCGTATCCGCCGCGGTCGTCGCGCACCTTGCTGGCCACGGCGATCTGCTCCTCGCGGCTGGCCTGATGCGGCAGCGACGCGTACTCGGTGCCCCCGTAGGCGGCCCAGGTCTGCCGATCGAACTGCAACCCACCGTAGTAACCGTTGCCGGTGTTGATCCCCCAGTTGCCGGTGGCCTCGCAGCGCGCGAGCCGGTCCCACACGCTGCCGTCCTCGATCGACGGGACGGCAGGGACATCATCATTGGTGCCGAGCTTCACCACGCGCGGTTCGGCCGGGGTGATCGACCCGGCCCGGACCTGCTCACGGCGCACCTCCTGCCCGTTCTGCACGGAGATGCGGATCACGACGGTCTGCTCGCCGGGCTTGCCGGGCTCCACGATCTCGCGCTCGCCGCGGGGCAGCTCGGCGTCCTCGATGACCTGTTCGGGTGGTGCGATGCGGCGCACCTCGATCACCTCGCCGACACCGTTGCGGACAACCGCAACGGTGCCGCCATCGGCGAGAACGGTGTCGCCGGTGGGCACCGACACGTCGTCCGGGCCGAGCTGGACGCCCCGCTCGGCGAGCAGGCCGCCGACGGTGCCGGCGGTGGTGGTCAACTCCACAGGGGCCGCGGTGCCGTCGGTGAGCGAGACGGTGCGGGGCACGCTCAGCTCGACGGCCAGCCCGTCAAGCGGGATGGCGGTCTCGGGAGCGGTGGAGATCTGGGTGGGCGCCGCCTCGACACCCATGCTGCGCAGGGCATCGTCCACTGACGACGCGGTGGTCCACACCCGTCGTTCAGCACCGCCCTCGACGAGGGTGAGCGGTCGGGCGCGGCTGAGGATGATGGCGTCGCCGTCGGCGAGCTCGGTGGGCAGGGCGGGCTCCACCCGGTCCTGGGGTGCCGGGGTGAGCCCGGCCGACTCCAGCGCGCCGGCGACGTCGCCGGAAAAGGTGTGCAGCGTGCGGTCCTCGCCGTCGACGGTGACGGTGATCGTCTTGTCCGCCGCGAGGGCGACTGCACCCGTGACGACCGGGCTGAACAGGACGGCGAGGACGACGGCCCGGACGATCGTCCGGACCCGGGCCGGGCGGGACGGCACCGGCGGGGTGGGCTGGGGAGCGGAGATCTGCGGGGGCGCCGGGGTGGGCGCGATGGTGTCGAACTGCTGGGTCGGTTCGTCGGTGAGGCGCGGGATGAGGCTGGTGAGCTCGTCGTCAACTCCTGGGGAGAACCAGCTGACGACGTCGGCGCGGTCGGCCTCCATGGTCCCGACACCGCTGGCGGAGGCGGTGCCGGTGGATCCCTCCCGCTCGCGCGCAGCGTGGCGCGGTGCGCGTGCCGATACGTCGACCACTGATTTCCAGACCTCGTCGGACCGGGCAGGGGAGGAAGCGCAGGACGGTGGTCGAAGCCGTACGTCGGGAAGCGCCCCGACCACCGTGCCCGCTCTGCTGGGGAGCGTTCCCCACCCCGGCTTGTGCGATTTACGCTTGCGCGATTACGGAACCGTAACGGGTGGGTGTAAGGCTGCCGGACATCAACACGCTGTGAGCGCCGAACGGGCGGCTACTTACGCCGAACGTGGCCCTCAGCAGGACGCAGCCCCGGACGCGACCGGCGGTAGCTCACCGAACCGAAACACCCGCTCAGCGTTGCGCGCCGTACTCACGGTGAGTTGCACATCAGTGACCTGCCGCAACGCCGCGAGCGCCCGGACGGTCCACGGCAGGCAGTACGGCTCGTTCGTCCGGCCCCGGTGCGGATGCGGGGTGAGGAACGGGGCGTCGGTCTCGACGAGCAGGAGGCCCTCGGGTACTCCGGCGGCGGCCTCCCGCAGGTCAGCAGCGTTGCGGAACGTCACCGGCCCGGCGAACGACAGCAGGTAGCCGGCGTCCGCGCACTCCCGCGCCATCGCGGCGTCGCCGGAGAAGCAATGAAAGATCACCTCCTCCGGCGCGCCTTCTTCGCGCAGCACGGCCAGGACGTCCTGGTGGGCGTCCCGGTCGTGGATCATCAGCGGCTTGCCGAGCCGCTTGGCGAGGTCGATATGCCGGCGGAAGCTCTCCTGCTGGGCCGCCGGGGGCGAGTGGTCCCAGTAGTAGTCCAGGCCGGTCTCCCCCACCGCGACGACGCGCGGATCGCGGGCCAACCGCTCGATCTCGGCGTGGTCGTCCTCGGTGAGCGCAGCGGTGCGGGTGGGGTGCAGGGCAACGGCGGCCACCACCCGGTCGTCCCAGTGTGCTGCCTGCACCACCCACCGGGCAGACGCGAGGTCATCGGCGATCGTCACCGCGCGCGTGACCCCGACGGAGGCCGCCCGATCCATCACGGCGCGCACGTCGGCGGCGTCGACACAGCCGCACGCGTCGAGATGGGTGTGGCTGTCGACCGCAGGCTCACGTAACGGCTCCGGAGCCGGCGGCCGCCCCCGCCCCCCCTTCGCTCCTTCGACACCCATCACGACCCCTCCTCCGTCACGACCCCTCCCGTCACGACCCCTCCCGTTGCGCCCCTCCCGTTACGGGCCCTCCCGTTGCGAACGAACGGCACTCTCGTCCGTACCTACTGGACGAGAGTGCCGTTCGTTCGCCGGGGCGGCGGCCCGCCGAGGCCGCTCGGGGGAGCTCACCGCTGAATCGGGGCCCAGTCCGGGCCCGTCTCGGCCAGTCCGGGGTCCAGCTTGGTGAAGATCGGGTTCGGCTTGGCCAGCGGGCGGCCGACCTCCACCGGCGTGGACGCCCAGCGGGCCTGCTCGGCCGCGTACTCACCCATCAGCACGGGATACCCGGGTCCCTCACCGAGCTCGGGTACCTCTCGGACCTCCGGCTGCGCCGCCCACACCCCACTGCCGCCCAACGCCTCGTGCACCTGCTGTGCTGCATGCGGCAGGAACGGGGTGAGCAGCGTGTTGGCGTCCTGGACGACCTGCAGCGCGGTGTGCAGGATCGTGTCGCGCCGGTCGGGGTCGTCCTTGCACTTCCACGGCTCCTGATCGCTCAGATACCGGTTGGCCGCGGTGACCACGCGCATGGCCGCACCCAGGGCCTGCTTGAACCGGTTACGGGCAAGCAGCCCACCCACGGTGTCGAACCCGGCCTGCGCGATCGCGAGCAACTCGGCGTCGGCGTCGGCGGGCGCGGTGGGCTTAGGGATCGCGCCGCAGTTCTTGTGCGCCATCGAGATCGACCGGTTGACGAGGTTGCCCCACTCGTTGGCCAGCTCGAAGTTCGTCCGCCGCACGAACTCGTCCCAGGTGAAGTCGCTGTCCTGGTTCTCCGGGCCGGCCGCGGAGATGAAGTACCGCAACGAGTCCGGGCCGAACTCGCGCAGGAAGTCACCCACGTAGATCACCTTGGCGCGGCTCGTGGAGAACTTCGAGCCCTTCATCGTGAGGAACTCGCTCGACACGATCTCCGACGGCAGGTTCAGCGTGCCGAACGGTCCGGGCTCGCCGCCGCGGTCGCCAGCGCCGTTCTGCCCGAGCAGCAGCGCGGGCCAGATCACCGAGTGGAAGACGATGTTGTCCTTGCCCATGAAGTAGAAGCCCTGGGCGGCGGGATCGGTCCACCACCGCTTCCACTCGTCGCCGTCGCCGGTGCGCCTGGCCCACTCGACCGACGCGGACAGGTAGCCGATCACCGCGTCGAACCAGACATAGAGCCGCTTCATCGGCAGGTCGCGCCAGCCCTCGAGCGGGACCGGGACGCCCCAGTCGAGGTCACGGGTGATCGCCCGCGGCTTGAGGTCGGCCAGCAGGTTCGTGCTGAACTTGAGCACGTTCGGGCGCCAGTCGGTGCGTGCGGCCAGCCACGTGCCCAGCGACTCGGCGAACGCGGGAAGGTCGAGAAAGAGGTGCTCGGTCTCGACGAACCTCGGCGTCTCACCGTTGATCTTCGACCTGGGGTTGATCAGATCGGCGGGATCGAGCTGGTTGCCGCAGTTGTCGCACTGGTCCCCGCGCGCGCCGTCGTAGCCACAGATCGGGCAGGTGCCCTCGACGTAGCGGTCGGGCAACGTGCGCCCGGTGGACGGGCTGATCGCGCCCAACGCCGTCCTCGGCACCACGTAGCCGTTGCGGTGCAACGCCAGGAACAGCTGCTGGACGACGTCGTAGTGGTTGCTCGTGGTGGTGCGGGTGAACAGGTCGTAGGACAGGCCAAGGCCCTGCAGGTCCTCGACGATCACGCGGTTGTACTTGTCCGCGAGCCGGCGCGGGGTGCGGCCCTCGGCGTCGGCCTGCACCTGGATGGGGGTGCCGTGCTCGTCGGTGCCGCTGACCATGAGCACCCGGTCGCCCGACATCCGCTTGAAGCGGGAGAAGACGTCGGAGGGCACACCGAAACCGGAGACGTGGCCGATGTGCCGGGGGCCGTTGGCGTAGGGCCACGCCACGGCGGTCAGCACGGGGGAACTCATATGGACCAGCGTATTCCCCGGGCACCAGCCGGTTCACCGGCGGTGAGGCCGGACGAGCCGGGCCGGGTGACAGCTGAGTGATGCCTGAGCCCAGGGCGCTCGCGTTCACGCTCCACCGCGCGGCGAGGTGCTCGGCGCAGTCACGGCCGCGACCTGTCGATACCGGAGCCGGTGAGCTGTGCTGCTCCACCTGCGCGCCGAACGCTACCGGGCCTGCGATGATCGGCGGCTGTGCGGCGGCGCGGCACGTCCGGGTCGCCGACGTGCATCAGAGAGGATGACGCTTGCGCTTTGAGGGACGAGTACGGAGGATGCGATGACGCCAGATGAACTCCGGCTGCGGATCCTGCGATGGGAGGATCCGCACACCGAGTTCAAAGAGTTCATCTCGGATCCGAAGGAGCTGGCGAAGCAGCTCGTATGCTTCGCCAACAGCGACGGCGGCCAGCTCGTCGTCGGCGTCACCAAGGATCGCGTCGTCGTCGGCGTTCCCGACACTGACAACCTCTTGATCCGAGTCGACCAGGTGGCCTTCGAGGGCTGCACCCCCCCGATCACCGCGCTCCCCGAGATCATCTCCGTAGACGGCCGCGACGTCGTCGTCATCAGCGTTCCCCAGGGGGACGAACGACCGTACGGCACCCGCGACGGCCGGTACTTCATCCGCTCAGGTTCCCGGTGCCGGTCGGCAGGCCGAAACGAATTGCTCCGCCTCTTCCAGGCAGGCCAGGCACTTTATTTCGACGAGCAACCGCTACGCCGGCTCGGGCTCGCCGATCTCGACCTGGACGCCGTGCAGCGGCACCTCCAGGACGCCGGACAGACCGACCTCGACGACGACCTGAACCGGCTACTCGCCGCCTGGCGGATGATGGGCGGCAACCACCCCACGGTCGGCGGGCTCGTCGTCTTCGGGCGCCGCCCCCAGGAGCATCTCGAATCAGCACAGGTCGTGGTCGGAGCATCGGCAGGCGACGACCTCGGCGACGACTTCCTCGACCGCAAGGATCTGACCGGGGGACTCTTCGGCGTGCTCGAGCAGATCGAGGCGTTCCTCGCGTTGTACCTGCGCACCGGGCACGAGATCACCGGGTTCGCGCCCGAGCTCCGGCCCGAGATCCCGGCGGCGGCCCTGCGCGAGGCTGTCGTGAACGCTCTCGTGCACCGCGATTACACCATCCCCGGACCCATCAGGATCTTCGTCTTCCGCGATCGGGTCGAGGTCCACTCCCCCGGCAGGCCTCCCAACAGTGTCGACGGTGAGGCGATGCGCGCCGGGGTACACGTGTCGCGCAACCCGCACATCTACAGTCGAGTGGCCGCCGGGCAGCTGGCCACCCGCGCCGGTTCGGGGATCCGCCGGATCGCCCGGCTGCTCAGGGATGTGGGTCGGACCGGACCGGAGATCAGCATCTCCGAAGCCGAAGTCGTGATCACCCTGCCCCGTGGCCGCCGAGATGCGCAACGCTGACCACCGGCGCGATGAGCACGGTGACCTGTCGCAAGGCGACGACGCGCTGCGAGCCCAAGCGCCGACATCCGGCCATAGTCGCCGAGGTCAGGGCGGGTGAGATGGTATCGATCAGTGCACGGTGACGGACGATCCAGCGCCGCACCGACCGTTCGGCCTACGTTGGTCCGGTGTCCCCGACCCGGCTTCTCGTCCTGGGTGTCGTCAAGTCCTTCCAGCCCGTGCACGGCTACGACGTGCGCCGCGAGCTGCTGTCCTGGCGTGCCGACGAGTGGGCGCACATCAGCTCGCCCCCACCGCCGGCACCGCCACCGTCACCGGCGTCGACCTGCTCCGCGAACCCGTCGAGGTGCGTCGCCGGATCGGTTACGTCGGCCAGGGCGGCGGCGCGTCGCCCGACGTCCCGGTGCTCGAGGAGCTCGTCGTGCACGGCCGGCTGTACGGTCTGAGCGCCGCCGAGGCCCGCCGCCGAGGCGGTACCCTGCTCGACCAGCTCAACCTGGGCGACACCGGGTCTCGCCTGGTCGGCACCCTGTCGGGCGGTCAGAAACGCCGCCTCGACATCGCGATGGACCTGATCCACACCCCTCGGCTGATCTTCCTCGACGAGCCGAGCACGGGCCTGGACCCGCAGGGCCGCGCCAACCTCTGGACCCACGTCCGCGGGCTGCGCGACGAGCACGGCGCCACCGTGTTCCTGACCACCCACTACCTCGACGAAGCCGACGCGCTCTGCGACCGCGTGCTCGTCATCGACGGCGGCAAGATCATCGCTCAGGGGACGCCCGAGGAGCTCAAGAGCCGGATCTCCGGTGACCAGGTCACGTTCACCGTCGACCCCGCCCAGACCGCGGCCGCCGCCAGGCTCGCCGCCGCCGTGCCGCAGGCCACCGAGCTCGTCGCCGACGCCGGCACGATCCGGATGCGCGTGCCGCGCGGCGCCATCGCGATGCCGACCCTGCTGCGCGAGCTGGACCACCAGGGTGTCACCGCGCTCTCGATCGAGGTGCATCGCCCGACGCTGGACGACGTGTTCCTCACGCTGACCGGCCGCAGCCTGCGTGATGCAGAACAAGCCAGCGCAGGCTCACCGACCCCCGACCTGGCGGGAGCCCGATCATGACCGTGCTCACCGAGACCTCGCTGATCTTCGGCCGGGCGATGCGCCGCTCGCTGCGCAACCCCACCTGGGTCATCCTCGGTCTGATCCAGCCCGTGTTGTACCTGGTGCTGTTCGGCCCGCTGCTCGAGCCCATCGTCGCCGCGCCGGGGTTCCCGCCGGGCGACGCGTGGCAGGTGTTCGTGCCCGGACTGCTGATCATGCTCGGGATCTTCGGCGGGGCGTTCGTCGGCTTCGAGCTCGTTGCGGAGTACCGCGCCGGGGTCATCGAGCGGATGCGGGTGGCACCGGTCAGCCGGATCGCCCTGCTGCTCGGGCGGGTGCTGCGCGACGTCGTCGTGCTTGTCGTGCAGGCCGTCATCCTGGTCGGCGCGGCGATGCTGGCGTTCGGGCTGCGGGCACCGATCGGCGGGGTGGCGCTCGCACTCGCCCTGGTCGCGCTGCTCGGGGTGGCGCTGGCAGCGGCGTCCTACGCGATCGCGCTGCGGCTCAAGAGCGAGGACGCGCTGGCGCCGTTGACCCAGGCCTTCACGATCCCGGTGCTGTTGCTCTCCGGGATCCTGCTGCCGATGACCCTGGCCCCCGGGTGGCTCTACACGGTCTCGCGGATCAACCCATTCAGCCACGTGGTGGACGCCGCCCGTGCCGCGTTCCGGGGTGACTTCGGCTCGTCCGAGCTGCTGATCGGCACCCTGGTGACGTTCGCCCTGGTAGCGCTGAGCGTGTGGTGGGGAACGCGCACGTTCCAACGCGAGAACGCGTGAGCTCAGCGCGTCGCTGCGGCGCTCGCTCGCGCACATCCATCGGCCTCGCGCACATGTTGCAACCTGTGTGCCAGGCCGGACGGTGTGTGCGACGGGGGCGGTGGCGTGCCGCATCGGCGGTCGACCCGTCGCCGGGTTGGCGACGCTCGGCGATCATGACGCGGCGACGGTCGCGGCGTAGAGTTCGCGCTTCGGTACGCCCGCCGCTTCGGCCACGGCCGACACTGCGTCCTTGAGGCGCTCGCCGTCATCGACCCGCTCCTGCACCGCTGCCACCAGCGACCCGACAGCAGGTGCCGCGCCCGGGGCCGCGCCGGCCAGCACCACCGTGATCTCCCCGCGAACCGGCCCCTCCGCAGCCCAGGCGGCGAGCTCCGCGAGCGTCCCGCGCAGTACCTCCTCGTGCTTCTTCGTCAGCTCCCGACAGACCGCGGCTCGCCGCCCCTCGCCGAGCACCGCGACGGCGTCGGCAAGGGTGTCGGCGAGCCGATGCGGCGACTCGAAGAACACCACGGCCCGTGACTCCGCGATCAGCCCGCCCAGCCAGCGACGGCGCTCCCCGGACTTGCGGGGCGCGAACCCGTCGAAGCAGAAGCGTTCGCCCGGCAGCCCGGACAGCACCAGCGCGGTGATCACAGCCGACGGCCCGGGCAGGCAGGTCACCGGCAGCCCCTCCGCCGCCGCCGCCGCGACGAGCCGGTAGCCGGGATCGGACACCGCGGGCATCCCGGCGTCGGTCACCACCAGCACGGTCTTCCCAGCGCGGACGTCGGCGAGCAGCCCGGGCAGCCGCGCGGCTTCCACGGCGTCGTAGTGGCTCACCACCCGACCCCTGATCGGCACCCCCAGCGCGGCGGCGAGCGAGCGCAACCGCCGAGTGTCCTCCGCGGCGACGACGTCGGCTTCGGCAAGTGCGGTGAGCAGGCGCCCGGAGGCGTCGCGGGAGTCACCCAGCGGCGTCGCCGCGAGCACGAGCCGGCCCTGGTCGACGTCAGCGGGGTCACCCACGCCGTGCGCTGAGCCGGCGTTCGCGACATTTGCCATTCCGGCAGCCTACGATCGGGTCTCGTGGGGGATCGCACGCTCGTCGTCGGCGACGAGCGGCCCGTGCGGCCCAGCCGTCCGGCGCCCGACGATCTGGTCGCCGCCGGTAGCCACCCGCTGGGCGAGGCGCCGCCGCTGCGCCCGGCACCGGGAGACGGCGCGGAACGGCTCAGCACTCCACTTCCGGCCGACCGGCTGCGCGGTTGGCTGGTCGCCGTCGTGCTCTCGCTCATCGCAGGCGTGGTGCGGTTCACCGGCCTGGGCTACCCCACCGACGGCGGCACCCCGGTCTTCGACGAGAAGCACTACGTCCCGCAGGCCTGGCAGATGCTGCGCAACGGCGGCGTCGAGGACAACCCGGGTTACGAGCTGGTGGTGCACCCACCGCTGGGCAAGCAGCTCATCGCGCTCGGCCAGCTGGCCTTCGGCTACGACGGGGTGGGCTGGCGGGCCGCGGCCGCGCTGGCCGGCACGCTGTGTGTGCTGCTGATCGTGCGGGTCGCGCGCTGGCTGACCCGGTCCACGCTGCTCGGCGGGATCGCCGGGGTGCTGCTGATCTGCGACGGCATGAGCCACGTGCAGTCCCGGATGGGGATGCTCGACGTGTTCGCCGCGCTGTTCGTGCTGGCCGCGTTCGCCACGCTCGTCCGCGACCGCGACGACGTGCGGGAGCGGATGGCGCTGGTGGTCGCGCAGGGCCGGGTCGACGACAGCCCGTTCGGGCCGCGGTGGGGCGCGCGCTGGTGGCGGCTGGCCACGGGTGTGCTGCTCGGGCTGGGCTGCGCGGTCAAGTGGTCGGGGGTGTACTGGTTGGTCGCCTTCGCCGCACTGGCGCTGCTGTGGGACGCCACCGCCCGGCGCGCCGCCGGGGTGCGCCGGCCATGGATGGGCACTGTGCGGCGCGACCTTGTGCCCGCGCTGTGGGCGTTCGCGCTCGTCCCCGTGCTCGCCTACCTCTCGTCGTGGTGGGCATGGTTTCGTAGCGAGACCGCGATCGACCGCAACGCCGTCGGCGACGAGATCGGCACCGGCGGAGCGTTCTCCTTCGTCCCCGACGCGGTGCGCGGGCTCTGGTATTACAGCAGCCGGATCCTGGAGTTCCATGCCGGGCTGACCACCCAGGTCAGCGGGCAGCACCAGTGGGAGTCCAAGCCCTGGACCTGGCCGATGAGCCTGCGCCCGATGCTCTACTACTACGCCGAGGGCGAGCAGGTCACCGGCTGCGGCGGGATGAAGTGCGTGAGCGCGGTCATGCTCGTCGGCACGCCCGCGCTGTGGTGGCCGGCGCTGGTCGTGCTGGGGTTCGCGATGTGGCGGGTCGCCACCCGGTTCGACTGGCGCTACGGAGCCGTGCTCGTCGGTTACGCGGCCGGCGTGCTGCCGTGGCTGGCCAACATCGACCGCCAGATGTACTTCTTCTATATGACCCCGGTGGCACCGTTCCTGGTGCTGGCGACCGTGCTGGTCATGGGCGAGATCCTCGGCCGGGCCGACGCACCTGCGGAGCGCCGGCAGACGGGGCTGCTCGTCGTCGGGCTGTGGATGGGCGCGGTCGTGGCCAACTTCGGGTGGTTGTGGCCGATCCTGGGCGGGTTGCCGATCACCCACGAGATGTGGGACGCGCAGCTGTGGTTGCCGTCGTGGCGGTGATCGGGCACGGCCGGCTCGGCCGCCGCACACTCACGGTGAGCGTGCGGCCGGAGCTGGTGAGCGGTCACGATCGACAAATCGGAACCCGGCGCCGCACACCGCACGGCTGCGCGTTCCCAGCCACTGATCATCGCCTTCGGCTGGATTCCGGCGGCTTATGTCGGGTGGCCCGGGGGAATTTCACCCCCGGGCTCCCACAGAACCGTGCGTAACAGTCTCCCGTTACACGGCTCTTGTTGTCCTGGTCACCAGACTCGCGGGAGGGCGGTTTCAAGTGGTGAACGCGACACCCAGAACCCCGGCTTGACCTGGGTCCCTCGCGGGCGCCCATCGGGCCTGTTCAGGGGCAGGTGGACACCTGCCCCGATCCGCCGACCAGCGTACGCCCGCCCCAGGTCAAGCCGGGGTTCTGGGTGTCGCTATGACCGGTTGAGCCCAAGGAGCGTTTGCGGCACGAGGCGTTGACGGTGCCGTCCGAGTGGGTCGCCGAGTATGGGCAGTACCAGTCGGGAGGTTGGTGGACGCTGTCGCTGCTCAACGACACCGGTCACCCCACCGATGTGACGATCAAGGACTGCGATCCGGTCGAAACCACGGTGATGAAGCAGATGCCCGCAACGCGGAAGTTCCTGTCTTCATTGGGTTTGCGCTACATGTGGGTGCGGTTGGCGCGACTCGGGCCGAACTCCTTTCTGTGGGAGCACCGCGACTACGACGAACTCGGCGAGGTCGAACGCCACCGCCTGCACGTACCCCTGGTGACCAACAGCTCCGCCGCGCTGGTGACCGGCGGTGCCAAGGTGCACCTACGCGCCGGTCACCTCTGGCGGCTCACGCCGACGTACGTGCACGGCGCGTGCAACATGCTTGGGCCGGACCGACTCCACCTCATTCTGGACTGCTACGCCGATGAGAGCCTGGCGCGGGTAAGCGCGGGCGAGCAACTCAGTGAGACCGATGTGGTGCGACTGCCAGCCGCGACCAAGGCACAACTTGACGAGTACCTCGCCACGGCACGCAGCCTGGCGAGCCTGGGCTACGAGCGTTCAGCGGAGAAACACCTACTCCGCCTGTTCTACGAGTACACGTTGCCCGAGGGCCGCGTGTACGACCTGATCGCGTCCCTGTACGACTCACTGGATCGCGTGACCGAGGCCGAGTCCTGGCGAGCGAACAAGACCGTCCTGCTCGGCCTGTCCTGACCATCCGCGATCATCAAAGGAGTCCCCCGTGAGTCACGCTGTGCTGGACGAACTCGCCAGAGCCAACCGACCCGACCAGTTCGGCCTCCTGGAACGAGCAACGGATCTGTTCACCGGCAGTCCAGCCGTTACACACCTGCTGGTGCGAGGTTCGCTGGCCTCAGGTACCGCCGACCGACTGTCAGATGTCGACTTCGTTGTCGGCGTGGACGACCCATCGTTCCCTGAGTTCGTCTCGGTTCTCGACGCGTTGGTGTCCGCCGACCTGGGCGGGATTCTCCCCGGATGGCGGGACACCATCGTGGGCGACATGGGCGGGCTCGGCTACGTCTACCTGGTTGGCTGGGCGGGGCATCTCCAGCAGGTGGATCTGTACGTGGTCCCCGCCAGCCAGATCGGCAGGGTGCACAAGCACACCGTGGCTCACCCGATCTTCGTCCAGGACGCAGATACCGCCTACGAGCCCGACCCCCGCGTGGCACCTTTCGTCGCTCGCACTCTGGCCGATCCCCGATCCTGCGCCGAGCTGCTGATCGAGACCCTCGTGGTCGGCTATCTGATGCGCAAGCGGATCACCCGTGGCCAGGAGTTCATCGCCTACTCCGAGGCGCACCTGTTCAACACGGCGGCCAAGAACCTGATCAAGACCGCGTTGGCCCCGACCTCCCGGTACTACGGCTGGTATCAGCTTCGGGAGGAGATCGGATCGACGCCGATCGGCAAGGAGTGCCTGCGATACCTCGCCGCGCTCATCTCCGCACCGGCCATCCCCACGGCCGAGACGTTGGCACAGGGCTTGGATCGGGTGGTCGCCATTGCCGAGAGGGTAGCACCGGAGGCTGTCGAATCTCTGCGGCCCGCGATCGACGCCTACCGCTACTACCTGGAGTTGGCATGACTTCCCACGCACCGGACGGGCCTCGTCCGACAGCCACCTTCTTCGGCGGTGTCGTGCCGGCGTCAGAGCACGAAGAGCAGCTCGCGTACGGCATCGGCGCGGCGCTCGGCAAAGCCGGCCTGGTGTTGCGGCACGGCGGGTACAACGGGCTGATGGAAGAGACCGCCCGCGGTGCCGCCACCGCGGGTGGCCAAGTGGTCGCCGTGACCCTGACCAATGTCGACTGGGGTGAGTTCAACCCCCACATAACCGACGCCGTCCGCCTGTCCACCATGGGTGAACGGCTTCACCGGTTTCTCGACGACACCGACCTCGTAGTCGCCATGGGAGGCGGTGTCGGAACGCTGCACGAACTCACCGCCGCACTCTGGTACTCCGGCAACATCCGGCCCGTTCCGGTCTGGCTGGCGGGCGATACCGCCCTGCGGTTGTTGACGTTCCTGAAGGTCGAGCGTTGGTTGTTCGAGTCGCCGACGAGGCCGCTCGGGTTCCTCCGCGAGATTCCTGATCTGGCCACCTTCGAACGGGAACTGGCCGCACTGCTGCACAACCGGCATGGCCAGGAGAACCTCCGCGCGACGGCTTCGCGGGGTGGTCGATGACCATCCCCGTGAGCTTGCTGTCCCGCATCCGAGGCACGGCGTGCCAGCGAGGCACGTTCGAGTTACCCGCGGGGCAAATGATCGACGAGTACTTCGATGAGTACCTGCTTGCCGCCGATCCCGCCTTGCTGCGTGACGTGGCTGCGGAGATGGCCCGTTGCGTGCCGGTCGACACCGAGACTCTCGTGGGCCTGGAGCTGGGCGGTATCCCTCTGACGATGGCCCTGTCAGCGGCCACAGGCGTCCCCGCTGGGTTCTTACAACGAGAACGCAAGTGCTACGGCACCCGTCGCCAACTGGAGGGGCATCCTGTGGCGGGCAAGCGGGTCGTCTTGGTCGATGATGTGGTGCGCTCCGGGTTCACAAGTGCTTCGAGCGGTATCGGTACTGCTGCGGGCAGGCGCCAGCGTGACGACGGTGGTCTGCGTGTTGGATCGTGACCTCGACGGGCGGGCTCGCCTCGCGGACGACCAGATCGCGTTGCGGTCCCTGCTCACGTCCGCCGACCTCGATACGCAATCACCGGTTCGGCAAGCGAGCTGACCGACTGGACGACTGGAGTCGACATCGTGGGATTCGAGCACGCGGCATTGCTGGATCTCGACGGGGTCATCATCGACACCCGCTCGGCGACCTCCGAAGCGCTGCGAGTCCTGGCGACCGCCGCGCTCGGCCGTCCCGTGAAGTCCACAGCCCTTGACCAGTACGTGGCCCTGGCCCCGGTGGACGCTCTGGTGGCACTCGGGGTTCAGGACGCGCGCCGGATCTACGAACAGCGTTTCGACCGCGCGTTGGCCGACGCGGTAGGTCAACTTCGGATCTTCGAAGCGGTCGTCGCCGGAATGACCGAGCTGTCGGATGAAGGTGTCGGCCTCGGCATCATCACCGCCCAGGCACGCAGCCGCCTTCCGTTCCTCTTGCCGCCCATGGTCGCCGACCTCGTCGACGTCGTGATCGCCCACGAGGATGCTCCGCCGAAACCAGCTCCAGACGGTGTGCTCGCTGCCTGCGCCCAGCTCGGCGTCCAACCCACGCAGGCGTTGTTCCTCGGCGACACGGCGAACGACATCACCGCAGGCCGCTCCGCCGGAGTGCTCACTGTCGGCGCTGGGTGGGGATTCACCGGCCCCGACACGCTTCAGCGTGCCGGGGCCGACATCGTGCTTACCGAGCCTCACCAGGTCGGGGTGAGCCTGTTGACGCACCTCGACGGTCAACGAGTGCCCGAACCAATCACTGACTGACGGCCTGCCCGATCACTCGGGTGACCTCGCGCAACGCGTCGACAGTGGCCAGCGGGTCTGTCCCGCCTCCCTGGGCGATGTCGGGCTTACCGCCGCCGCCGCCCTTGAGGACCTTTGCCGCGACCCGAACGAGGTCCCCGGCCTTGAGCCCGCGCTGCCTGCCCTTCTCGTTGACCGCAGCTACGACGATCGGCTTGTCATTCGCCAGGGTCGTCACCGTCACGGCCACCGGCCGGTCGCCGAGCCGGTCCCGAATGTCAATGACGAACTTGCGCAACTCGTCGTTGTTCGCAGGCTCGGACAGGTGCCGCGCGACCACCGACACGCCGTGGACATCTGTTGCACCCTCCACGAATTCGCCGGCCAGTCTTTTGAGCTGGGCAGTCCGAAGCTGTGTCACTTCCTTCTCCGCGTCGCGAAGTTGCTTGAGCAGTGCGGCGACCCGGTCACTGGCCTCGCTGATCGGCACCTGAAGCAAGTCAGAGATGTTCCGCGCCAGAGCGCGTTCCTTTGCCAGGAAGCGGTAGGCGTCCAAGCCGACGTATCCCTCAATGCGGCGCAAGCCAGAGCCCACCGAGGACTCGCCGATCACGGTCAGCGTGTTGATCTGGGCGGAGCGCTCGACATGCGTGCCGCCGCACAGCTCGCGAGACCACGGGCCGCCGATCTCGACTACCCGTACTTCCTCGTCGTAAGTCTCGCCGAACAGGGCGAGCGCGCCCATCTCCCGTGCCTGCGGCAACGAGGTGTAGACCGCCCGAACCGGGAGATCCTGCCGAATGGCGAGGTTGGAGACCTCTTCGATCTCGCTGCGGGTCTCCTGCGACAGGCCACCGGTCCAGGAGAAGTCCAAGCGCAGGTAGCCGGGCTTGTTGTAGGAGCCGGCCTGCAAGGCGTTCGGCCCGAGTACCTGTCGCAGGGCGGCGTGCACGACGTGCGTGCCCGAGTGGGCCTGGCGCGCTCCCAGGCGCCATTCCGGGTCGACCTTGGCCAGCACGTGCTGGCCCTCGGTCGGTTCACCGCGACGCACCCGGACCTGGTGCACCCACAGCTTCCGGGCCACCTTCTGCACGTCCAGCACTTCCAGCTCAAGCCCGTCCGCGACGATCAGACCCGCGTCGCTCTCCTGCCCACCGGACTCGGCGTAGAGCGGGGTTCGGTCGAGCACGACTTCGACGATCTCGCCCTCGGTCGCCGCCAGGATGCGCTCACCGTCCCGGATCAGCCCGCGAACGACGGCCTCGCTCTCCAGGTGTTCGTAGCCGGTGAACTCTGTAGCGCCGAGTTGGAGGAGGTCGTGGTAGACGCTCTTGTCGCCGTGCCCGCCGGTCTTGCGCGCGGCTGCGTCGGCTTTGGCCCGAGCACGCTGCTCGGCCATCAGGCTGCGGAAGCCTTCCTCGTCGACCGTCAGTCCCTGTTCCGCAGCCATTTCCAAGGTCAGGTCGATGGGGAACCCGTAGGTGTCGTGGAGCTGGAACGCCTGGTCGCCGGGCAGGATCAGGCTGTTGCTCTTGCGGACCTCAGCGGCAGCAAGGTCGAAGATCGCGGTACCGGACTTCAGCGTCTGCGAGAACGCGCCCTCCTCCGCGACGGCGACTCGGTCGATACGGTCGTGCTCTCCGACCAGTTCGGGGTACGTCGGGCTCATCACCTCGACGGTGCGCGTTACCAACTGGTGCACGACGGGGTCCTGTGAGCCGAGCAGGCGCATCATGCGCACGGCGCGGCGGAGGATGCGGCGCAGGATGTAACCGCGTCCTTCGTTGGCGGGGGTGACGCCGTCACCGATCAGCATCACACTGGTCAGGATGTGGTCGGCCACCACCCGCAGCGCGACGTCGTCCTTGCGGGTGCTGCCGTACTTGGTGCTGCTCAACGCGGCGGCGAGATCGAGGATCTGGCGGGTGGTATCGATGTCGAAGATGGTGTCCACATCTTGGAGCAGAGCGGCCATGCGTTCCAGGCCAAGGCCGGTGTCGATGTTCTTGGCGGGCAGATCGCCGATGATCGGGTAGCCCTCCTTGGCCGGTCCTTTGCCCCGAATGTTTTGCATGAACACGAGGTTCCAGATCTCCAGGTAGCGCTCGTCATCAACAAGAGGGCCGCCCTCGTGCCCATACTCCGGGCCACGGTCGAAGCAGATCTCCGAGCATGGGCCGCAGGGACCGGGCACACCCATCGACCAGAAGTTCTCGGCCATGCCCAGCCGCTGGATACGGTCGGCGGGCACGCCGACGTCGGTGCGCCAGATGTGCTCGGCCTCGTCGTCGTCGGTGTAGACCGTGACCCACAGCTTGGACTCGGGCAGACCCAGACCACCCTCAGCCACGGGCTTGGTCAGGAACTCCCAGGCGTAGGGAACCGCCTTCTCCTTGAAGTAATCGCCGAAGGAGAAGTTGCCGAACATCTGGAAGAACGAGCCATGTCGGCTGGTCTTGCCGACTTCCTCGATGTCGACGGTGCGCACGCATTTCTGCAAGCTCGTCGCGCGAGGGTAGGGTGCGGGGGCCTCAATGCCACTTCGTTAAGTGATCATCGTGTGGTATCGTCGTCGGCGTGGCGGGAGTGACGCGTGAGGCGAAGGCGGCGTTGGAGCGGTTACCGGACCGGATCTCGATCGGGGTTCTGGCGGCGGTGT
>JBOHEO010000015.1:0-45775 GCA_050701055.1 Pseudonocardia sp. | reverse complement strand
TGACGGCAGACACCGTGGAGAGCCCGTTGCCGAGAGATCGGCACGACGGGTTCGGCGAGCGGCCCGGGGAAACGGACCGGTGGAAACACCGGAACCGCGCCCCGGGCCGACTCAACAGCGTGATCAACGGTAGGCCGGCCCGGTCCACCAGCCGGTTGAAGTGATCCGTGATCGTCTCCGGGTAGATCGGCCAGCCGTCGGACCAGCAGAACAGCAGCTCACGATCCTGGTAGTCGGCACCCTGCAGCCGCCGTTCCTCGTCGAGCATCGCGAGGTGGTCGGCGAGCGCGGCGGCAGACGACGGCCGCTCAGGACGCGGTGCTCAAGTTCGTTGACCGAAGGTCGGGGACGGCATGAGCGCATCGGTCGACGTTGCAGTCTGAGCCGGCGCGCCCGCCTCGTACCACTCGGCGAAAGGAGCTTGAGCCAAGCCGCGGGGACTTCGCTACGATCGGAGGCGATGTGGCCGGAGCCCCGGGCTCATAGCTGCGTCCTCGGCCGGAACCGCAGGTTCATAGCCGAGCATGGGTAGGCGGTTGCCACCAGACATCACATGCTGACGCCCCGGCCCGAGCATCTTCGGCCGCGGGCGCAACGGCCGCTGAATCCCGCTCCGGACCGCTGTCACCACAGCGCCGAGAGGGGCAGGGTCCACAGCCGCCCGCCCAGATGCCGGGGCTCGGCAGCGGTGCACAGCACCACGCCCGCGGCGAAGTCGGCACCGAGGCGCTGCTCGAGCAATCGCAGCCCGCGCAGGTCCTCGGCGCGCACGGTGGCGCCCGCCTTCACCTCGACCCCGACCACCCGGCCGTCACCCGACTCCAGGACGAGGTCGACCTCGATGCCGTCCCGGTCGCGGAAATGGAACAGGGTCGGCCGGGCCTGCGACCACTCGGCCTGCGCGCGCAGCTCACCGGCGACGAACGTCTCGATCAACCTGCCGGCAAGGTCGGTGTCGGTTCGAAGGCGGCCGCCGAGCAACCGGGCAGCGAGGCCGGTGTCGGTGACGGTGAGCTTGGGCCTGCGGACGACCCGAGCGGTGAGGTTCGTCGACCACGCCGGGATGGTCTGGATGAGGAAGACGGCCTCCAGATGCGCGAGGTAGCTGTCGGTGGTAGGTCGGGACAGGCCCAGGTCGCGGGCCAGGTCGGTAATGTTGAGCTCACCGGAGGTGCGCGACGCGACCAGCCGCAAGAGCCGGGGCAGCTCGCGCAGGTAGGTGGCATCGGTGACGGCCCGCACCTCCCGGTCGATGACGCCCGACACGTAGCTGTCGTACCAGGCGGACCGGCGCCGATCGGTCCGGGTCAGGGCCGGCAGGAAGCCCCCCGCTCCGGCCCGGTCGAGCACCCCCGCCCTGGTCACCCCCGAGGGCCGAAGCCCGGCCAGATCGTCGTCGAAAGCCCGGTCGATGAACCCGGCTGCCGCGACCGCATCGCCGAGCTCGGCCTGGGTGAACGGCCAGAGGGTGAGCGCCTCCATCCGGCCGGCCAGGGAGTCCGCGAGCTTCGGCGCACCGAGCAACCTGGTCGATCCGGTGAGCAGGAAACGACCCGGTCGCCGGTCGCGGTCGACCTCCGCCTTGACGGCCAGCAGCAACTCGGGCACTCGCTGGGCCTCGTCGATGCCGACCAGCCCGCTCCGCCCGCTGACGAATCCCACCGGATCGGCCCTGGCGGTATCGAGAATCGTGGCGTCGTCGAGCGTGAGCCAGGTCCCCACCCGGTCGGCCACCACGTGCTCAGCGAGAGTGCTCTTGCCTGCCTGTCGAGGACCGGCCACGACGACCACCGGAGTGTCGGCGAGCGCCTCGCCGAGAGGCCCGGCCAGCATCCGATGCCGGTACATGCCCCGAAGCCTAGTCGGATCCCTGCGAAACGCGACTATCAACCCAGCGCAACGCGACCCCTTTCCCTGCGAAACGCGAAACTGCTCGCTGCGCTCAGCGAGCGGAAGAGCAGCGGTCGAGCGCTGTGTGGCCGGTCACTCGATCGGGCAAGCCTGGTAGGCCGTGGGCGGGAGCCCCGCACGGTGAACTCGACGTTCTCGCATAGTCGGTGATCGTGCGCCCCGGGCTGCCCGAGGCGTTGTGTTACGCGGTTGCGGAGACCCGGTGGGTCAGAGCAGGTGGTCGAACGTGCCGTCGCGGGCGCCGCGCAGCAGTGCGGCGATCTCCGGCTCGCTGAACTGGAGGATCGGGCCGTCCGGGTTGTCGGAGTCGCGGACCCCGATCACCCGGCCGACCTTGGCGAGCTCCACGCAGCTGTGGTTGGGCTCGCTGGCGGTGATCCACTCCGCGTGGTCGAAGGCGTGGTGTGGCAGGTAGTCGTCTCTGTGCATGTCGGCGGGTCATCCCTTCTGTGGCGCTTGCCTCGTGTACTCGTCCGCCACTTTCCCGATGAAGTCGAGGGACTCCACCGGGCCCAGCGCGGCGGCTTGGAGGTAGGCCCACAGCTGCTCGTAGGTCGCTACCCGAGTGTGGTCGTCAAGATAGCGCGCGTCGTCGTACAGCTCGACGTAGACGAAGTCCAGCGGCGCGGCGACGCCCGGCCCGGGAGCATGCAACAGGGCGAAGTTGTGACTGGCGAAGGTGACCGGGCTCGGGTTGTCGAACGGCAGGACCTGCAACTGGACGTTCGGCAGCTGGGCGACCTCGACGAGCCGCTGCATCTGCTCCCGCATGACGTCGTGGTCGCCGTGCACGCGCCGCAGGCACGACTCCGACAGCACGAAGCCCACCATCGGCCGGTCGCCCTCGCGCGTCAGGATCTCCTGGCGCTCCCGCCGGGCCCGGACGACGTCGTCCACGTGGGACACCGCGCCGGACGGCGTCGGCGCCTGGTGCAGCGCCCGGACGTAGCCCTCGGTCTGCAGGAGCCCGTGCACGATCTCGGTCTGGGTGATGCGGATGCGGTTGCTGTAGCACTCCAGGTCGATCAGCAGGCGCAGCCACTCGGCGTAGATGGCGCGGTAGCCGGTCCAGTCGCCCTTCCTCCCCAGCTTGCGGGCGAGGTCCGCCAGGATCCCGGCCAGCTCGGGGCCGGCGCCGTACAGCTCGCCGAGTACCTTGGCGTCTCCCGGCGACACCTTCGACTGCCCGAGCAGGATGCGGTTGATCTTTGTTGACGCGCAGTTGAGGTGCTCGGCGGCCACGGTGTCCTTGACGCCCGACTCGGCCTTCAGCCTGTTCAGCTCGTTGAGCAGCATCACCAGCGGGACGGTCCTCGTAATTGCCATCGCGGGCTGCCTCCGGTGGTGGGTCGCCCCAATGATCAGTCTCGGTCACGGATCGTGTCGAGCCGAATCACCCGATCGGGACTACGTGAAGTAGGAGTTCCGATGTTAGCGTACTCCTATACGGATGGAGAGCGTGAAGTGAGGGTCAGCATGTTGGGTACCGACGTTAGTGCAGCCGGTCGGGTGAGTTTCAGCGGCACCTGCTCCATCACGACGGTCGTCGTTCGGGCCGAGTCGGAGCCGGCTGGAGCCCGCCACGATCCCCAGCCGATACGTCCCGCCGTGACGCGGGCCCGGTGCCCGACCTGACCGCGCCACGGGACCCCAAGCGACCCCGTCACCACGGCCGCGACGCGATACGGCGAGCCGAGCGTGACACTCGTTCGCACGGTAGGGCTCGACCGCCGTGCGACCCGCGAGGTGCGCACAGAGTCCGGCGGTTCTGGCATGTCACTCGCGTCCGGCAGGTGCGCGAGGCCAGCCGCGTGCGCACCACCGCCGGCCCGCACGACCGAGGTGACCCCCAGCGCCGCCGAAGTCGTGCGGGCCGGCCGGACGATCCCTAACGGAGGGTCGCCAGCCTGGTGCACCCACCGGACCTCCCCCTGACAGTTCTGTTGGAAACAGGTTCTCTGATCGGAGTTGAAATATCGTGTACGACAGCAGTTTGTCAGTCATCTCGAGTGTCGCGATCCGCGACGCGTGCCCGATGCACCATCGCGTCCGAGACTGCGATGACGCCGAGTTCGTCTTCGGTAGGGGTGCGACGACGTTCGAGTTCATGTTCGACGAAGGCGCGTTGCGCGAGTTCATGAGCCTGGCTTCCGAAGCTCTGCGGGAGATGGATGCGCACCGCGCACGCAAGGAAGCCGAAGCCGATGATGAGCCCACCGAGCTCATTGCCACGAGGTTCGAAGGCTTCTCGGCGGAAAGCTGATCGGTTGACCGACCATGCGGCTCGCGAGGTGCTGAGCAGGGGCAATAGTCATCCCGCAAGAGATCCTCATGGGCTCGGTTCGCACTGCTGCGCGCTCGGCACAGACCAGCCGGACAGTAGCTGAACCCTGCCCGACGTTGCACGGGATCTGTCACCATGGCGGCAGCGGGACGGAGGTGGACACGATGGACGAACTCGCATTGCGGTTGCAGGGCACCGGGGTCGAGGACGGACAGCTGACGTTCACCGGTATCCACAGGATCACCGGGGCGTTGCAGCTGCTCGCGACACGTATCGGCCGGACGCTCATCGGGCAGGAAGGGCCTGGCCGATCACCACTTGCGGTCGAGAACGCCACCGAGCTGAGGCTGCGTGGGCTGCTCCGCGGGAGCACTGTCCTTGACGTCGCCGTCGGTGAGGATCAAGTGCTCGGTGAGGGCTTGGAGCACCAGACGGTCGACCAGCTGTTCGAACTCTTCAACGGTCTCGCGACCGACACACCGCCGCCATGGACGACGCCGGCGATCGGCAACGCGATGGTTCAGGTGGTCGACGCCCTCACGGCTGTCTCCGAAAGATGCGAGCTCACCAGCCCCGGCCGCATCCCGGTTCCCGTTCGGCCGAGGAGCGCATCCCGGTCGGTGTGGCCGACTGAGGATGGCGACACTCGGACGCAGGCGGACGTCTCCGTCTCGGGTCGGCTCGACCTCGTCGACCTCCGCCGGGCGCGCTTCCGGATCAGGGACGCCGTCGGCAATGACATTGTGCTGCTCGAGGTCGCGAACGTCGACGATGCGGCACAGCTCGTTGGCCAGCCGGTGACCGCGCTCGGCGAGGGCGATCTAGGTGCCCGAGGGCAGATCCTGGCCGTGAAGGGCGCACGTGTCACGCCGACCGGCGTACTGACGTGGACTCCACCGGTCGTCGCCATCGGCGACGCCACGTTACCTCCAGTAGGTGGTCTGACCGGGGTCACGGCCGCCGAGGTCGATGAGTTCCTCGCGTCCATCCAGGAGTGAACGCCATCCAGGCATCGGTACCGCAGACACTCGTCGTGATCGACACCGATGCGTTCAGTCACGCGTTCGTCCGGGGGTCGGGCGCTGTGGCGCGGGATCTGAAGGAGAAATTGACGGGCCGGATCCCGGTCATCGCCACGCAGACCCGTGCGGAGCTGCTGGCGTGGCCCGAGCTCCAGCGTTGGGGAGCCGTGTGAACGGCGGAATTCGCGGATCTCCTGGCAGCGACGACCACCATGCCCGTCACCGATGACGTCGTCGCGGCCTATGTCGACCTCTCCGTCGCGTGCCGCTCGGCCGGTCACGCCCTTCACCAGAAGGTGCACGTGGCTGACCGTTGGGTCGCCGCGACGGCGATCGCCCTGGATCGTCCGCTCCTGTCGCTCGACGGCGTGTTCGCCGCCGCACCTGGGCTCCGCCTGCTCTCAGCGGGGCTGGAGTCGAGCGGCACACTCGGTCCGTGACCGACCCTCGATCCGAAATTGCAGCCGCCATCGTCCCTGCCCACCCGCTCGGCGATGTCAACGCGCCGATCGTTCTGCACGAGGGCCAGGTCGACGGGTACCGGGACGGCTCGGTCGAGGGCCGTTTCGAGCTGTCGTGTGCACGTGGCTTGGACCTCGCCTGGTCGGTGAACGACGACGAGGGTCCATGGCGACGCCGTGGCCTGGAGGATCTCGAACTCGTCGTCACCCGGCCCGAGGGCTGCATTCGCCTCGCAGCGCACCGTCAGCGCGCAGATGCGGGATGGTTCGACCCGGTGATGGTCGGGTCGAGCGTCACGGAGCTGGACCGCGTGGTGGTGACCTGGTTCAACCTTTCGCAGATTCGGAGCCCTGAGGTCATCCGCAGCCTCGACGGTCGGTCTGTCTTCACCGGTCGCTGGACGGCCGAGATCGCGGGTTGGGCGATGATCGTGGACCGGCGGCACGATCACGCCGAGGTGTGGCGGCAGGCCAGGGAGGACGGCGGTATCGTCGCCACGCATGTCATGGAGATCCGACGGCTGGATGGCGACACCTTCACCCCCGACGACGTCGAGCCATTCCTCGATGCCTTGCACGTCGGCCTCTCCTTCGCACTCGGGCGCTGGGTCGCTCCTGCTGTGCCGGTTGGATTCGACCGATCCGGACGGCGGGTGTGGGAACAGTGGGGCAACCGCCAATGCGCACGCGGCGGAGGCGGAGTGCCCAGATGGTGGTTCGACCAGCACGTCGACGACCTCGCTGATCTGCTAACCTGCGCTGCCCACATGTTCGCCGCTCCGGAGTCGGCATTCTCGACCCGGTTCCTGATGTCATCGGCCGTCCAGTCGGCCGCCACCGGGTTCGTGGAGCAGCGAATCATGACCGCGGCTGCCGCCATCGAACACCTGACATGGGTACGGCTCAGGCTGACCGAGGTCCTGTCCGGGAGCGAATACGACGGCTTGCGCGCACACGGACGCCTACGTCGCCTCCTCGACGACGCCAACATCCCCACCACGATCGACGCCGAGCTTCTCCCGGCGGTACACCGGTTCACGGCGGCGGAGCAGGAGCCTGTGCGAGACGCACCTGAAGCCGCGACCCGGGTGCGAAACAAGATCGTCCACCCGAAGTCGTTGCCGGAGGGCCTCTACCGCCACGACGGCCTGGTCCGGGAGACCTGGTTCCTCACACACCAGTACCTTGTCCTGCTGACGCTGCACCACATCGGTTTTTCGGGCTCCTTTCAGCAGATGCTCCGTCCCGGAGGCAGGTCCGGCGTCGTGCAGCCTGTCCCCTGGACGGGGGAAGACGGATAGGCCGTGGGCCATCTGTCGTACGCATCCCCTACGGTTCCGGCTACGGGAGAGTGGTCGGTCGGTACCCGAACGTGTTCGACAGCGGGAGGAACTTGGGATTCAGCGTGACATTCTCCCCGGGGTCGCTGGTGCGGGCACGCGGCCGCGACTGGGTGGTGCTACCGAAATCGGCCGACGACCTCGTGGTGGTGCGCCCGCTTGGTGGCGGTGACGACGAGATCGCCGCCATCCTGACGGCCGTCGAGGATGTGGCGGCCCCCGAGTACGCCGCTCCTGACCCCTCCGACGCCGGCAATGCGGTGAACGCCGGGCTGCTGCGCACTGCGTTGCAGATCGGGTTCCGCTCCACCGCCGGGCCCTTTCGCTCGGTGGCAAGTCTGGCCGTGGAGCCGCGGCCCTACCAGCTGGTCCCGCTGCTGACGGCGCTACGCCAACGCACCACCCGGTTGTTGATCGCTGACGACGTCGGTGTCGGCAAGACCGTGGAGGCCGGACTCGTGGCGGCTGAGCTACTGGCTCAGGGCAGCGTTCGAGGATTCACGGTGCTGTGCAGTCCGGCGCTGGCCGAGCAGTGGCAGGCCGAGCTGGCGTCCAAGTTCCGGATCGATGCCGAGCTGGTGCTCGCCAGCACGGTGGGCCGGCTCTCGCGCGGGTTGCTCGACGATCAGTCGTTGTTCGAGCGCTACCCCTGCACGGTCGTCTCCACGAATCTGATCAAGTCGCCCCGGCACCGGGATGACTTGACCCGCGCCTGCCCCAATCCAGGAGGACGCTGAAATAGCCGGTTCCGGGCTCGGTTGTCGGGCGGTGGGTTCGTGAGAGGTCCGGTGGGATGTCGGCAGCGAGGGCTGTGGGCTTCCCGAGCGGCCTCTCCCCGGGGGTGATCAGCCCCGCGTTTTTCGGACCGCGTGAATTCAGTTAGTCTACGCTGTTTCCTGGCCGTTTGGCCACTCGTCGAGGGCTCCTTGCGGGGCATCCGAATCTTTGGGCTCAAACGGTCGTAGCGACAGGCAATTATTGTAGCACTCACCGTGGCAACGCGGCACCAAAAAGAACACCAACGGGCTGCTCCGGCAGTACTTCCGGAAAGGTACCGACCTGTCCTTACACGCCCAGGAAGAACTTGATAGAGTAGCGGCAGAACTGAATGGCAGACCACGCAAGACGTCAGGCTGGCAGAAGCCGATCGAGGTCTTCGATAAGCTGATTGCGGAGCACTGCTGTGCCGCCATGACCGATTGAAACCGCCGCCATCCCCCTCAACCGACACGAATTCCACGGCGACTGGAACTACACCATCGGACGAGCAAACGAATAGATAATTTCATTCCGGCTCCTATCGGGTCAGGCCCACATCACTCATCCGTTTCCGTATGCGCCTGGTCAGCGAGGTGTGCTTGTAGCCCGTGAAATCGAATCCGCGAGCATCGCGAATGAACTCGAGAAGTCTGGTGAGCTCCTCGGTGGTCTCGCCCAACGAGCCGTCATCCATCATCGCCGCTCCACGTCGACCAGACTGCGGATCGCTGTGGCGACCTCGTTGACCGGCAGCACGAAGTCGACCGTGGAGGCGGCCAGGGCGGCCTCCGGCATTCCGGTGAATTCGGCCGTCGCCGGATCCTGCACGATCACCGTGCCACCGCGTGACTTCACCGCCTCGCCACGCCCCGTTGCCATGCCGCCACGGTATCGGTGACCGGCCGACCCAGCGATCCGGTCATGACTCCCGCTCCGGCCGACCGATCCCGGCCGTGTAGAGCACGGCGAGCACGGCGCCGGGAGGGCCGGCCACCCACAGCCACCAGGGGTGCACCATCGTACCGGTGGTCAGCACCACGATCCCCCAGATCATCAGGTTGGCGACGACCAGGCTGGCCCAGATGATCGTCAGCACGCGCATGGCCGTGCCCCCGGAGGTCGGGGCGAACACGGTTCGGCGGCCGGGTTCGGGCGGCGGTGCCGGCAGGTCGGCAGTGACCCGGTGCAACTCGTTGCGGGTGCGCGCCGCCCACACCGACCGCACCCGGTCGTCGAACTCGGTGAGATCGAGCTGCCCGACCTCATGCGCGCGACGCAGCCGGTCCTGAACTCCGTTCCGCTCCGCGTCGGAGACACGCATGTCCTCTGGGCGCACCGGCTCGTTCACGACGGCGATGATGGCACGGCGACCGTCGGTCGAGTCGGACCCCGAGACTTCTAGCATGTATGCGCATTTCCGCATACATTGCTGCCGTGGGAGCAGGACACGGACACGGTCACGCGCCGGGCGCCAGCGCGTCCGGACGGCACGTCGGGCGGCTGCGGATCTCGTTGGCCGTCCTGATCACCTTCCTGGGGCTCGAGGTCGTCGTCGGGCTGTGGACGTCCTCGCTGGCCCTGCTCTCCGATGCCGGCCACATGTTCACCGACGTGCTCGGCGTCGGGATGGCGCTGGCCGCGATCGCCGCCGCCCAGGCGGCCGGCACCAACGACCGGCGCACCTTCGGGCTCTACCGCGCGGAGGTGCTCGCCGCCCTCGCCAACGCGGTGCTGCTGTTCGGGGTGGCCGCGTGGGTGCTCGTCGAGGCCGCGTCGCGGTTCGCCGACCCACCCGCGGTCCCGGGCCTCCCGCTCATGCTCACCGCCGCGGCCGGGCTCGCCGCCAACCTCGTCGTCTTCGCGCTGCTGCGCCAGGGCGCCAAGGAGAGCCTCAACGTCCGCGGCGCCTACCTCGAGGTACTCGCCGACACGCTGGGATCGGTCGGCGTGCTGCTCGCCGGCGCGGCCACCATCGCCTTCGGATGGCGCTATGCCGATCCGCTGGTAGCCATCGCGATCGGGCTGTGGGTGCTGCCCAGGACGTGGTCGCTGGCCCGACAAGCGGTGCGGATCCTGGTCCAGGTCGCTCCCGCCCACGTCGACGTGGCGGCCATCAGGTCCGGGTTGGCGGCGTTGCGCGGGGTGCTGGACGTACACGATGTGCACGTCTGGACGCTCACCTCGGGGATGGAGGTCGGCTCGGCGCACCTCACGATCGACGCCGGGTGCGATCCGGCCGTGGTGCTGACCGCGGCCCGCGAGCTGCTCGCCGAGGGGCACGGCCTGCCCCACTTCACGGTGCAGGTCGAGCCGCCGGGCACGCACACCCGGTGCGCCGAGCTCAGCTGGTGAGCGGGTCGCGCCGGCGGTGTCAGCGATCAGGCGGCGAACACCAGGCCGACCGCGCCCACCGTCAGCGCTACCATCGCGCCCAGCATCGGGTACTGGGTGCGCAGCGCCACCCGCGGCGGGAAGAGGTGGTGGGCCTGGTCGTGCGCGCTGATCGCGGCGAGGAGATGCCCCACCACGACGGCGCCCAGCTGCACCAGCGCGATCGTGCCCGCGCCGACGACGGTGTAGTCGATAGCACGTCCCGCCGTGCCGATGAGGTCGGCACCGGTGCCCATCGGGTCGCTGGCCAGGATGATGGCCTGCTGGCCGTCGAACACCAGCAGCGAGAAGTAGTGGGCGATCGCGTACCCGGCGGCGATGGGCGCCAGCGTCGGCGCGAACGCCACCGGGCCAACGCCGGTGTGCGCGCCCGTCGAGACCACAGTGAACGTGCCCAGCCCGAACACCACACCGACCAGGACGAACGAGGCGACGAGCCCGCCGGTCGCCATAGCGGCACCGGGCGGCACGGCGCCGTTCCACCACTGGGTGCGCGACAATCCGTCGTAAGCGGTGGAACCGACCAACGCCACGATCACCCCGACCAGGCCCGGGCCGAGCGGCACCGCGGCCAGGCCGTCGAGCGGGTTGCGCAACACCAGCTGCCCGTCGGCCCGGCGGCCGAGCGGGGCCAGGGCGCCGATCAGCGCGGAGTACACCTCGAAGCCGTCGCCACGGTCGAACCAGCGACGCCCGAACAGCACGCCGGCGACCAGGTGCGCGCCGCCGTAGCCGAGCAGGAAGACGGCGACGGCGACCGGTTCGGCCCGGGCGGGGAAGACCAGCTCGAACCAGGCGAACACCGCCAGCGACACCGCAGCGGGCCAGTACCCGACACCGGCCGGCAGCCGGAGCACGCCACGCTCAGCGTCGAGCCGGAGCAGGCCGGCGACCGGTTCATGGAGCAGCCGCAGCGGGTTGAGTACCCGCCACACGGGCCCGAACAGCAGCGATGCCGGCACCAGGCCGACCCAGAACGTCACGTAGAGCGCCCAGGGCGCGATGTTCGCGGCCGGATCGGCGGGACCGTAGAGCCCGGTGATCACGACCAGCGCCGCGACCAGCAGTACCGTGCACCGCAGTACCGCGCGCAGCGGCGGCGCATCGAGCATCGCGGCACCCGGCGCCGGCAGCGGCCGGCCCGCCCCGGTGCGCCGGGGTCGGCGCCAGAGCACGGCGAGCACCGCGAACGAGATCAGCAGCGCGGCGGCGGCAGCAGCGGCGGCGAGCCAGACCGGCACCGGGAGGTCCGATCGCGTGCCGATGCCGTGCGCGAGGATCATTACGACACCTCGAGTTGGGCCAGCTGATCGCCGCGCTGCTCGAGCTCGACCTCGAAGACCCCGGGGAGGCCGGCGACGAACCGCACCGTGGTGCTGGCTCCGGCGGTGACGAAGCTGCTGCGGTCGTAGCCGTGCAGGTGCACCTCGTCGGCGATGTCGCTGCGCACGACGAGCTCGACGGTGGAGCCCACCGGCACTGCCACCCGCACCGGTGTCCCGTCGGTGGCGCCGGCGACCGTGAGCTCGATCCGCTGCACACCGTCGGCCAGCACCGTCGGCGCGATCACGGTCCGCTGCGCGCATCCCCCCAGAACCATCACCACAACCGCCAGGAGCAGCGTCACAACCCGCGACAGAGTCACCGGACGCGCATCGGCGGGGGCGACGAACCGCGACCGGGTTCCCTGTCGCGGCCGGTCACGGCGCGGGTGTCGGCTGGTGCTCATGAAGGGTGATGTCCTCGGTCGAGTCCCTCAGGCGGCGGTGTCGCAGCACCAGTGCGGCGCCGCCGACGACGAGCACCATCACCCCGCCGACGAGTCCGATCGCGGTCCAGGGCGACCCGCCGCCGGCCCGGCCGTTCGGCAGCCAGCGGATCGACCCCGACAGCACCTGAGGCACACCGTCGACGATCACCGGGATCTCCCACCGGGAGACCGCCACCGGCCGGGTCGCGTCGGCGAACTCCGCGGGCGGGTCCTCGGCGGGAAACCGCAGCCGGGTGTCCAACCAGGTGTTGCTGGAACCGGGAAGGCGGATCCAGCCGATGTCGGCGGCGGGGACCGGACGGCCGCGACCGAGCTGGTCGTCACGGTAGGTCGCGGAGCCACGGTCGACCTCGGACCCATCCGGGGCGAACCGCAGGTAGGGCCGACCGTCACGGCCCACGACGGTGACCTCGCGGCCGCGGCCCGCCTGCACCGACAGCGTCGGGACGTAACCCTGCGCGATCAGCGCGGAGATCCCGGCCGGGGGCGGGTCGAGCGTCGTCTCGAAACGCCCCGTCACCGGTCGCCGCACGAGCGCGCCCTCCAGCGACACGGGATCCTCGCCGTAGCGCAGCGGCACCGACCAGGTCGCCAGCTCCTCGGTCTCGGTCACCTCCTGCCGGCCACCGACCGGCACCGGAAGATACGCGGGGCTGAGCCGGGGGTCGAACCACGCCCAGGTGGGGCCGGTCGACAGCGCAACCCAGACCGGAGCGGCCCGGGCGGAGGCGGTCGCCGGCACCCCGTCGCCGTTCTCGGACGGATCAGCGGTGAGGTGGAAGTAGGGTGACGCCGTATTGCCCTGTACCCCCGCAGCGGAGATCCGCAGGAACTCGGCACCGTCGCGGTCCAGCGCGACCAGGGGCGTGGTCGTCGGGTTGGTGACGACGACCTGGTCGTCGATCGTGGTACGCAGGGTGGCGGTCACGCCCGCGGGCAGCGCCGGGCTGACCGACGTCAACCGCGAGACCAGCTCCGGGTCGCCGGCGTGCGCCGCAGCCGGGGCCGCCGTCACCATGGCCAGCGCGAGCGCGGCGCCGGCCGTCGCCAGCAGCCGGCGACCGAGCCACCCCCGGGGAGCGCCGGCGGAGCGGCCGTCGATACCGCGTGCTGTCATCGCCGCTCCTCATCGCCGGCCGGGCGAGCGTCCGTCCACAGGGTTCAACTCACGGTCGACGGCCGGAGATACGCCGGGATCGTCCGTGCCCGGCGGAGATGTCACGTGCCGGTAGCGCACCGGAAACACCGTGCCGACATTCTGAAATACGTGGTGTTGTGGCGGGTGCACGTGGAGCTCGAGGACCGGCCCGGCCGGCTGGGCGAGCTGGCCACAGCGGTGGGAGCCGCGGGCTGCAACATCATCTCGCTGCACGTCGTCGGCGAGCCGGCCGACGACGGATCGGTCACCGACGAGCTCCTGGTCCGGGTTCCCGGCGGGGTGGACCCGGCCGACCTGGTGACCGCATTGGACCGGGCCGCCGTCCCGTGCACGCTGCTGGTGCGGGCCGACGCCACCGAGCTCTCCGACGCCGCCACCACAGCCCTTGCGCTGGCCCGGATGGTGGCCGCCGATCCCGGCAGCGCGCCGCGCGCGGTCGCCACGTTGCTGCGCGCGCGACTGGTTGATCCGGCCGGCCCCGATCCGGCGATCTGGCACGTGCAGAGCATCCGCGTCGGCACGCAGCAGCTGCACCTCGGTCGGGCCTGGCCGTTCACCGCCACCGAGCTGTCCCGAGCCGCCGCGCTGCTCGAGCTCGCCACCCAGCTCGCGGTGCGCGTACCGGCCCGGCTCCCCCGCGACGAGCGAATCCTGCTGCTGCTAGACGGCTCCGAGGTCCGGTTGCGCGCCGCCGCGCCGCCGGACGCCCCGCTCGTCGCCGCGTTGCACGCGCGCTGCTCTCCGCAGACCCGCCGATCCCGGTTCCTCAGCCCCACGCCCCGATTGACCCCCCACCAGCTCAGCGGCCTACTCGGCGGCGACGACGGGGCCGGGCAGGCCGTGATGGCGCTGACCACCGACGGGGGCAGTGCGGTCGGGCTGACCAACCTCGACCGCGAGACGACCAGCTCGGCCCGGGCCGCGGTGCTGGTGGAGGACGCCTGGCAGGGGCGCGGGCTGGGCACCGCGCTGTTGCGCCGGGCGGCGGAGCTGGCCGCCGAGCAGGGCGTCGACGAGCTCACCGGTGTCGCCCATCCCGACGATGTCGGCATCACCAAGCTGTTCCGCCGGGCCGGCCTGCGCCCGAGTGCCGAGATGCTCGACGGCATGGTGCGGCTGCGCACCCCGCTCCCGACGGCCGCCCTGCGCTGACCCGGCGCCCACGCCGCACCATGTTCAGCACATCGCGGTTCAGCACATCGCGGTTCGACATGCTCCGAACGGCGCATGTGGCCATGCCGCGGGGCCCGCCTCAGGCGCGGGTGAGACGTCGGGCTCCGGGCGATGGGGTCGCGGTGAACGCTGCCGGGCGGCCGAAGCCCTGGCCGGCGAAGGCTCGCTCGATCGCGGTGACGACGGCCGGCACGGTGCCCGCGTCGACCAGTGCGATCACGCACCCGCCGAAGCCGCCCCCGGTCATCCGCGCCCCGTGCGCACCCGCGCCCAACGCGGCCGCCACCGCCACGTCCAGGTGCGGCACCGTCACCTCGAAGTCGTCGCGCAGCGAGGCGTGCGACGCGGTGAGCAGGACGCCCGCCGCCCGCAGATCCGCACCCGACCGGAGCAACGCCACCATCTCGCGCACCCGGTCGTTCTCGGTGACGACGTGCCGGGCCCGCGAGCGCAGCGGGCCGTCGGGCAGCCGGGCCAGTGCCGCCCCGAGGCCCGGGACATCGACATCGCGCAACGCCGCGACCCCCAACATCCGCGCGGCGTCCGCGCAGCGCCGCCGTCGCTCGCCGTACTGCCCGTCCACGTGCGCATGCGGGGCCCGGGTGTCGACCACCAGCAACGCCAGTCCCTGGGCCGCCGGGTCGAAGGGGACGTGGTCGACGGCGAGCGAGCGGGTGTCGATGTACACCAGATGTCCGCGCCGGCCGTGCACCACGGCCAGCTGGTCCATCCCGCCGGTCGGAGCGCCGACGAAGTCGTTCTCCGATCGCCGGACGACCGACGCCAGCTCGGTGCGGGCCAGCCGCACGCCGGCGAGATCGGTGAGGGCCAGCGCCACCGCACACCCGAGCGCGGCCGACGATGCCAGCCCGGCACCCATCGGCAGGTCCCCGCTCAGCACGACGTCCAGGTCGAGGACCGGGTGACCACCGGCCCGCAGCGCCCAGAACACCCCGGCCGCGTAGCCCGCCCAGCCGGGCACGTCACCCGGGACGACCCGCGCGGCCAGGAAGCCCACCGCGGCACCGCCCTGCTGACCCGACCAGACCCGCGACCCGCCACCGACCGCCGGCGCCGCGGCCACCAGCACCCGGCGGTCCAGGGCCATCGGCAGCGCGAACCCGTCGTTGTAGTCGGTGTGCTCGCCGATCAGGTTGACCCGACCCGGCGCCGCCCACGCCCCGGCGGGCCCGCTGCCCACATGGCGCACGAACTCGTCACGGACACTCATGTCTCGCCCCGACCCCGGGTGCCGTCTGCCCACGACCCGCGTGATCCTGGGGGCGCAACTCGCGCAGTCGGGTCGCGGTGTCTTCGGGGAACACATCGCTGAGGAAGACCCCCATCGCGGCCTCCGAGCCCGCCAGGTACTTGAGCTTGGTCGCCGCCCGCTTCGGGGAGATCACCTGCATGTGCAGCCGCGCAAGGTCCCGATCGGCCCGCACCGGCGCCTGGTACCAGCACGCCAGGTACGGCAGCGGTACCCCGTACAACGCGTCCAACCGCCGCAGCAGGTCGAGGTACGTGGTCGCGAAGTCGTCGCGCTCCTCGTCGCGCAGGGCGGGGAGGTCCGGAACGGGTCGGCGCGGGTACAGGTGCACCTCGACCGGCCAGCGGGCCGCGGCCGGAACGAACGCCGTCCAGTGGGCACTCTCCGCGATGATCCGGACGGCTGCGGCCCGCTCCTCTGCCACCACGTCGGCGAACAGGTCACGGCGGGTCCGCGCCCGGTGGCGCCGGGCGGACTCCCGCTGCCTGCGGGTGCGCGGGGTGACGAAGGGATAGCCGTAGATCTGGCCGTGCGGGTGGTGCAGCGTCACCCCGATCTCCTCGCCACGGTTCTCGAAACAGAACACCTGCTCGACGTAGGGCAGCCGGGACAGTTCCCGGGTGCGGTCGGCCCACACGTCCACGATCAGCCGTGCTCGCGCCGGCGTGAGCTGCGCGAAGGACAGCCCGTGGTCGCTGGTGAAGCAGATGACCTCGCACCGGCCCAGCCCCGGCAGGCGGGGTACGAGCGGGCTGCCGGGGCCGGGCACCTCGCCGGTCGGCCCGGCGAAAGCGGGGAAGCGGTTCTCGAAGACCACCACGTCGTAGCCGGCGGCCGGGATCTCAGTGGTCAGGCCCGGCCGCGACGGGCACAGCGGGCACTGGTCGGCCGGGGGCAGGAAGGTGCGGTCCTGCCGGTGGCCGGCGATCACCACCCACTCGTCCAGCAGCGGGTCGTGGCGGATCTCTGAGGACACCGCTGATGCCGGCGCATGGCCGGGCGGGCCGCCGCCGACCCGGACGGCGTCATCACGCTCATCGAAGTAGACGATCTCGCGGCCGTCCGGGAGCCGGCCGGCGGTCCTCCTCACCTGACCGGCCCGGTGCTGCCTCGCACGACGAGCCGGGTGGGCAGGCGGCTCGTGCTGTCGCCGAGGTTGTGGAGCAGCAGGTTGACTCCTGCAGTCCGCAGCGCCCGCTCCGCGCCGGTGCGGCCCGATCCGAGTCGTGACGCCGCGGGGGACGGAACGTACGCGAGCTCGCCGGCAGCACGCAACACCCGGTCACTGGCCGGGGAGACGTCCGCGGCCCCCCGCAACGACCGGGAGACCGTGGAGGCCGACACCCCGGCCCGTCGAGCGTCATCGACGATTCCTGGCTCGTCGGCGACGGTCACGCTGCCTCCATGGTCGGTTACTGCCCCTTGCGGCCTGCGCGTCCTCGCCGCACGGTCCCGGCAAGGCTAGCGTCGCAACCATGCGGATCGCCGTCGACAAGCAAGGTGGGCTGTTCCCGGTCGATCGGCGGGTGGAGGTCGACGACCATGCCGTCACGGTGATCGACATTCCGACCGGCTCGACCGCTGAAGAAGCGGCGGTTCGGGTGCAGCCGCTGGCGACGGCCGACGCGGTGCGACTCACCGAGCTGGCCACCCTGGTCGTGGCCGCGGGCGACCAGATCGACGACGGCCCGGGCGGAGTTGACGGCGGCACGACCCTGATCGACGTGGACGACGGCCAGGGGCAGAGCCGCGTCGAGATCAGGATGGGCGCGACGACGACCCAGAGCGTCTGGGATCTTCTCGACGCCGTGGACCGGCTGATGCCGCGCTGAGCTGGGGCGTGCCCGAAAGCTCACCCTCCGCGGGACAGCACGAATTCGGGCCGCTGCCAGTCGGATTCATGTTCTGGCGCAGAGGGTGGGAGCAGGTGCTGGGCCGATTCGACCCATGATTCGGGACCGGGGCCCTACGGGAGCCTGCGGTCCAAGGCGGTGGTGATCGCCTCGGCGTGCCGCCCGCTGCCGTCACCCACCGGGAAGAGCTGGGCGTCGGAGGCCAGCAGAGCCGCCCGAGCTGCGCCGATCGTGCTCGTCTCCTCGAGGTAGAAGATCGTGTCGAGCGCGATGGCGTCGGCCACCCCCGCTCCGACAGCCTCGTGTAGGTCCCACAGCACGGCTGCCCACGCCGACCCGATCAGGTACGGGTCGGCGGCCGCCCCCGGGTCGACCGGGAACCGCATGTCCGCCCGCGCGCAGTCCCGGAACTGGGCCGGTCGCACCCAGTCGCCGAACCGCGGGTCGGACAGGAAGGACGCCTGGGCGTAGTCGGCGTATCCCTCGTTGAGCCCCCTGGCCTCCATCGGCCCGATCTCGTCGATCTGGCGCGCTCCCCACACGACCGCATGGGTCAGCTCATGCATGCAGACGTCGGCACATCGCGCGCCGGGTCGGTCACCGTCACCGAACACGACAGTGGCGACGCTCGGCAGGAACCGCGCCACCCAATCGCGAGTGGCCCGGTCGCCGGTGACCACCCGCAGTGGAACGAACGGTTGCCCGGAGAACACATCGGGACCGACGATCGAGGCGAACCAGCTCGCTGCCCGGGTGAGGTGGTGATAGGCGTTGACATCGTCGAACCCGGGGACGTCCGCGGCGAGCCGCCAGTCGCGCAGCAGCCGCTGCGGGCGCTGACCCGATGCCGGCGCCACGTCGAAGACGCGGCTCCGGAGCAGCCCCTGGTCACCGTTCAGATCCGGCAGGCGCACAACGGTCGGCCAATCATCCCTGGCCGGGTTGGACGCGTAGGCCAGGCCTTCACCCCAGGTGGCCGACATCGCGGCGTCGCGGCTGACGAGCAGCGAGAGGTCGTCGGCGCGCACGATGATCCGGAGGTCGGCGACGGCGTCGTCGTCCCAGAGGACGCCGCGACCCAGGTACGCCCAGACGGCGTCGCCCTCCAGCGGGAACAGCACGGTCTCGACCAGCAGCTCGACGGAGGCGGGCAGACCCAGCTGGGTGCGCATCGCGTCGGTGACCGTCGCCCGGCGCAGTCGGGGCGCTGGTCCGGTGTCTCGCTCGGACACGCCGGCCACCGGGTACCCGGTGACGACGACCTGGCCCGAGGGGGCTGAGTGCAGCCGGTAGCTCCCGCCGACCACCCGGTGGCCATCCACCAGCTGCGCGCACAGCTGGTGGATGCCCGACGGGCTGGTGAGCTCAGTGATGACCCGGTTCGCCCCGGCGGGTTGGGCGAGCAACACGTCGACGGCGTCGGAGGTGCGGACCAGCGCCTCTCGGGGCGGGCCGAACGCACCGATGCCGACACCGGCGCTGCGCAGGTACAGCCCGGCATCACCGGAGACCGACTCGAAGCCGTGCCCGAAGGCGTGGCCGACCCGGTCCGCAGCCGCCTCGCCGTCGTCCAATCCGGGGGTGCCAAGTATGTCCGACAGATCGCAGGCCACATGGTCGAATCGAGCAGCCGCGCTCGTGCCGTATCCGCTGAACATTCCGCTAAATCCCTACAAGGTTCGCCCACCGAGGTGTTGAATCGACAATACCGGAGTCATCGACGGTGAGACGAGAGGGCAACCATGGCTGAGTCCGATTCGCTGCAACCGATCCGCATCGCGGTTCGCGCATCCTCGACGACCTCGTCCGCGGCGCTGACGACCGCAGCCGAGGACGCGATGACGGGCCTGGGGGGCGTGCGGGCACCCGTGCGAACGATTCACGTAGGCCCGGGTCCGGACGGCCCCGACTGGCTGCTGGAGTTCTCCACGACCGACGCCATCGGCTCGCCGTCCTATGCGTCGACGGCATGGGAGTTGACCCACCGGCTTCAGGACACGGGTGCGTTCGCGCTGGTGGAAGCGGATGTCCCGGTTGGCGCGTTCGCACCGGGCGCGACCGGGATCGGGGCGTTCGGCAACGGGGACTGCAACGCGGACGCCCTGTCGGCGAATCACGGCTGGGCGCTCGACACCATGGGCTGGCCGGCCGCCATGGCCCTGATGGACCCGGCGACGCGCGGCGGCGTCGGGATCAGGGTGGGCCATCCGGACTCCGGTTTCAGTGATCACTTCGCGCTCGGTCCCGTCGTCGACCAGGCGGCCGACTGGGATGTGATCGACAACGACGCCGACGCCACCGACCCACTGCGGCCCCCGGTGCGCCGATTCTTCAATCCGCTGCCCAATCCGGGTCACGGTACCAGCACCGCGAGCGTCATTCTCGGTGTCGGCGACCAGTCCGGTTTCCATGGAGTCGCCCCGAGAGCCGTCCTCATTCCTTTCCGGGCAACGGAGAGCGTAGTGCAGCTGTTCGACTCCGACGTGGCCGACGCCGTGCGGCGGGCGCACGGAGCCGGCTGCCACATCGTGTCGATGAGCCTGGGCGGCACCGGTTTCTTCGGCCTCCGGGAGGCGATCCAGGACGCGGTCGACGACGGGATGATCGTGATGGCCGCGGCCGGCAATCAGGTCGGCATCGTCACGGCGCCTGCGTCCTACGACAACTGCCTCGCCGTCGCGGCCACCGGCACCGGGGACGTGCCATGGAGCGGATCCTCCCGCGGCCCTGCGGTCGACGTCTCCGCCCCGGGCAGCTGCGTGTGGACAGCCCAGTTCGACTGGCAGCTCAGCCCGCCCGGCCGGATCGTCAACCGCAGCCACGGCACGTCCTATGCGGTGGCGCACCTGGCCGGGGTCGCGGCACTGTGGCTCGCCCATCATGGTCACCAGGCACTGTGTGACCGCTACGGCCGCAACCACGTCCAGGCGGCGTTCCTGCACCTGCTCCGCACACCCGGGGTCTGCGCCCGGCCGCCGGGCTGGGACGACAACTGGGGTGTGGGGCGGATCGATGTCGACGCCCTACTCGCCGCGCCGCTGCCCGACCCCGCTGTCATTGGCGGCGTCGGGGCGTTCGCGGCGGGTGGCGCCGAAGATCCGGTGAGCCGCCTCGCAGCGCTGACCAGCACCGATCCAGAGCGGGTCCGCGCATGGCTCGCTGAGAGACTCGGCCCGGACGACGTCGACGCCCGGGCCCACCGGTTCTCCGGTGAGCTCGCCTACCTGCTGCTGGAGGACCCGTCGTTCCTGGCCGGTCTCGTGGCTCCCGGCTTCGGAGCTTTTGCCGCTGCCCCGCCCGCCGCTGCCTCACCGGCGCTGCGGGCGGTGCTCACCAACTGAGCACCCCGCCCTGAGCACCCCGCCGCGGTCCGCCCGACGGCCATTTCTCCACACCTACTTGTCGAACGGCTTCGCCGCGCCATTGCGGACGGTCTGCTCGATCTTGTCGCCGGTCTCCTTGTCGACGTTGCGCCAGTACTGGAACGCCCGCTCCAGGACCGGCGCGCTGACGTCGTGGAGCAGGTGACCGGACACGTTGCCGACCAGCCGCTCGCGCTGCGCGTCATCCATGACCGTGCGGACGAGCGTGCCGGGCTGGCCGAAGTCGTCGTCCTCGGAGCGCAGCTTGTAGGCCGAGCGGATGACCTCGTCCTCCATACCGTAGGTCGACGCCACCTCGCCTGCGATCGCCGTGTCGGCGTGCGGACCGCCGTAGGAGTTGGGCGCGTACACCGGGTCGGTCGGGTTCTGGTAGCGCATCGCGCCGTCCTTGGAGTAGCTGTTGACGGGCGACGTGGCGGCGTTGACCGGGAGCTGCGTGTAGTTGGCGCCTATCCGGTAGCGGTGCGCGTCCGGATAAACGCATTGAGAGCACTGCCCCCAGAAGACGATCTCGGCCTCGTCGAGCAGGTAGCCGGCATGGACACCGGGGGTGAGGCAGGGGCGAGCGCCCACAGCACAGTCGACGTCCGTGGTGCGGCCGCAGATGCGGCATACCAGATGGTGGTGGTTGTCCCCGGTGCGTGTCTCGAATCGAGCCGCCGAGCCCGCCGGTTCGATCCGCCGCACGAGGCCCGCATCCGCACAGGGTGAGCCGGGGCGCGGTGACCCGCAGGCCCGCGTCCCGGAGGCGCTGCGCTGTGCCGGCCACCGAGGGTTCCAGCACAGCAAACCTGACCATATTTTCTGGAATGAGTCAAGTTTCGGTCGGTTTTTTCCGGCTGCACCGTCGCTGGCGCATCTCGTGCGGTGCGGCACACTCGGGCAGGATGATCTCGCCATCGCACAGCCTGCCGACCACCGGGCCAGCTCCCGGCCGCTCCGCCCCACCCCGGGTCATCCGCCGCTGGTTCGCCGCCGCGCTGTTCACCCTGCTGGTGGCAATGGTGACCATCCCGGACATGCTGTTCGGGCTCGACCGCCACAGCCCGTTCACCCAGCTGGTCGCGTTCCGCCCGCTGATCCTCGCCGGGACCATCGCAGTCCTGGCGGTGCTCGGGCTGCTGCTGATCGTCGAACGACGCGTGCTTCCGTTCGCCGCCGGGGTACTCGCCGTTGTGATCACCGGGAGTTGCGTCGTACTGCCACGCATGATCGTCGACAACCCAGCGCCCGGACCGGGCCGGTCACTCACCGTGCTGGCGTTCAATGTCTTCGACGGCGACACCGACGTCGAACAACTCGCCCGGCTGATCGAGCTCGAACACCCCACCCTGGTGTCGCTGCCGGAGGCGGGGGACGCATACCGCTCCAGGTTGGCACCGCTCGTCGAGCCATTGGGATACACGCTGCACACGAGCACCGGGCCGGGCACGGCCGACGTCGCCGGCGTCACCGCCCTGGTCCGCGACGACCTCGACGACGTCGCCGTGACGATCGACGAGTCCACCCCGTTCGCATCCCTGGTGATCACCGGCGGAGGCCTGGGCGAGTTGCGGTTCGTGGCCTACCACGCCATCGCGCCAGTACCCGGCACCGTGCCGCAGTGGCGCTCGGACCTGGCCCGCCTCGGCACCTGGTGTACCGGCCCGACTCCCGCGATCATCGCCGGCGACCTCAACGCCACGCTCGACCATTCGGTGCTGCGGGCCGTGATGGTCGGCTGTGTGGACGCCGCCGAACAGCGCGGACGGGGCCTGCTGCCGACGTGGGGTCCCACCCCACGCACCCAGTTGCTCGGCCCGCAGATCGACCACGTGCTCGCCACCGAACCGATCTCCACCGAGACGTTCGACGTGCGCCATCTCGCGGGCAGTGACCACCGCGCCGTCCTCACCCGGTTGCGCCTGCCGGGCTGACCGTAGCCGGGTCAGCCAGCCGCCACGCCCCTATCCGTGGCTGCCGGGTTCCCGCTGCCCACCCGGGTCCGCGTTCGGGGGGTCCGCGGGCCGGGCGGACATCTATGGACGGCGACCCCGCTTCGCGACCACGGGCTTGGGCTGAATCCAGACGACTCGCTAGGGGCGGGTCTGCTCGTCGTGTTGCTGTGCGGCAACATCACCCGGCAGGGCTAAACGAGCAGACCCGCCCGGTAGGCCATGCCGCGAAGCTCCCGGCCAACCGCGTCCTGCTTGGACCGCGGGACCAGTTCCGCGAGGATGTCCCGGACGAACGGGTTGCGCTGCACGCGGATGGGGAACAGGCGTTCAGCCTTTCGCAACGCCCACACCGCGTCGTCAGCCCGGCGAGGTAACCGAACCAGCCCGCGGCTGTAGTCCATCCAGTACGCGGACTGGCGGGTCTTGAACGGGTGCCGCTCAGGCTGGATGAGCTGAGCGACACCCACTGCACGGTCGGGCTCGCCGGCCTCCAACGCGAGTGCCATCTCCCACAAGCCGACGTTGGTCGGTCCGAACCCGAATCCAAGACGGTCATGGATGTCGTCTGGTTCGCCGAACCGAGTAGCAAGCTCCTTCGCGGCCTGCATGGGCGCTGCGACGTCGCCTGGCCGCTTGTCGGCCATCGCGATCAGCGACCGCGTCATGCTCACCATCCCGATCATGCCCGCCGTGTCGGCGGTGGTGGGAGGCAGCGTCAGGTGGTCCAATTCGTATGCTGCCAGGTCGAACGCACCTGAGGCCAGCAGGGCATTCGCTGAGCCGTACGCGGCCACCCCCATCGACGTTGCATCACCGATATGCTCGGCCAAGCCTTGAGCCAGCGCAGCAGCTTGCCATCGAAGGTCGATCGATGCGCCGGAGTCCCGTAGCCACATCAAGGTCACGTGCACGTGCACGGTCACTGCCAACTCCGTCAGAGCCTGCACATCGTTGCCCGCCGCGATGGTGGAGTGAATGTCGTGGATCAGGCCCGGCAGTTCCTCGCCAACGATACCAAACCCGCAATGGCGTCGTGACTCGCGGATCTGTTGGACTCTGCGTTGTAGCACATCGAGTGGGACAGGCTCTCCGTGGACCCGGTTTCGGCTGGCCGAAACCAATGCGCGGCGGACGGCCTGCACAGCAGCATCAGTACCACCGTCCCCCGGCGCCGGTATAGGTAGCGAGGTCAGCTCCGACGGCGCGATCTGTAGAGCGTTCGCCAGCGCCACGATCAGCGACCGGCGGTCCAGGGAGCGTTCCCCGTTCTCCAGCCGGGACAAGTGGCCCGCGGAGATACCGGCGAGCTCAGCGACCACTCGCAGCGACTTCCGGCGGTCGTTCCGGATTCGCTTCAACCGATGACCGATGGTGCGGTCATCCCCTAAATCGGAGGTACTCTCATCCATGTCCGAGACTCCCTCTCGGTCCGCGCCCCCGGAGCCGGCAAGCTCGCGGGGGCGCCCCTCATTCATCTTCTGCCCGCCACCGTACAGCGGGGATGTGGCCTGCCGACGTCAGGTTCTAGCGGTCCTCAACACCGCGCGTGCAGGGTCCGCAGGTTCAGCCGGCGCCCAGCACCACCACGGCCACCTCCTACGCCTCTTCGCGGGTGTCATCGGAGACACCCCGTATCGCGTCGTAGTGCTCAATCAGCAGATTCACCAGTGCCGCCTGCTACTCCGGGGTCACGCTGTTCTCGACGTCGCCCACCTCTCGTCCATAGGTTTGTCCACGTTCCACGCCCGGGTCGGCCCGCGTTCCAGGCCGCCACCTTTGTCCAGGTCGTAGAGCTTCGCCCCGGTGTCCGGTCCCGGTACCGCAGTGCGTCGGGAGCACCGAGCCACTTTACTTTAGGTGGCACGGCCGGTCGCTTCGGTGACCGGACTTCGGTGCACCGGGGGCAGCGGTTGGTAGATCACGACCGCAAGTCCCTACCCATCTCCACCGAGACGTTCGACGTGCGCCATCTCGCGGGCAGTGACCACCGCGCCGTCCTCACCCGGCTGCGCCTGCCGAGCTGACCGCAGCGGGATCAGCCATCTGCAGCCGGTGCGGACCGCTCGCCGTGCTGGAAGACCTCCTCCAGGTCGAACGTCTCGGGGATGCGACGTGCCCAACCACCTGATCAAGAACCGATACAAGATCGAATCCCCCACACATGTCATAGCCGAGCCGAGTCGGCTGTCGTGGCCCTACCCTGACGCGCCCACCGCCCTACCGGTCACGGGGGCTGAGCTCGGTGTCGCCCAACCTGGCCCCGAGGACGTCATCGCCGCGGCGACGCGGGCGCAGCTCCCGTGGCCGATCGTGGCGGACCAGCTCGGGGTGGACCGGCGGCGTGTGCAGGATCTGCTGGACTCGACCCGCATTGGGCCAGTAGACGCTGCTGTGGTCAGGTGGAGCGGCGCCGGTGGATGTTACGGCGATGCTCCACCTCGCTGGAATGGGGGCCCAGCCCCGGCCGCCACGCCCCTATCCGTGGCGGCCGGGTTTCCTCCGGACCTCTATGGGCGGCGACCCCGCTTCGCGACCACGAGCTTGGGCTGAATCCCGATAACTTGGGTGCGCTGCACTATCCGAGGTTCCTCGCCGCGCGCCCGCCAGTCCATCGCGCACTCCGCGCACTGCTCAATGTCGTCCTTGAGGAGGTCATCGGTGGGCACCAGGCCGCACAGCGTGGCTTCTTGGCCGACGATCATTACGTGCGCCCACGTACCGCGGGCGGCCACCGGCCGCGTCTCGAAACGCCTGCCAGATACTGCCTCTTCAACCATGATGAGGAACCACAATCCACGGGTGTGGCCCACCCCACGGGGACGGCGATGACGACCTTCCCGGAACACGGCACGTAACGCAGCGAACATGTGGCGGGATGTTAGGGGCGGTTCCGTCATCGCGGAGTGGCCAACCCGGTGGCCACTCCGCGGGCGGGGCCTACGAAGTGTTGACTTCGGCGATCAGTAGCCGCAGTGTCAGCGAGTGCTTCTCCGAAGGGAGCTGATCGAGCGCGGCTTGCGCGTACTCTGCGCCGCCTGCCTTGTCGCCTGCCTTGGCGAGCATCAGCCCGCGGTGCAGCTCCAGGTGCGTGCGGAACCGCGGCAGGCTGGCCGGCAAGGCCGCCGCCGCGGTGTCCTGCGCGGCCAGAGCGGCGGGTTCGTCACCCAGCCGGGCGGCCAGCAGCGAGCAGAACACGCCCATCCGCCACTCCGGTACGGCATAGTCGGAGGTCTGCTCGTGTGACCCCACGGCGTCGTGGAGGCGGCGGCCCTCCAACAGCAGCCGGCGCGCCGAGCCGTGATCGCCTCGCAGTACCGCGGTGTGCGCGCCTCCCATGACCGCGTTCAGCCGGCCGAGCGACGGACGATCGGAGATCGCGGTGGCCTCGGCGGCGAACTGCTCCGCCATGGGCAGGCTGGCGCCCTCGTAGCCAAGCGCGATCACCGCACGGCCGCGGACCCACACCCGCACGGCCTCCTCACCGGACCGGTCAGCCGCCGTCGCCGCCATCCGGTACCACTGCACGGCCTTCGACCCGTCGGTGCCGGGGATCGTCTTCCCGTACAGCGTCAGGAGCTTCGCCGCGACCGCCCATGCGCCCGCGGACTCTAGCTGCTGCTGCAACACCAGCAGGTCCGCGGCCAGCCGCCGCTGGATCTCGGCGGCCCCGAAGGACATGTAGTCCCGGCCGTACTGCTCGGTGCGTGCCTCCCAGTCGTCGAGCGACGGCCGGTCCGCGCGCAGCGCCGCGGCGAACCCGTGCCGGAGGAGGTTGGAGGACACCAGCGCCGCGATCGTGGTCGCCGCGATGTCGGTCAAGAGCGAGCGTCGATCCACAGCGGAGGCCTCCATGAGGTCGAGCGGCACCTCGAGGACAGTGGCGAGGTGGCGTAACCAGAACGGGGACGGGCAGCGCCGCCCGGACTCCCACCGAGAGATCTCCTCGCGGGTCAAGGTCGCGCGATCGCCCTCCCGGCACAGCCGGTCGGCGAGGATGGACTGCGACCAACCGTGCACCTGACGCAGGTCGCAGATCAGCGCCCCGACCCCGTTACTCTCATCCATGTCCGAGACCCTCTCTCGGTCCGCGCCCCCGGAGCCTGGCAGCTCGCGGGGGCGCTCCTCATTTTCTGCACGCCACCGTACAACGGTGATGTGGCCTGCCGACGTCAGGTTCTAGCGGGTCCGCGACACCGCGCGGGCAGGGTCCGCAGATTCAGCCGGCGCCCAGCACCACCGCGGCCACCTCCTGAGCCTCCTCGCGGGTGTCGTCGGACCCAAGGGAGCTCTTCTTCAAGGGGCGGTTGATTCTCCTGCATTTCACATCACTTTCCCGCCCACATCGGAGAATGAGGCGGTGTCTCGTAGAAACAAGCCTTGTGGGCAGGCCATCGGGAGGATCACCCGTGCCAACCGGTACAGCGGCCGAACGGCACGGTTAGGAGGGGGTCTGTGCCAGCCTGGTCTCCGAGAACGTGGCCGCTGCCCAGGAGTGTGCAGGCTGAACCGCAGTGGCGGATTGCGTCCGGGTCGGTGGCGTCCGCCGCGTGGTCGACGCGTGCGTCCAGCCGTCGGCCCGACAATGATGATAATCATGACGGCGATCACGGCCATCGGTAGCGGCTCCACAGTGGAGACGGTCGGCCATCTCGTCACGGTTGCGGAGTGCACCGGGCCGGGCAGGGAGCGGGGCAAGCCGGGGCAGGGGTGCCGCTGAGCAGCGCGTCGGTACGCTCTGCACGGTCGGGCCGGCTGGCGAGGTGGGGGTTATGGACGAACGCAATCGATTGCTCCGGGACGCTCGTGAACGTCTGCGGTCCCGTCGCGCTCCGGGCGAACGGCTGTCCCGCGCCGAGTTGGCCGAGCAGGTGAACGCGTGGTTATGGGAGCACACCGAACGCCGGTTCGGACTGGATGATCACCTGATCGCCAAGTGGGAGCGAGGCACTGTCCGGTATCCGATTGCGCCGTACCGGAGCGCGTTGCGGGCCGTTCTCGAGGTCAGCACCGACGCGGAGTTGGGTTTCATCCCGCCCGCGCCACGGCAACCGTCCGCTGCGCCGGATGATCGGGTGTGGACGCGGACCGGGATTCTCGACGATGCGACGATGGCAGTGGAGATCGATGTGCTCAACCGGCGGAATGCGTTGCGGGTGACCGCGATCGGTGGTGCCGCTCTGCTCGGACCGCTGGCGCCATGGCTCGAACCGCTGGCCGACGGACAGTTGTCCGGCCGCAGCGGTGCCTTCGCCGTTGCCGAGGTGGAAGCCGTGGAACATCTTGTCGCGACGTTCCGGCAGTGGGAGCAGCCGGGCGCCGCTGCATCCGGCTTGGGCCGTACCGCCGTGGTCGGGCAGCTCTCCGATCTGTCCGAGCGGCTCCGCGGAGCGCCGTCCGGGCCGCTGACCGACCGGGGGTTCCTCATGGCTGCGGAGCTGGCGAAGATTGCAGCAAGCATGGCATTCGACTCTGGCGCGCATCGCATTGCGCAGCACCATTACGTGACCGCCGTACGCATGGCGAAAGCGGGTGGCGATTCATCATTCGGAGCCGGCGCGTTAGCCTTGCTTGCCAAGCAATCGTTTGACCTCAGGGCGCCGGACGATGGCTTGGAAATTGTGCACCTCGCGCAGCGCGGGACACGGAATTCTGCTACCCCGGGATTGCGGTCGCTGCTGGCCGTGAGGGAGGCGTGGGGTCACGCGCAGCGGGGCAACGCGCACGCCTTCGCCTGGGCCGTGGACGGCGCCGAGCAATCGCATGCTGACTGCGATCCCGAACGTGAGCCGCACTGGCTGCACGTATTCGACGCGGCTGAATTAGCCGGTGCCATTGGTGCGATGTATCGAGACCTGGCCCTGCACGATCGGCGCCAGACTCACCACGCCGTGGACTACCTCGGCCGGGCGCTAGCATTGCGTGATCCCGCCCTCACCCGGAACCGTGCAATGGATTTCGTCTCGCTTGGCCGGGTGCACCTGCTCACCAAGGAGCCAGAACTGTCGGCCGTGATGGTGCGGAGCGCGTTGCCGCTGCTGGATCCGCACCGGGCGGGACGCTTGGGCCGAAAGCTCGCCGACTGGCACCGTGAGGCAGCGCCGTTCACCGCGGTACCCGAGGTGCAGGACATGCGCGAACAGACTCGTGAATTGGTCAGCCTCTAGCGCAGCACCGCATAGGTTCATCGGGGGTCTGGATCACGCCGCCGGCTTCATGATCGCCGAACGGGAACACAGAACCGCATCCCGTACGGCTCCCCGTACCGACACGCTGATCTTGGCAAAGTCACCGCGACCCCGATGGTGCCGTGATCATCGATGCGGAACCCGGATCCGCACTCGGCACGGCTGACGGTTCCCAGATATCGATCAAGTACTCGGCACCGTCTGCCCATCGGATCCCCGTACCACCTCCACGTGCGCCCTCGCCCGACCGAACCCCGAAGGACTTACGCGGCGCTGCACCAGAGGCTATCGACACCACGAAACAATGACCGTCGTGTGGCCGGACGGAGCGGCGCGCAGCCTGAACCGCGCTCACCACTCGACCGGTGGGGATCAAGCCAACCGGGTCGACAGGCGGGTGCCACGCACCCACACCAGTCGCCCGCCGGACCCGAGCTACAACCCGCCGGCCACGGTCTCAGCTATCTCGTAAGTGTTGAGCGCCGCACCCTTGCGCAGGTTGTCCCCACACACGAACAGCTCGAGCGTGTTGGAGAAGTCCAGCGCCTGCCGGATCCGCCCCACCCAGGTCGGGTCACCCCCCACCGTGTCAGCAGGCATGGGCCATTCACCGGCGGCCGGGTCATCGCGGAGCACCACGGTGGGCTGCGCGACGAGCACCCTGCGAGCCGCCTCGACCGACACCTCGGCGCCGAACGTGGCGTGCACGACGAGCGCGTGCGTGGTCACCACCGGCACCCGCACGCACGTCGCCGATACCTGCAGATCCGGGATGCCGAGGATCTTGCGTGACTCGTTGCGGACCTTCAGCTCCTCCGACGACCACCCGCCGTCCCTGAGCGAGCCCGCCCACGGCACCACGTTGAGCGCGAGCGGGGCGGGGAACGGGGAGTCCGATTCGGGCCCGACCTTCAGCCCGGCCTCGCCGAGCGCCTCGGCGACATCGCCGCCACGCACCCCGATCTCCTTGCCCGCGACCGCGGCAAGCTCTGCGTAGAGGCGGTCAACACCGGCCTGGCCCGCGCCCGAGGCCGCCTGGTAGGACGCCACGACCAGCGCGCGCAGGTCGAACTCGCGGTGCAGTGCCCCCATCACGGCCATCATCGACAATGTCGTGCAGTTCGGGTTGGCGATGATGCCCTTGGGCCGAATGGACGCATCGGCCGCGTTTACTTCAGGCACCACCAGTGGGACGTCCGGATCCATTCGGAACGCCCCGGAGTTGTCGACCGCAACCGCTCCGCGGGCGACCGCGATCGGCGCCCACTCCGCGCTCACCTCATCGGGAACGTCGAACAGCGCAATGTCGACGCCGTCGAAGACCTCGGGCGCGAGTGCCCGCACCGTGACATCCTCGCCGCGCACCCGCAGCACCCTGCCCGCCGAGCGGGGGGACGCGACGAGCCGGATCTCGCTCCACGGCACGGTCTCCCGCGCATCGATGATGGCGATCATCGTGGTGCCGACGGCTCCGGTCGCTCCGACGATCGCGACGACCGGCCCGGCGCGCTGCGTCAACGACCCGCTCGCCGGCTCGCCCTCCATCGATGATTCACTCGCAGGCTCGTTCATCGGCCCGTTCCCGCGTGCACCACGGCCTGCTCCTCGCCACCGAGCTCGAACGCGGCGTGCAAGGCGCGCACCGCGTCGTCGAGCTGCTCCACCCTGCAGATCACCGAGATCCGGATCTCCGAGGTGTTCATCGTCTCGATGTTGATCCCCGCAGCCGAGAGCGCCTCGCAGAACGTGGCCGTGACTCCGGGATGGTTCCGCATGCCGGCCCCGACGAGGGAGACCTTTCCGACCTCGACGTCGTGCAGGAGCTCGGCGAAACCGATCTCCGCCTGCGCGGCGTTGAGCGCGGCCACGGCGCTGGCTCCGTCGGTGCGCGACAGCGTGAACGTGACGTCGGTGCGCCGGTCGTCGACGTGGCTGATGTTCTGCAGCACCATATCGATGTTGATCTCGGCGTCGGCCACGGTACGGAAGATGCGCGCCGCCATGCCGGGAGTGTCGGGCACGCCGATAATGGTGATCTTGGCTTCGGAGCGGTCGTGCGCGACTCCGGTGATGATCGCCTGTTCCAACGGGATCTCCTCGATCGAGCCGGTGACGAGGGTACCCGGCTTGTCGTTGTATGAGCTGCGCACGCGCAGCGGCACGTTGTAGCGGCGGGCGTACTCGACGGCCCGAAGGTGCAGCACCTTCGCGCCGCACGCGGCCATCTCCAGCATCTCCTCATACGAGATGGTGTCGAGCGGCTGCGCGTCGCCGACGATGCGCGGGTCGGCGGAGAAGACGCCGTCGACATCGGAGTAGATCTCGCAGACGTCGGCCTCCAGCGCCGCGGCCAGCGCCACCGCGGTGGTGTCGGAGCCGCCCCGGCCCAGGGTCGTGACGTCCTTGGAGTCCTGGCTCACACCCTGGAACCCGGCGACCAGCACGACCGACCCCTCGTCCAGCGCGCTCCGCAGCCGTTGGGGGTTGACCTGCACGATCCGGGCGTCACCGTGCTTGGACGTGGTGATCATCCCGGCCTGGGAGCCGGTGAACGAGCGAGCCTGTGCACCGAGGGCATGGATGGCCATCGCGACGAGCGCATTGGAGATCCGCTCCCCGGCGGTGAGCAGCATGTCCATCTCGCGCGGCGGAGGCGCGGGGCTGACCTGCTCGGCGAGATCGAGCAGCTCGTCGGTGGTGTCGCCCATGGCCGAGACCACGACGACGACGTCGTGGCCCTCCTTCCGGGTGCGGACGATCCGCTCGGCGACCTTCCTGATCCGGTCCGCGTCCTGAACCGAGGATCCTCCGTACTTCTGGACGACGAGGGCCACGGCGATCTCCTGTCCGCGCACCGCGGACCGGGTGCCGTTGAACTTCTCGCCCAGGCTCGGCCTCGTCAAGGCACGACGCTCCACGCGCTGATCGGGGCCCCAGCCTATCGTCGCGAGACCGCGTCCCCGACCGAAATGTACCGATGCCAGGGAGGGAGGGAGGGAGGGAGGGAGGAGCTAGGCGGACCGGTCGGTCACGGAGATATCGTCGGACGGACCCGGCCGGGGAACGGGCGCGAACGACCGCTGGGACTCCCGCCGACGCGGCCCCTGCCGGTCCCGACAGGCGATCACCCGGCCCACCACAACGGCGACGAAGACGGCGGCTGCGCCCCAGGCGGTCAACCCGGCGACGATCCAGCTGAGCAGGATGATGGCGTCACTCCTTAGAGCGTTAAAGCCACATTGTGTGCACGTTACGCAGCTAAGTGCATCCTAAATCACTCGTATGGCCTATGCCGACCCGGCAATGTCTACTACGGTGCGTAGACGATGCGGTGGAGCTCGTCGACCGGATCAACTCGAATCGGCACCGGGCAACGCCGGCCCCAGCAGATCGTCGGCATCAACGATCCGGTACGCGTAGCCCTGCTCGGCGAGGAACCGCTGCCGGTGGGCGGCATAGTCGGTGTCGAGGGTGTCGCGGGAGACGACGGAGTAGAAGTGCGCCTGGCGGCCGTCACCCTTGGGGCGCAACAGCCTGCCCAGCCGCTGAGCCTCCTCCTGCCGCGAGCCGAACGTGCCCGACACCTGCACCGCCACGCTCGCCTCGGGCAGATCGATGGAGAAGTTGGCCACCTTGCTCACCACCAGCACCGGTAGCTCGCCGCGGCGGAAGGCGTCGTACAGCGCCTCACGTTCCACGTTCTTGGTCGACCCCTGGATGATCGGGGCGTCCAAGGTCTCGCCGAGCTCGTCGAGCTGGTCGAGGTAAGCACCGATGACCAGTGCGGGTTCACCCGGATGCCGGCCGAGGATCGCCTTGACGACGTTGAGCTTGGTCCGCGCGGTGGACGCCATGCGGTACCGCTCCTCGGGCTCGGCCACGGCGTACCCGAGCCGCTCGGCGTCGGTGAGGGTGACCCGCACCTCGACGCACTCGGCCGGGGCGATCCAGCCCTGCTGCTCGATGTCACGCCACGGGGCGTCGTAGCGCTTCGGACCGATCAGGGAGAAGACGTCACCCTCGCGGCCGTCCTCACGCACCAGCGTGGCGGTGAGGCCGAGCCGGCGCCGGGACTGGAGGTCGGCGGTCATCCGGAACACCGGCGCGGGCAGGAGGTGCACCTCGTCGTAGATGACCAGGCCCCAGTCCCGGGAGTCGAAGAGCTCCAGGTGGCGGTACTCGCCCTTGGACTTGCGCGTCATCACCTGGTAAGTCGCGATGGTGACCGGGCGGATCTCCTTGCGCTCGCCCGAGTACTCCCCGATCTCCTCCTCGGTGAGCGAGGTACGGGCGAGCAGCTCGCGGCGCCACTGCCGGCCCGCGACGGTGTTGGTGACCAGGATCAGCGTGGTGGCCTGCGCCTGCGCCATCGCCGCCGCGCCGACGATCGTCTTGCCGGCACCACAGGGCAGCACGACCACTCCTGAGCCGCCCGCCCAGAAGCCCTCGACGGCCTGACGCTGGTAGTCACGCAGCGTCCAGCCGTCCTCGGCGAGCGCGATCGGGTGTGCCTCGCCGTCGACGTAACCGGCGAGGTCCTCGGCCGGCCAGCCGACCTTGAGCAGTGCCTGCTTGAGATGCCCACGCTCGGACGGGTGCACGAGAATGACGTCGTCATCGATCCGGGCGCCGAGCAGCGGGGCGATCTTCTTCTGCCGGAGGATCTCCTCCAGCACCGCGCGGTCCAGCGCGACGAGCACCAGCCCGTGCACGGGCGACTGCGCGAGCTGTAGCCGCCCGTACCGGCCCATCGTGTCGACGACGTCGACGAGCAGCGGCTGTGGCACCGCGTAGCGGGAGAAGCGAACCAGCGCGTCGACGACCTGCTCGGCGTCGTGACCGGCCGCCCGGGCGTTCCAGAGAGCGAGCGGGGTGACCCGGTAGGTGTGCACGTGCTCGGGCGCACGCTCCAGCTCGGCGAACGGTGCGATGGCCATCCGCGCCTCGGGGGCCGCCGGGTGGTCGACCTCGAGCAGCAACGTCTTGTCGGACTGAACGATCAACGGCCCGTCAGCCACGGCGTCCCCTCACTTGCACTACGTTGCCGCCGGGTCCGGCGGACTGTGCGCCCATGGTGCCCTCGCGGCAGTGGGACCAGAGACAGCGCCCTCCCAGCGACAGCGGACCAGAAGTGACCTCGGCACGAGGGGCCATGCCGGCCTCGGGCTACACTCTTGCTCCCGACCATGATTCGAACGCACTGATGCCCGCGACGATCGTACTCGGTCCGGCCGGCACGCACCGTCCACTCGGGGCGTGTCGGGGCAGAAGTGCAGGACAGCCAGACCGGTGCCCGCCCGACCCAAGGCGGCCCGGCCACGACAGAAGGCGCGACTGATCGACCCGATGTGCACCGCGACGCTCCCCGAGGCCGCAACACGATCCGCCCAGCTCTCCAGCCTCGCCGGAGGGCGCTTCGACCTGCCCGCGCACGTGGGTCGCCGCTCGGACGTGTCACAGTTCCGCGGACCGTCGCCGGCAACTACCAGGGGGACGTGCCCGTGAGCACTGCAGAGCGCAAGCCCGAATGGTCCGAACGACTGCACCCTCGCAGCTGGCGCCTTCCGGTCAAGCTGATCGCCGTGGTGGCGGTACCGACCATCCTTGCGCTGGTCCTCGGCGTGCTTCGGGTACTCGACCAGAGCGCAACCGCGGCAGCGTTCGACCAGGTGAACCGGCTCGCCGCGGTGCAGCAGCAGCTCTCCACGCTGACCGTCAAGCTCCAGACCGAGCGCGACGAGGTCGCCCGGTTCGTCGCGGTGCGCAACCGCCAGGACGCACCCCCGCTCCAGGCCGCCTTCGACGCCACCGACGCCGCCCGCGAGGAGGTCGTCCAGACCCTCGGTAACCGGTCCGACCTGAACAGCGGCACGATCGGTGCCCTTCGCCAGGTCGAGAACAACTACTTCCGGCTCACCCAGCTCCGCCGGCAGGTCCTCACCGGCGCGAACGACGCCGCCGACCTCATCACGCAGTACGGCCAGGTCGTCGAGCCCCTCCTGGTGTTCGACAACGCGCTCACCCGGCAGCTCAGCGACCCCGAGATCAGTGGGCTGGCACAGGCGATCGGTGCCCTCGGCGATGTGCGTGAGCAGGTCAGCGCCCAGCAGGCAGTGATCAACAGTGTGCTGGCTGCGAAGGTTCTGTTGCCCGAGCAGAGCGATGTGCTGCGCGCCGCCGATACCCGGCTCCTCACCGCCACCAAGACCGTCCGCACCGTGCTCACCGACGACCAGCAGGCCCGCTATACGGGCTTCACGGGTCCGGTCAACGCTGAGCGCGAACAACTGAAGCAGTCGGTAGTCACCCGCGGGCGCACGGATCTGCCTATCGAGGTGACGACGCAGGTCTGGAACGACCGATCCACGGCGGTGCTGGAGCAGATCGACACCGCCGAGAACGAGGCCCGGGAGGAGCTGCGGGCGATCAGCGCGACACAGCAGGACGAGGCCAGCAACCTCGCTGGGGTCAGCACCGTCTTCCTGCTGCTCGCCCTCCTCCTCGGCGCCGGGATCGTGTTCCTCGTTGCTCGCGCACTGATCAGCTCGCTGCGAACGCTGCGCACCTCCGCGCTGGATGTGGCCAAGAATCGGCTCCCCGATGCCGTGCAGAGCATGCGCGAGGGGGTGATGCCAGACACCGAGGTGGAACCGGTGCCGGTCACCACCCGCGAGGAGATCGGTCAGGTGGCCCGGGCGTTCGACGCCGTCCACAGCCAGGCCGTCCGTCTCGCGGCTGAGCAGGCCACCCTGCAGTCCAACGTCAGCAGCATGTTCGCCAACCTCTCCCGGCGAAGCCAGGCGCTCGCCGAACGGCAGCTCAAGCTCATCGAGCAGCTGGAGAGCAACGAGCAGGACCCGGACCAGCTGTCCAACCTGTTCCACCTCGACAGCCTCGCCACCCGTATGCGTCGTAACAGCGAGAACCTGCTGGTGCTCTCGGGCACCGACCTGAGCAAGCGGAACATCCAGCCCGTGCCCGTCGTGGACGTGCTGCGGGCCGCGGTCTCGGAGGTCGAGCGGTACCAGCGCGTGGTCGTCCAGTCCCCGCCCGAAGCCATGATCGTCGGCCGCGCGACGAGCGACATCGTCCACCTGCTGGCCGAGCTGCTCGACAACGCCACCAACTTCTCCGCACCCGACACCCATGTCGTTCTGGGCAGCCAGCGGACGCCGGACGGGTCGGTACTCATCGAGATCGTCGACCGGGGTGTCGGCATGGGCGCGCAGGAGATGGCCGAGGCCAACGACCGGTTGGCCCGCCCCACCGCGATGGACGTGTCCACGTCGCGGCGAATGGGCTTGTTCGTGGTCGGCCGGCTGGCCGCCCGCCATGGTCTGAACGTCCGGCTCGGCGGTGGCGCGACCACGACAGGCACGACGGCCACCGTCACCGTGCCCTCCTACCTCATCTCTCCTACTGACGTTCCCAGCAGGTCCGCTGGTCCTGACGCTCCCGCACTACAGCTCGGAGCTGGTCGGACCGTCCTGCCCGGGCGCGACTTCGTGCCGCCACAGCGGGCCGGCGTGGATAACAACGGTCGACCCGCGGTCCTGCCATCCCGGCCGCCAATCGCTGACGCTCCCGTTGACAACTCGGACGGGCCTGGGCCGCTCACGCCGGCGATCAACGGTGCCGGCGTCGCGGCGCCCAACGGGTTCGGCACCGCGGCGCCCAACGGTGTGGAGATCTTCGGCCCGACCGGGGATTCCGACCCAGCTGAGCAGGGCGCCGAGGCACCGCGGGTCAACGGTCTACCGGCCCGTCGGCCCGGTCAGTCCCTGGGCCAGCTCTTTCCTGCGGTCCCAGCACATCCGTCGGCCCGACCCAAGCAGCCACAACCGGACGACACCGAGCCCACGAACTCTGCTGAGCCACCCATCCCGGCCCGACCGGCGGTCCCCGACATCGCCCCCGAGCCAGAGCGCAACCCCGAGCAGCCGCCCATGCCCGAGCAACCGCAAAGTCCCGATCCGCAACACTGCTCCGGGTCGCAACCGCCCGTCGAGCAACCGCCGGTCCAGGAACAACCGGTCCAGGAACAACCGGTCCAGGAACAACCGGTCCAGGAACAACAACCGACACCGATCACGGAGTCCTTGCCAATTCAGACTCCGCCGCGACGTATGGCGCGGCCTCCCGTCGGTCGACCGACCGAACCCTCGCCCGCCGGATTGTTCGCACCCGCGACGAGCGCAGGCCCGGACGCCAGTGCCGGGGAATTCGCCAGGTCACGGGATGATCTTTCGGAGACGACACCGATCTTCGAGGAGATCGCTTCGGCCTGGTTCCTCTCGGACCGTCCGGTACCGGTCTCCTATGACGACCGCAGCGGTTTGTCGCCCAAGCGGGAGCGACCCGACCAGCAGCCTGCCGACCCGGTCCGTCCTGCGCAGGCTGCCCGTCCCCCAACGCCAACGCCAGTGCCGACCCCGACACCGCCGACAGCGGTCGAGCCGCACTCACCGATGCCGCACTCACCGATCCCGCCACCGGAGGCAGTCGCGAGTTTCGCCAGTGCGGCGGACGACGGCTGGCGCGCCTCGGCCGCGATCGCGGCGTCCGACGCGGATGAGCTCACCCCTGCGGGGCTGCCGAAGCGCCGCCCGCGGGCTCGGCTCGTGCCGGGCGCGGCCGGCACCACGGCAGCGGAAGGTGCGGCAGGTACGGCCGCCGCGCCGGGTGCCGCGCCCATCCGTACAGCGGAGACCATCCGCGGACGGCTGTCCAGCTATCAGGACGGCGTCCGGCAGGGCCGGGAGAACCGCCTGCGCCGGGAAGCCGCCGCGGCGGGCCGGCCGGTCGAGAGCCAGAATGAGGAGACCCGCTGATGCGACCCCAGGCGCGGCCGAGCCAGTTCGGCTGGCTGGTCACGAACTTCGCGGATCGGGTGCCAGGAGTGGCGCACGCGATCGTGGTGTCCGCCGACGGCCTGCTACTCACCAGCTCCGACCGGCTACCGCGGGATCGTGCCGACCAGCTGGCCGCAATCACGTCGGGGGTCATCAGTCTCGCGCAGGGCGCCGCCCGGTGCTTCGAGGCCGGCGGCGTGATACAGACGATCATCGAGATGGAGCACGGCATCGTCGCACTGATGTCGATCAGCGACGGGAGTTGCCTGGCGGTTCTGGCGTCACCCACCTGCGACATCGGCCTGATCGGCTATGAGATGACCTTGCTGGTCGACCGAGTCGGCCAGCTCTTGACCCCCGAGCTGCGAACCGAGCTTCAGGGCTCGGTCCTGCGCTGAGGAATCGGAAGAGAGCGTCCAGTGGATTCCGTCGCTTCTAGCAGGCCCCGCCCCGGCGGCATCGCCACCGCAGCCACCACCTCGGCCAAGATCGTCGTCGCTGGCGGCTTCGGCGTCGGCAAGACCACCTTCGTCGGCTCCGTCTCCGAGATCGTCCCCCTCACCACCGAAGCCGTCATGACCGAGGCCAGCGCCGGTACCGACGACCTCACCGCCACCCCCCACAAGGCCACCACCACCGTCGCCATGGACTTCGGCCGGGTCTCCCTCGACAGCGACCTCATCCTCTACCTCTTCGGCACCCCCGGCCAACACCGCTTCTGGTTCATGTGGGACGACCTCGTGCGCGGCGCGATCGGCGCCGTCGTTCTCGTCGACACGCGACGCCTCGCCGACTCCTTCGCCGCCATCGACTTCTTCGAAGACCGCAACCTTCCCTACATCGTCGCCCTCAACTGCTTCAACGGACAACAAGCCCACCACATGAACGATGTTCGCCACGCCATGTCCATCGCCCCCACCACACCGATCACGACCTGCGACGCCCGTAACCGGGAATCCACCAAACACACCCTCATCTCCCTCGTCCAACACGCCATGCACCACTGGGCAACAGCAGGTGTCCGATGACCGGGCAGGACACACCGCGACGGCGAACCCGCGACGGCCGGGTCGGTACCGGCCATCGTGGTCGCCAGATGGCCGTCGCCGCGGCCCTGGGTGTGGTGTTCGTCACCGGATGCGGCGCGGCTCCGGACCTGGTCGAGGCTCCGGTCGACGACCCCTCGGTGATCCGGATCGGTCTGCTCTCCACCTTGGAGGGACCGTTCAAGCCCTTCGGCGAGGCCGCGAACCAGGGAGCCAAGCTGGCGTTGCTCGAAGCAGGCGGCACCCTGACCGGCACCGGGCCGCTGGATACGGTCTCGGGTGCCACGATCGCCGGCAAACCGATCGAGCTGTCCATCGAGGGCTCCAACAACATCTCGCCGGACATCGCGGTGAACGCTGCGCGGCGGCTGGTCGAGGAGCGCGGGGTCGACGTCATAGTCGGTCCGACGTCGGGCGACGAGGGCCTGGCCGTGAAGAACTACATGATCTCCGCTCCGGATGTCACGCTGGTCAACGGCGCCGCCACGGCACAGAACATGACCCTGCGCGACCCGGTGCCCAACGTCTTCCGGTTCTCCACCGATGGCACGCAGTGGATGGCGGGGCTGGGCACGTACGCCGTCGAGCAGGGCTACAAGAACATCGCGACGGTCGCCGAGGATTACTCGTTCCCCTACGACCAGGTCGGCGGGTTCCTCACCGAGTTCTGCGGCGAAGGGCGCACGGTGGAGAAGCGGCTCTGGATGCCGCTGGGCACCAACGACTTCGCGTCGTACATCAGCCTGATCCCCCAGGACGTCGACGCGGTGTACGTGGCCCTCGGCGGCACGGACGCGGTAAACTTCATTCGACAGCTCGACGAGTTCACCGGTCGTCCGGACCTGCCCATCATCGCGGGCAGCCTCACGGTCGACCCGGCGATCATCTCCCAGCTCGGCAAGCGGGTCGAAGGGACCGTTTCGGCCGGCCCGGTCGCGGTGCTGAACACCCCCGACTACCGGCGGTACGCGGCCTCGCTCAAGCAGCACTACCCCGACTCGGCACCGCCCGGCGTCGCCGATGTCCTGTACTACGTGGCGATGAAAGCCACGCTGAAGGCGATGGTGTCCGCCGCTGGCGATGTCACGGGCGGCCAGACCGCGTTCCGCGAGGCACTGTCCGCCGTCAGGTTCGACACCCCGCAGGGCCCGGTGAAGCTCGACGAGAACCGGCAGGTCATCGCGAACAACTACCTTTTCCAGGTCACCAACGGGAAGAGCACATTGCTGAGCGAGGTGGCCAACGTCACACAGACCCTCGGGCAGGACGCCGCGAAGTACACTGCACAGCCTGCATTCGACCGATCCAACCCGGTGTGCGATTCGCCCGCGCCCGCTCCCAGGCCGGCAGCAAAGCCGGAGCGGAGTGGCCGATGACACCCCGGCACGGTGCTCGCCGACGCCACGATCCCCAGGAGCACAGGTGAACCCATCGCCCGCGCCACCGAGCAGCTTCGGGTGGCTGGTCAGCAACTTCGCCGAGCAGGTACCCGGTGTCGCACACGCCGTCGTGGTGTCCGCCGATGGACTGCTGCTCAGCAGCTCCGACCGGCTCCCCCGGGATCGCGCCGATCAGCTCGCCGCGGTGTCGTCAGGGCTGATCAGCCTCACCCAGGGGGCGGCGCGGTGTTTCGACGCGGGTGGCGTGGTCCAGACCGTGGTCGAGATGGACCGTGGGATCGTGCTGCTGATGGCGATCAGCGACGGGTCATGCCTGTCCGTGCTGGCCTCACCCAGCTGTGATATCGGCCTGATCGGCTACGAGATGACCCTGCTGGTCGACCGGGTCGGTCGACTCTTGACTCCCGAACTGCGCGCTGAACTGCAAGGATCATTCGGCGGCTGATGCCAGCCGAGCACTACCCCGCACCACCCGGCACCACGATCGGTAGAGGTAGGTGAGACCGATGACCTCCGGTCCTGACGACGAGCTTCGGCAAGCCCCGGAGCCATCGTTCGCCGACGTGATGAACGGATTCAGCCTCGACTCCGGAAGCTCGTCCAAGCGTCGACGCTGGGGTCGGCGGCGCGAGGAAGACATGGAGCCGGAGACGACGGACCCGGACCCAGCCGAGGTCGCACCCGAGGCGTCCCTGCCCGGGCCATCCACGGGCCCGATCGACAGGTACCCCGCGGAGGTGGAGCAGGCACCACTCGACATGGCGGCCGCGGTGCGGCCCTACGCCTGGACGCGCGGCCGCACCAAGTCCGGCTTCGACCTGGCGATCGAGACGCTGGTTTCCACCAGTCAGCGCGGCCGCGACCAGATGGGCACGTTGCAGGTCGAGCATCGCGCGGTGGCGAACCTGTGTTCGCAGACCCGTTCAGTCGCCGAGGTCGCCGCGCTGATGTCGCTGCCGCTCGGTGTGGCCCGGGTGCTGCTGGGTGACATGGCCGGCCTTGGCGTGGTCACCGTGCACCAGACGGCCGGCAGTGCCGGCAACGCACCTGATCTCGCACTGATGGAGCGGGTGTTGAGCGGGCTCCGTCGCCTCTAGTCGAGTCGAGTCGAGTCGAGACGAGACGAGACGGCGATTCCCGGCATTCAACGGTTCACCGGACGCGAAATGATCAAAATTATCCGCAGCGGCATCGCAGCCGGAGCGCGATACCCCCGGCGTCTAACAGAGCGGCACAAGCCTACGACTGCATCGTCCGTTCATTCGCAGCAGCGCAGCGACTGATCCAGGATAGGTCCGCGCCGTACCTTTCCTCATCCGTTCACTGTCTCGCCGGTCGTTAGACCCTGACCAATTCACGGATCTGCTCGCGCGTGTCCTGCACCTCGGGTACGGCGGCGAACGGCGCTGCCTCACGGTGCCAGTCGGTCAGCTTCCGGCCCAAGAGTCCCGGCCGGTGCGGATCGATCAGCGGCAACGCGCTCCGCACCGTCGCGGCCGACGACTCTGGTTCCCCGCTGAGCAGGCGCACCCGGCCGAGCGAGACGACATCCAGTGCACGGATCTGGACGCGGGATGGGTCGCGCAGTTCGAGTGCCTGCCCGAGGTAGTCGACGGCGTGGTGAGTCTGGCGCGGGTCGTGCAGGGCCAGGTCTCGATGGCTCGACCCAATGGCGCCAGCTAAGTTCGCCGCGTCGTGCCCGCGTAACCATCGCGGTTCCCCGCCCGGCTCGATGTCCAGGTGCGCCTGCTGGGCCACATCCACCGCCCGAGCGAAGGCGTGCGCGTTGCCCCGCTGTCCATGCCCCCATGTCTCTCGCGCAGCGAGCAGCGACCGCAATCCCGGGGTGGCGGAATCCCGGGTTCCGCGCTGCGCGAGATGCACGATCTCCAACCCGTCGTCCGTCGCCCCGAGGTCAAACGATACGCGGGCGAGCAAGAACAGCGCGAAAGCTCCGAACGATAAATCGTTACCCGCTTTCGCCAGACGCACCGCGGTGATGTAGTGTTGCTGCGCGATGCGATGGGCGCCGGAGTCAAACGCCATCCACCCCGCGACGCTCGCCAGCTCCGCAGCCACGAGAAACACCCGGTCGGTCAGCGGCCCGGACGGCGCCCCGCGCAGCCGGTCGGACAGATCGGAGAGCTGCCCGACCACGGCGGTACGGCCCAAGCCGAACTCAGCAGAGCCGTGATGCTCGATGAGCCCGGCGTCCTGGGACGATGGCAATGTCGCGACAAGATGTTCCACGGCCTTCACCTCAGCGACAGCGAAGGCACCGCTGCGGCCGGACAACGGCCCGTCGGCCAGCGGCTCGAGCCACCGCGCCAGCGGACCGAGCAAACTGGTACCACCGATCGCGGTCACCCGCAACGCATTCCGCCGGTTGAGCACATCGACCTCCACTGCCGCCGTCGCATCATCGAGAATCCCGCTCCGCGTCCACACCCGCTCATCCGGCGCAGCCGACGGCTGCTGTCGCACGGGCGGGATGAAACCCAACTCGACGTCGGTGTCGGCCCCGAGGATAGCCCGCAACGCCCTCCGATAGGGACCGGTCGGGTACCGCACCTTGCCCCGCTCCCACTTGGCGACCAGATGAACGTCCAACCCGAACCGGCGCCCGGTCCGCTCCCACAACCACGCATTCACCAGCTCAGCCAACTCAGCGCGAGACAGACGCTCGTCCAGCGTACGACGAGATGACAGACGCTCACGGGCCCCCCGAAGCAACCAGTTGTGCCCGTCCATACCCTCTCCCCACCTCTCACTACCCCAACCGGGACCTTCACTACTCCGACCGGACGCAGCCTAAGCCCGCACAGCCGCACAAAGCGCCCTGACCCCCACCTGACCAGGCACTGTCCACCCCGCTGATCTCTGCAACGACGCCGAGGTGGCTGACTGTTAGCAGGGTGGAGCCGCTACCGCTAGCCGTAATCGTCGTCGTGATCATCTTTGTCGGCCTGGCGGCTCGACGCACGCGTCGACCACAAGGCGGACGGCATCGGCCCGGGCGCAATCCGCCACTGCGGTTCAGCCTGCACGCTCCTGGGCATCGACCACGTTCTCGGGGACCGGGCCGCCACGGGCGCGATCCTCCCGCACTGCGTTCTTCGACCTTGGGTGCCATCCAAATTATTACGTTGCGCACGGCTTGACATCAGTAGACACCGTGCTGTAGTCATGGTCAGATTATGGCTACTGATACTCGCGCTTGGTCTCGTTCTCGGTAAACAAGGTCAGTCTAGCGATGTGCTCGCCGGGAGCGGCGAGATCAAGTATGTATACGGTGGGTCCCGGCTCCCACGGGGAAGATCGAAAACTGCCGTTGATCAAATAAAGAGACAAGAGGAGGTGGAGCACATGGGGTTGTCTCTGCGATCACGTCAGCAATCCGAAGAAGAAACATCAAACCCAAAGTACGGAAAGACACTACCTCTTGCCTCCGGGGCAGAACCGGAGCATGCGGGAGGTACCGTCTCCGTACCCGCCACACGTACAGGTGCGCGAGTGGTAGATCGGCCGTCGATCCGGTGAGCGGATCAAGGAGTAGGGAGTTGAGCGAGGTCGTGTTCTCTGTGCACACGACCAGACCGGATGAGGTCGGCTCGGTGGAGATCATCTTCAAGACCCAGCGCGAAGCATGCGCGTTCGCGAAGGACCGGTCACGGGACTTTCGAGTCGTGTCCGCGTCGGTGACGGGATTCGTTGTCGGCGAACTGGGCACACGTCATCCGGTCGCGTGGTACGTCAGGGGTGCGGAGCAACCTCAGCGGTTCGACCGCCAGCTCTACCCAACTGACGGGGTCACTGACCACACTCGCACAAGCTGGCCGCCGTAGCGCGGAGTTTTTTCATGCGGCAACCATGGGTGTTTCTTGTGCACCCGGCTGGTCCGGTCCCGGTGCTCGGCGTGTCGGCTTGCATCTCTGCGTCGGGGTGTTGATGCTCTGGCGGTGCCTGGATCGCCGTCGGTTGAGGAGCTGCGTGAGCGGCTCGCGCAACGTGACGTGCTGATTGAGGCGTTGCGGGTGGAGCTTGCCCAGATGCGGGTGTGGGTTGCGGACGGGCATCCGGGGTCGACCCTGGTCCCGGTGGCGGTCCCGGACGAGTCGTTGCGCACGAGCCGGTCTGCTGCCGGGACTGCGGGCAGGATCTGGGTGGGGCCCGGAGGTGGCGAGAACACCGGTGAGGTGTTCGACATCTCGCCGATCAGTGTGCGGGTCATCGAGTATCAGCTGATCAAGCGGCGCTGCGGGGTGCGGCACCACCACCGGCGCCGATGCGCCTATCGATCAGGGCCCGAGTGACACCGCCGCCAGCACCCGATCGAGATCCGATCCGGCGCTGCTCTAAGTGCTCGCAGAGAACTACTTCTGCGGGGCCGGGCGTGTCGCGTCTTCGCTCTACGCAACCGTGACGGTGCAGTCGAACTCGCTGTGCTGGCGTGTCGTTGCAGGTAGGCGCCTCGAAGTCGGTCGTCTCGGGGTCGGTGGTCTTCATCCGTGACCAGGCTGGACCCATGATCACCAGTCGGGCGCGAAAGCGACCCAGATGCGGCCGGATTGTGCGCCGAACTGGCGATCATGGCTCTGGCCTGGCCCTGGTCGGCCCGGCGCGGTCCGGTCTCTGCCCGGGCCAGTCCCCGCCATGGCGCAGGATCTACGGACGACGACCGTCCACGATGAATACTGTAACGAGCGCGGCAAGGTCAGCCACTCCAAGGATGCTGCCACCGATGGTATTCCATCACCAAGCAGCAGGTAAGACCAGAAGCCGAACGTCATTGCGACAGCCCAGGGCGCTCATAATACCCAGGTACCTGAATCAGTTGCTGCCGCTTTTCGATCGTCGAGCGGGTCCACGCACGCCCAGGTCATTGCTGTCCCCTGGAGCGCAACGTCTCGGCCAGTCGCGCGACCTCTTCTTGACCGTGTCGTTGATTGCGCATTGGGTATGCCGGGTTGATGTGCTGTGCTCCTGCGACAACTGCTTCCCGTCGATCACCAACTCGCCACCCAGCAGTCGACACCGACCTCGATCAGCCGAGACCAGAGCCCGGCCTGCCAGCGTGAGATCGCAGGCTCAGCGGCGGGATGGTCCATCGGGATCAGCCGGCTGGGCTGCGCGATGATCGTCGATCGGTTGCTGGGCGTCATTGCGACCGGGTGAACACCAGCTCGCTGGGCCACGCGACGGCCGTCGCCGATCCACCTCGGCCATGGCTGTCCTGGCAGTGGACACGGCTGGATGGTCGGGCAAGGTGAGGTGAGGTGAAGTCTGCCCGGGTCAAGCGCGTGCGGGCGTCAGTCGTCGACCAGGGCTATCGAGGTGATCCGGTGCAGGGGTACTCGGTGCAGCGCACCGTCCATGCTGTCGCGACCCTCGACCACGCCGCTACCGATACTCAGTGGCTCGAGCACCCGTTCGACGGCCACCCCGTGGCCGTTGACGAAGCCGATCCATACGCTGCGTCCGTCCTGCGCGGCCCGGCGCAGGGTGTCCAGCGCGACCCCGGACCCGTTGCCGCCGGTGTGCGCCGTGGCTCCGCGCCGCACACCGGCCAGCGCATCGC
>JBOHEO010000014.1:0-48636 GCA_050701055.1 Pseudonocardia sp. | reverse complement strand
GTTCCAGGCGGCGCCGTGCCGGCGCCGCGCGGCGCTGTCACCGATGCAGCCGCAAGCGCTCGCGCGGGGCATGCGGCCTCCGGCCGGTCCCCGCGCGCCGCGCGGCTGCACAGCCGCAGCTGATGCTGACAGCCAGCCATTAGGCCGAACAGGTAGGGCTAAACGACACGCCTGCCCCACTGCCACCACCTGCATTGCAGCGTCGCACTTGTAACACCTGCCCCATCGGTGTGTCAGTGACGAATGCTGTACTTGGCAATGCCGATGGACAGTTCATTGAAGCCAGGGAGAAGCCCTCATGGCGCGATCGGGCAGGCGGCCGGTCCAGGTACGGGGATACTACCGTAACGGTCGCTGGGTCAACTCGTACACGCAGAATCGCCGCGCCGGTAACAAGTGGCCTGCGCGGCTGGATTGGACGGGCCAGACGTCCAGATTGGATCCGCTCTTCTATCGCGACCAACCTCCCGAGCAGTATCGGCCTACGAATCGCCGACCGGTGAACCACCCGCCAAATCAACTCCCACCGCTTCGCATTTCGCCCAAGATGGCCGACGCTGCGCATGAGGTAATCACTGATGGATGGAAGAGTGCGGTAGCCGGCCAGCTCTCTACGGCCCTCGGCGCCAAGTTCTGGCGCGCTGTACCACGACGGCAGCACAAGCGTCCCACATGTAGGAATCTCGCAGCCCTGGCTAACGCCATCGAGTCCGCGCAGCAGTGGGCTCACGATGCAGTCGGGGCGATGGCCGACCACGGTCTGAGCTGGCTTGGACGCCCAACACTTGAACGGCGAATCGCCGAAGCGTTTGCAAAGAAGATTCCGATCCCAGGAGAGGAGGCACTTCCGCCTATTATCCACGCCCTCCGAGTCGTCGGTGTTTGGGTCTGCGCGGAGAATGGCCGGGACGTTATCACGGAGTGCCCGTGCTTCCTTTCTTTAGCGAAGGAGAAGAGCACGGAAGCGCTTAAGGAAATACTTCTAGCCAAGCTAGACGACCTTACAGATAGGCGGGTGGAGTAGAGACCGCAGCGTTGTCAAGATCGACGGGTTCGGAGGTGTATCGAAAAGGCGGCATGAGCGTCGCAGCGCACCGCCGTGCACGGCGACACGTGGGACCAGAGCGATGACCTGCAAAAGGCGGCAAAAGATGATGCCCGGACGCGTCGTTAGTGACGAAGAGATCGTGCCCTCGCCGGGCGGCAGGTCTCCGGGATGGCCGGAGCGGCGGGGGAGCGGCGGATCAGGGGTGGCGGCAGGGGTGCGGCATCCCGTCGACCTCCCAGAGGGCTACCACACGGCGGCCCGGGGGCAGAGCTGCACGAGGTAGGGTCACGACGCATCGAGGGCTGCCCCCGGACCGCCGCGTGGTCGGGCGGTGCCGCCCACATCCCATCTCACTGTCGACGGGATGCCGCATGAGCCCCGGCGTGGTGTGGAGAGCACGGGCCGACCAGCGCGGATGCGGTGGATCTCCCGGGCGCGGTGAGTGACTAACTGAGTGACAACCACCCCGACGGCGCGCGGATCAGCCCGGACGACGACGGACGTCCTACCTGCGCCTTCCGGTGGGGGGAGCCGGTAAAAGTGGCCCAGTGAGTGCCTGGCAGTCAAGGGATCAAGCCAAGGAATGCCCTCGCCGGGCGGTCGTGTGGGCCGTCTGGTCCGTCGACCGGGTTGTGGTCCTGCTGCGGTGTTGGGCTCGGTGGCGTTCTGCCATGGCTTCGGCGAGTTGGCGTTCTCCGTCGTCGCGGTGCCCGAACCGGACCGGTCACCAGTCGTTGACCACCGTCACCGTGGCCAGGTCGACCGGCGGGCCGTGCGAGTCACGGTGGGGGTCGTCGGTGTCGCGGTCGAGTTGGGCCAGCTCCGAGGCCAGCCGGTGCGCGCGCCGGTCCCCGCGGATGTTGGTGAACGTGGTGGAGTACCGCCGGGACTTGGTCAGGAAGTGCCCCCGGAACCCGAGCATGTGCGCCCATTTGCGCAGGTGCAGACCCTCGTACTCCGGCCGGCCGCCAAGCTCCCACGCGGTGGTGATCATCCGTTTGTGGTGTGCCGGGATCGGGAGGTGCTCGACGTGGGCGACGTCGCGGATCGGGCGGTCGGTGCCGCCGTCGTGGGCGCCGGTGCCTTTCGTGGCGTACTTCGCGATGTAGCCGGCCAACGCGGCGTCGGTCAGCTCGCCGGTGTCTGCGTCCTCCAGGTGTCGCGCCGCCGCCGCGGTGACCGGTCGGAGGCCGAGCTGCCGCCCCCATGTGAGAGCGAGCGGTTCACCGTCGGGGCGGACGGTGCGCAGGGTGGCGACCTCGACTGCCCGGACGACGGCGGCGGCGATGCTGCGGTGGTCGAGCCCGGGCGGGGGCGGGTCGTGTGGGCCGTCTGGTCCGTCGACGCGGAGCACGGCGTGGAAGTGGACCAGGCCGCCGCTGATAATCCGCGACCTTCGCGAACGACAACCGGGCGTGCCCGGCGAACGCCCGGACCGGGACGCCCAGCAGACCGGCCAGCGCACGGCGTAGCGCGATCGTGAACCGCGCCCACAACATGCCCGCGTGTGCCTGCCAGAGCACCGCACCCGTGTAGTCGTAGCTGTGAAGATCCCGAGCGCACCCGATCCGGGGGTCGTCGAGGCTGTGGCGGTCCCCGCAGCCACACGGCACCACCAGCCCCCGCGCGGACACGCCACGGGTGTGGACCGGGCCGAACGAGGGCGCGGTAAGGGTGAGGAACGCGCGCGGGTGCTCGACCACCGTTGCCGGGACGCCCTTGGTGTCGTCACCGGCCAGGCCCGCGCGCAGCAGGTGAAACGCGTCGGCGGCGTAGCGGTCCTGAGCACGCCGGGCACACCGACTCACGCCGGTTGCCGCACCGGGGCCAGGGCCGTACCAGCCCGCTCGATCACGACCGTGCCGTCCCGGTCGAGCACCTGCGACGAGCCGTGCAGGGGGATCGGCGCCGAACAACCCTTCGTGGCCTCCACCTGTGCCCGCCAGCCCGTGTAATCGCTGGAGCGGAGCCGGGCGCTGGTGAGAGCATCGGTCATGACCGGCCTCCCGCCCGGCGTCGGAGATGCAGGCGAGCAGCGCGGCCTTGTCGGACAAGAAGCGCTCCCGCTCAACAGGGTCGCTCTCGGCGCCAGAGGTGGTGGCGAGCCGTCGCAGGCGCGTGGTCAGTGCGCTGATCTCGGCGATGGTGGGTGCGCTACCGGTCGTGTCGGCCATGATCAGATGAGCGACGCCGGGTGCGCGGTGGGCGGCCGGGGAACGCACGCACACACATACGGCGCGTCCGCGATGCCGGTCATCGAGGCATCGAAATCGTGCGCGATCGAAGTCCCCAAGCAGTCCTCGCAGAGCGGCCAGACCGACTCGCGCACGTCGAGTTCGCCGTCCCATACCATCCGCCGACGACGTGCTCGGTGAGCACCCGGTCGACCAGGTCGCGCTGTCTGGCGACGGACTCCGTCAGAGCCTGTGACGGGGGTGGGATGGCCGTCATGCCGGCACCGTGCAGCTCGGGTCGGCTGGCACCGCGACGATGACGGGGAGGTGTCCGATCACAAGGGAAGACGGTAGGACGGCCGCCGCGTCCACAGTCGACAAATCGTCACCCGCCGAGATTTAGCGGAATATGCCGATGGTGACCCGTCGGGCCGAAATGATCGAGGTGAGCAGGGCGGTCATCGGGTCGGTGGGGACGTGCACTGTTACGTAGGCGTAGCGGGCAACGTAGGCGTAGCGGGCAACGTAGGCGTAGCGAGCAGGCCGGTGAGCGCGGTGAGCGCCATCTGCCGCAGCAGGGCTGCCACCTGCGCGGAGTCCCCGCGCGTGCCGCTGTGTGGGGTGGAGTTGAGCAGCCCGAAAGTGGCGTGGGCGGCGATCCGCGCCGCTTCCGTCGACAACTCCGGAGCTGCCCGCCGGAGCGTGTCGACCCAGATCTCGACGTAGGTGCGCTGGAGCTGCCTGACCCGGCGCTGCGCTGCGACGGGCAGGTTGGCCAGGTCGCGGTCCTGCACGGTGATCAGTTCGGGCTCGCGCAATGCGAAGTCGACCTGAAACTCCACCAGTGCGGCCAGCACGGCGCGGGGATCCGCATCCGCCGCCGCCCTGGCCCGCCCGCCGGCCAGCAGGTGCTCGCTGATGCCGACCAGCATGTCCTCGAGCAGCGCTTCCTTGCCGGGAAAATGCCGGTAGAGCGCCGGCCCGCTGATGCCGACGGCCGCGCCGAGATCGGCGATGCTCACGCCGTGGAAGCCGTGCCGGGCGAAGAGCTGGGCGGCGACGGCCAGGATCTGCTCGCGCCGGCTGGTACCGGCGCGGACCAGGGGAGGGGCCGCCATCCCGGCAGCCTAGCGCGATGCGTTATCTCGTCGAACATCCAGAAGTCCGCATGGCATGGCGCGCGATGTTAACAGCCGCTAACCTGTTAACGACCGCTAACCGAGGAGGGGCCATCGCCACCTCAAGCACGGTGCTGGACAGTGCCGTCGACCCGGCCGGCGAGGCCGCGGCGCGCAACGCCGCGGCGCATCGCGCGCTCGTCGCCGACTTGCACGCGAAGCTCGCCGTGGCCCGGCTGGGGGGTCCCGAGCGAGCGCGGGCCCGGCACGTCGAGCGGGGCAAGCTGCTGCCCCGCGCCCGCGTGGACGCCCTGGTGGACCCGTCGAGCCCGTTCCTGGAGCTCTCCCCGCTGGCCGCGAACGGGATGTACGGCGACGTCGCACCCGGGGCCGGCGTGATCACCGGCGTCGGCCGGGTGGCCGGGCGCGAGTGCGTGATCGTGGCCAACGACGCCACCGTCAAGGGTGGCACGTACTACCCCATGACGGTGAAGAAGCACCTTCGCGCGCAGGAGGTGGCGCTGCACAACCGGCTGCCGTGCATCTACCTCGTCGACTCCGGCGGCGCGTACCTCCCCGAGCAGGACGACGTCTTCCCCGACCGCGAGCACTTCGGTCGCATCTTCTACAACCAGGCCACGATGTCCGGGCTGGGCATCCCGCAGATCGCTGCGGTGCTCGGCTCCTGCACCGCGGGCGGGGCGTACGTGCCCGCGATGAGCGACGAGGTCGTGATCGTGCGCAACCAGGGCACGATCTTCCTGGGCGGCCCGCCGCTGGTGAAGGCCGCTACCGGGGACGTCGTCACGGCCGAGGAGCTAGGCGGTGGTGACCTGCACTCCCGGACGTCGGGTGTCACCGACCACCTGGCCGACGACGACGCGCACGCGCTGCGGATCGTCCGCTCGATCGTCGGCACGTTCGGCCCGCGCGCACCGCGGCCCTGGGACGTCACACCGACGGAAGCGCCGCTCGTCGACCCCGACGAGCTCTACGGCGTCGTCCCGACCGACGCCCGGACGTCCTACGACGTGCGCGAGGTGATCGCCCGGATCGTCGACGGGTCCCGGTTCCACGAGTTCAAGGCCGAGTACGGCGCCACGCTCGTGACGGGTTTCGCCCGGCTGCACGGGCACCCCGTCGGCGTGGTGGCCAACAACGGGATCCTGTTCTCCGAGTCCGCGCTCAAGGGCACGCACTTCGTCGAGCTGTGCGACCAGCGCGGGGTCCCGCTGGTGTTCCTGCAGAACATCTCCGGGTTCATGGTCGGCGCTGCCTACGAGGCCGACGGTATCGCGAAGAACGGCGCGAAGATGGTCACCGCGGTGGCGTCCACCCGCGTCCCCAAGTTCACCGTGATCATCGGCGGCTCGTTCGGTGCGGGGAACTACTCGATGTGCGGGCGTGCGTACTCCCCGCGGTTCCTGTTCATGTGGCCCAATGCGCGGATCTCGGTGATGGGCGGTGAGCAGGCGGCGATGGTGCTGTCCGCGGTCCGGTCGCCGCGGGACCCGGAACCGGAGGACATGTTCACCGAGCGCATTCGCGCGCAGTACGAACATCAGGGCCACCCCTACTACTCGACCGCTCGGATCTGGGACGACGGCGTCATCGACCCCGCCGACACCCGCACGGTCCTGGGCCTGGCCCTCTCAGCGGCAGCGAACGCCCCGCTCGCGACACCGAACTTCGGCATCTTCCGAATGTGAGCCCATCCCATGCCCCACTCGCCCCACTCGCCCCGCCCCGCCTGCTCGCCACCCCAGGAGGTTTGCGCGCGTGTTTGACACCGTTCTCGTTGCGAATCGGGGGGAGATCGCGGTTCGGGTGATGCGCACCTTGCGGGCGATGGGGATTCGGTCGGTTGCCGTCCATTCCGACGCGGACGCCGCCGCTCGGCATGTCACCGAGGCCGATGTGGCCGTGCGGATCGGGGCGGCGGCCGCTGCACGGAGCTACCTGTCGATCCACGCCGTGATCGACGCCGCACTCGCCACCGGCGCGCAGGCGATCCACCCCGGCTACGGCTTCCTCGCCGAGAACCCCGCCTTCGCCGCGGCCTGCGCCGAGGCGGGCCTCACGTTCGTCGGGCCACCGGTGTCCGCGATCGAGGCGATGGGCGACAAGATCAGCGCCAAGCAGGCCGCCGCAAAGGCCGGTGTCCCGGTCGTCCCAGGGTCAGATGGTGCCGGACTTTCCGATGACGAGCTCGCGGAGGCCGTCGCGCACGTCGGCTATCCGGTGCTGCTGAAGCCGAGCGCCGGGGGCGGTGGCAAGGGTATGCGTGAGGTGCGCTCGCCTGCCCAGTTAAGCACCGCGATCGCAAGCGCCCGTCGCGAGGCCCGCAGCTCCTTCGGTGATGACACCCTGCTGGTCGAGCGGCTCATCACCACCCCGAGGCACATCGAGATCCAGGTGCTGGCCGACGCGCACGGCAATGTCGTGCACCTCGGCGAGCGCGAGTGCAGCCTCCAGCGGCGCCATCAGAAGATCGTCGAGGAGGCCCCCTCCGCGTTGCTCACCGATCCGCAACGCGCGTTGATGGGCGCCGCCGCCGTCGACGTGACGCGGGCGGTGGGCTACACCGGGGCGGGAACGGTCGAGTTCATCGTGGACGGCGACGCATTCGGGGTGGACCTGGCGGGCGGCGACGCTGTCGGGGGTGCCCTCCGGGGGTGGTTCTTCATGGAGATGAACACCCGCCTGCAGGTGGAGCACCCGGTCACCGAGATGGTCACCGGACTGGATCTCGTCGAGCTGCAGCTGCGGGTGGCGGCCGGCGAGGCGCTGCCAATCACCCAGGACGACGTCCGGCTGAGCGGCCACGCGATCGAGGTGCGGATCTACGCCGAGGATCCGGCTGCCGGGTTCCTGCCCACCGGCGGACGGATCCTCGCGCTGGGAGAGCCAACCGGGCCCGGCATCCGGGTCGACTCCGGCGTCGTCGAAGGCGGGGTGGTGGGCTCGGACTACGACCCGATGCTTATCAAGATCATTGCCCACGGCGTGGACCGGGCCGAGGCACTGCGCCGTCTCGGCGCCGCACTTGCCGGCACGGTACTGCTCGGCCTTGGCACCAACATCGGCTTCCTGCGGGCGCTGCTCGCCGACGCCGACGTCCGGGCCGCCCGGCTGGACACCGGGCTGGTCGCCCGCCGGGTGGCCGGCTGGGCGGCGGCCGAGCTCCCCGACGACGTGCTCGCCGCGGCCGCTGTGCACGGGTTGCTCGCGCTGGAGCCGCTGGGCCCGGTGATCGACCCGTTCGACGTGCCCGGCGGCTGGCGGGTCGGCGAACCGGCGTGGACGACCTGGTGGATGCTCGTCGCCGGACACGAGCCGGTCGAGGTGCGGATCCGTGGTCGCGCCGGCGCGGCGCAGGTGCGGATCGGGGACGTCGCGCCGCGGCCGGTGCACGGGAGACTGGTCGGCGGCGAACTGCAGGTCACCCTCGACGGGATCACCCGCCGCTACGCCCGCGCCGTCGACCACATCGACGCCACCACACTGTGGCTCGCCCGGGACGGCCAGGCCTGGGCCATCGGTGAACCCGAGCCCCTCGATACCGCCCGGCGAAACACTACTGCCGGCGGCCCGGTGCTCTCCCCGATGCCGGGCACCGTCACCGCCGTCGAGGTCACCGAGGGCCAGCAGGTCGAGGCGGGCGACCGGCTGGTGGTCGTCGAGGCCATGAAGATGGAACACGTGCTCACCGCCCCGGTCGCCGGGGTGGTCCGCGGGTTGCCCGAGGCCGGCTCCACCGTGGCACGCGAGGTCGTGCTCGCCGTCGTCGAGCCGCTCCCTGGAGATGACATCGACAACGGCGCAGCTCTGGCCGAGAAGGATTGATCATGGATGTGACGTTGACCGACGAGCTCGAGGCGTTGCGCGCCACCGTCGAGGAGTTCGCGCGCAAGGAGGTCGCGCCGGTCATCGGCGAGCTCTACGAGCGTGCCGAGTTCCCCTACGACCTCGTGCGGAAGATGGGCGTGATGGGCCTGTTCGGCCTGCCGTTCCCCGAGGAGCACGGCGGCATGGGCGGTGACTACCTCGCGCTCTGCCTGGCGTGCGAGGAGCTCGCCCGGATCGACTCGTCGGTGGCGATCACCCTTGAGGCCGGGGTGTCGCTGGGGGCGATGCCGATCTTCCGGTTCGGCACCGACGAGCAGAAGGCACGCTGGCTCCCGTCCCTCACCGCCGGCGAGCGGCTCGGCGCGTTCGGCCTCACCGAGCCCGGCGGCGGCTCCGACGCCGGCGCCACCCGCACCACAGCCGAGCTCGACGGCGACGAGTGGGTGATCAACGGCTCCAAGGCGTTCATCACCAACGCCGGCACCGACATCACCTCGCTGATCACCGTCACCGCGATCACCGGCCCCGGTGCGGGTGCCCACAAGGAGATCTCCGCGATCGTCGTGCCCGCCGGCACGCCCGGACTCACCGTCTCGGAGAAGTACTCCAAGGTGGGTTGGAGCTGTAGCGACACCCGGGAGCTCTTCTTCGACGACGTGCGCGTGCCCGCGGCGAACCTGCTCGGCGAGCGCGGCCGCGGCTACCCACAGTTCCTCTCGATCCTCGACGAGGGTCGCATCGCGATCGCCGCGGTGTCGGTGGGGCTCGCCCAGGGCTGTGTCGACGAGTCCGTGCGCTACGCCCACGACCGGCACGCCTTCGGCCACCCGATCGGCTCCTACCAGGGGATCCAGTTCAAGATCGCCGACATGGAGGCCCGGGTGCACCCGGCCCGGCTGGCCTACCAGCACGCGGCGGCGAGGATGCTGCGCGGCGAGCCGTTCAAGAAGGAAGCGGCGATCGCCAAGCTCGTCTCGTCCAACGCCGCGATGGACAATGCCCGCGACGCCACCCAGATCTTCGGCGGCTACGGCTTCATGAACGAGTACCCGGTCGGCCGCTTCTACCGGGATGCCAAGATCCTGGAGATCGGCGAGGGCACCTCCGAGGTGCAGAAGATGCTCATCGCCCGCCGGCTTGGCCTGTAGGAGGTCGACGTCCGGGCCGGCGGTGGGGATGGTCGCGGTACGGTCCCGCACGACGATCACAGGAGGTGTCGACGTGGCCAGCTGGGACGACCTGGTGTCATACGTGCGGATGCGGTACGAGGTGATGCGGCAGGCCGAAGGCGAGCTGTGGTTCAACCTGCCGACGGTCGGCGAGCGCACGCAGCTGGTGGTAGTGCGGCAGGTGATCGGCGAGGACGACCACCCGTGGGCCCAGATCGCCTCGCCGGTCTGCCGGGTCGCCGATGTCGACCTGTCCCGGCTGCTGGAACTCGCCGGCAGGTCGGTGGTCGGCGGTGCGACCGCCGCCGACGGGGTGGTGGTGTTCCGGCACTCCGTCCCGTTGCACGAGACCGGGCTGGCCGCATTCGAGCGGCCGTTCCGCCTCGTCGTGGAGGTCGCCGACCGGCTGGAGGAGGAGCTCACCGGGGCCGACGAGCACTGACCGCGGACCGCTGCCCGAGGCCGCCGAGGAACGGTCAGTTCAGATGCGCCCGCAGGGATCGGGCCGCCGTGGTGAGGGTCAGCGCCTGCGCCGCCGAGGGCGAGCTCGCCGCCACGTGCGCTTCCAACAACTGTGCTCCCGCCAGCCACCGCCCCTGCTCACCCATCGCCTCGGCCAGCTCCAGCAGCTCCGCCAGCCCGGCGCCGGGCAGGGCGAGTCGCATCCGCAGCACCCATTCCCGGTCGGTCGGGCGCCGTCGGAGGCGATAGACCAGCCGCAGGTTCTCCAGCATCCGGGCCAGGATCGCGCGGGTGGATGTGGGAGTGAGCAGGTGCGGGCCGAACGGTACCTCGGGCCCGACCCCGCTGGCCCCGCGGAAGATGGCCTCGCACTCGCCCATGCTGAGCTCGCGACCGCCGTCGAACACGTCGAGGAGCGTTTCGGTGCCGGCTGGTCGGACCAGGAAGTGCCCGGGCATCCCGACGCCCTCCAGCTCGATCCCGGTGCGGCGGCCCACCTCGATGCTCAGCACGGCCAGCGTGATCGGGATCCCGACGCGGCGGGTCAGCACGTGGGGCAGCAGGGAGTTGCGCGGGTCGTAGTAGTCCTTCGTGTTGCCGGTGAAACCCTCCTCGACGAACAGCCGGTGGACGAGCGCCCCCAGGGAGGTGACGCCCGCGGCCAGCTGGTCCAGCTGCGCGAGCCAGCGGCCCTCGTCCAGGCCCGGATCGGCACCGGCCGCCAGCGCCAGGGCGGCCCGGTCCAGCGGGGGATCCGGATTCCCGGTCAGCTCGGCGAACCACGCCACCGCATCCACACCGGTCATCCTGCGCCTGCCGGGCACGCACGTCGAACGGTTCGCCGCGGCGGGACGCTGATCATCGATTGATCATCAACCGGAGGATGGTGCCGCGCTCGTCGCTCCATACCTGCAACACATCGCACAGCTCGCACGCCAGCCACAGCCCTCGACCGCGGGCCCCCGCCGCCGGTGGCGCCACCATGCCGGGGAACGGGACATCCATCCGGCCACGGTCGGAGACCTCGGCGACGAGTTGGCGATCGGTGATCCAGAGCCGCAACCGGCCGCGACCCGGGCCGTGTTCCACGCTGTTCGCGGCGATCTCGTTGACCGCGAGCACCAGGTCGTCCACCCGATCTGCATCCAGCCCGACAGCGTCCGCGACACCGGCGACCCGGCGGCGCACGGGCTTCAGCCCGGTCGCGTCGAAGTCCATCTCGGCGTCGGACATTCCCAGGTCCACCGGGGGCGGCGGCGGATACTCGATGACGGACTCGTGCGGCAGGCGGAATCCCGGGCTGGGTTCCGGGCCGAGGTGGGTGAACAGGAGCGGGTGGGTGGCGTGCAGGCGCGGCAGGTCGGCGTCCGGGCTGCGGTAAGGGCACAGGACGTCGACCGGCAGGCCATCGAGCACCACGTTCAACGCGATATCCAGGCGAGTCCAGTGACCGGGGTCGCAGTCGAGCCCCTCGATGTGCTGGCCGACGACCGTCGCCCGACGGCCGGGCTCGGTCACCCGACGACCCAGCCGTGCCCACCGCATTGCCACGGTGAAGGACGGGACGCTGTGCACCTGCACCGGATCCTGGAAGTCGACGTCAGCGGCGGCCGGGCCGAGAGCGGCGTCCAGGGCTGCCCGGCTGGGCGCGTCGACAACCGCGATCACCGGGTCACCTGCCGCCAGTGCGCTCCCGATCCGCGGTCCGAGCTGGGCAGCGAGGTCGGCCGCCGACGAATACAGGAGCGCCTCGTGCTGCGCACCCCCGGCTGCGGCAGGGGCGGTCACGGGCGTTCGCCGGCCACTGGGCAGGTCTGGCGCACCGCTGCCGTTGTCATCGCCCGTCTCCACGGTCTCAGCCCGATTCAGCTCGCTTCGGCCGGACCATAGTGCCCCTCGTCGCGCACCGCAGTGCCACGCCGAAGCCGTGTGGCAGGGTGATCACATCGGCGGGCAGGGCAACGGATAGGAGTCGTCGATGAAGGTCTTCACCGGAGTGGCCGAGCTGCGTACGGCCACGGGTTCCCAGCTCGGTGTGAGTGACTGGTTGAGCATCGACCAGTCACAGATCGACACCTTCGCCGACGCGACCGGTGACCACCAGTGGATCCACGTCGACGGCGAGAAGGCGAGGAACGGCCCCTTCGGCACCACGATCGCGCACGGTTTCCTCACGCTGTCCCTCGTCCCGGTGCTCAGCTGGCAGGTCTACCAGGTCCAGGGCGTCACGATGACGATCAACTACGGGTTCAACAGGGTGCGGTTCACCGCACCGGTGCCCGTCGGCAGCCGCGTCCGGGGCAATGTCGAGCTGATCGATGTGAGCGACGTGACCGGCGGGGTTCAGGTGACCAACAAGGTCACCATCGAGATCGAGGGATCCGAGCGTCCGGCGGTCGTCGCCGAGAGCCTGCTGCGCTATTACGTCTGAGTAGGTCGATGGGCGACACCCGCCGAATCGCCCTGCCGCTGATGGCGGATTGACTGCCGGCGCGCGGCGGCAAATACTTGTACTCACCATGTCGTTGCTTAGTGCACGCAAGTTGCGAGGCTGCCTGTGCTCTCCGAAAGTGAACTCGCCGACGCCGACGAGCTCAGCACCCAGCTCGTCCGGCTGGTCCGGCTGCTCGACCGGGCCCACGCGCAGTACCAGGACGAGCACCCGGACGCCGTCGAGCGTGCCACCTACCACCTGCTCGTTCATCTGGTGAAGGACGGCCCCACGCGGGCGGGCGCGCTGGCCGAGGCCGTCCACTCCGACCCGTCGACCGTCAGCCGCCAGATCGGGCATCTGGTCCGGCTCGGCTTCGTCGAGCGCATCGCCGACCCCGAGGACGGCCGCGCGACGTTGCTCGTCGCCACCGGCGAAGGCAGGCGGGTCTTCGAGGAGAACCGGCGGATGCGCAACGAGAAGATCGCGACGATGACGGCGGGCTGGGACGCGGCGGACCGTCGCACGCTGAGCGGTCTGCTCGGACGATTCGTCACCGATTTCGAGTACCACCGACGGACAGCCGGTTCGCCCTGCTCGCCGCGGCGGCCCGATCCCGAGGGGAGACCCGATGTCCGTACCCGTAGCGCCGATGCCCGGTAGTGACGGGGCCGCCCTGGCAGATCCGGTCGAGTCCCGCCCGGCCCTGCTCAGCCACCGGCAGATCCTCACCATCTTCGCCGGCCTGATGATCGGGATGTTCCTCGCCGCGCTGGACCAGACGATCGTGGCCACGTCGATCAGGACGATCGCCGACGACCTCCAGGGGCTGAGCCTTCAGGCCTGGGCCACCACGGCGTACCTGATCACCGCCACCATCACCACGCCGCTCTACGGCAAGCTGTCGGACCTCTTCGGCCGCAAACCGCTCTTCCTCACCGCCATCACGATCTTCGTGCTCGGATCGGTCGCCTGCGCGTTCGCCACGTCGATGTACCAGCTCGCGACGTTCCGGGGGATCCAGGGGGTGGGTGCCGGTGGGCTGTTCTCCCTGGCGCTGACCATCATCGGCGACATCGTCTCGCCCCGGGAACGGGCCAAGTACCAGGGCTACTTCGTCGCGGTGTTCGGCACGTCGAGTGTGCTCGGCCCGGTCGCGGGTGGCTTTCTCGCCGGGCAGGCCGAGATATTCGGGATCACCGGGTGGCGCTGGGTCTTCCTGATCAACGTGCCCTTGGGCATCCTCGCGCTGTACGTGGTTCAGCGGGTGCTCAATGTGCCGCACACCCGCCGCGAGCACCGGATCGACTGGCCCGGAGCGATCGCGCTGGCCGTCGCCCTCGTCCCGTTGCTGATCGTGGCCGAGCAGGGCCGCACCTGGGGCTGGGACTCGCCCCGGGCAGGCCTCTGCTACGGGATCGGGGTGGTCGGGATCGTCGCGTTCCTGCTGGCCGAGCGCCGGATCGGCGACGACGCCCTGCTGCCGTTGCGGTTCTTCCGCAACGGTGTGTTCGGTTGGGGCTCGGTGGCCGGCTTCGTCTCCGGCATGGGGATGTTCGGGGCGCTCGCACTGCTCCCGCTGTACCTGCAGATCGTCCAGGGCACCTCGCCAACCGAGGCCGGGCTCCAGCTGCTGCCGCTGGTGTTGGGGATCATGGTGATGTCGGTGCTCTCCGGGCAGTTCATCTCGCGCACCGGGCGCTACAAGGTGTGGCCGATCGTCGGGCTCTCGCTGATGATCGGTGGGATCGCGCTGCTCTCCCGGGTCGGCGTGGACACCCCGTACTGGCGCACCGCCCTGATCATGGGGGTGATCGGCCTGGGTCTTGGCGGTGTCATGCAGCCGCTCACCCTCGCCGTGCAGAACGCGATGCCGCCGCGCGACATGGGTGCGGCGACGGCGTCGACCACGTTCTTCCGCCAGATGGGCGGCACGTTGGGCACCGCGGCATTCCTGTCGATCCTGTTCAGCTCGCTACCGAACCGGATCGCAGACGGCTTCCGGACCGCGGGGGCCACACCCGATTTCCGCGCCGCGCTGGCCGACCCCGCCGTGCTCGCGAACCCGGCCAACGCACCGGTGCTCGAGGCGGTGCGGGGTGGGGTGGGCGGGGAGAACCTCAAGCTGGACGACTCGTCGTTCCTCGCCGCGGCCGACCCGCGGCTGGCCCGGCCGATCCTGGAGGGTTTCGCCGACTCGTTGGGCCTGGTGTTCCTGGCCGCCGCGGCGGTGCTGCTGATCGGGCTGATCGCCGTGAGCATGATGCAGGAACTCCCGCTGCGCACCCAGTCCGGCGTCGAGGCGCGCCGTGTTCCCGAAGGGTCCGATTCCGGCTGACCTGCCCGCCCCGGGAGCATTCGGCCCCGCGTCTGCGTGGGATGCGAAGACACTCGTGCGGTCCGGATGGATGCGATCACGGCTGCCGCTTGCTGAACTCGCTGTCGCTCGGGGTGTCGCGGGCCCGGAATCGCGCCTGTCGGCATATTGTCCGAGTATCTCACGCAGTCCGATCGGCGAAGGGAGTGTCATGGCATCCGAGGTGGCAATGGCGGTCGACGCGACCGCGACGGCCGAGCAGGAGCCGAAGCCGGTGGTCCTCCGGGTCGCGCCTGACGGGAACGGTTCGGCCGCAGACCACGGGGGTGAGAACGTCTTCTTGTCGGCCGTCGGCGACCCCCGCGACCGACTGTTGACCCTGCTGTTGCCGAATCCGGATCGCGCGGTAGCGATCATGGCTGAGGCCGACCGGGCACGCGAAGCGGTGCATCGGGCGCGCCGCGAGCTCGAAATCCACAGCGCCAAACTCGAGATGGCCGCAGAGAAGCTCATTGCTCAGGGGCTGAGCTCGGCGCAGGTCGGGCAGCTGCTCGGCCTGGACGGTATGGAGGAGCCGGACCGCGGATGGCGCGACCTTCACCTGAAGCCATAGTGCGGCTCCGGCCGCTGGATCTCTGCCGGTCGAGCTCGGGCAGGTGATGGACGTCGCGATGCGCCGGTGGCGGTCGGGCGTCCGTCGCGTGCCTCTAGTGTGGTCCACCGCGTCCAGTTGGGCCGGACTTGCCGATCAGGTGCAGACTCGGCCGGAGTTGGAAGGAACACGGCGTGGGCTTCGGGCAGCGGATCGGCCAGACGTTCCGCGTGCCCGGCCACGGTCTGCGGCGGAGCCTCATCGTGATGTCGGTGCTCGTGGTGGCGGCCGGGTCCGGTGTGGTGATATCGCTCACCGCGCCTGCCCTGGCCGGGAACCTGGGACTGGTGGCGTCGCAGCCGGTCGTTGCACCGCCGGGCCCCGACCTGGTGCTCGTTCCACTGCAGGCTGATGCACCCGTGCCGACCTCCGTCGGTCTGGATTCCATGCTGGACCCGTTAACCACCGCCGACGCGTTGGGCCGGTTCACCGGTGTGGTGCTTGATCCGGCTGCGTCGACCGTGTCCACGGCGCTGTGGGAACGCTCACCCGACCGGGCCCTCGTGCCGGGCTCCACCGGCAAGCTGCTCACTGCGGCCGCTGCGCTGCTCACCCTCGACTCGACCGATCGCCTCACCACCCGCGTGGCCCCGGGGCCCGAACCCGGCACGGTGGTGCTCGTCGGCGGCGGTGACCCGACGCTCACGGCGCTGCCCGCGGGTACCGACAGCGTCTATCCCCAACCGGCGCGACTCTCCGAGCTTGCCGCTGAAGTGCGTGCGGCCACGGCTGGCCCGATCAAGCGGGTACTCATCGACACCAGCCGCTACGAGGGTCGCACCCTTGCCCCGGGCTGGGATCCCGCGGACGTCGCCGACGGTTTCGTGGCTCCCATCGAGCCGTTGATGCTCGACGGTGGCCGGGTGGACCCGACGTTGCAGGACGGGTCGCGGATCACCGATCCGGCGCTGGCGGCAGGGCGGGCCCTCGCCGAGATGCTCGGGACCGACCCGGACAAGGTCGCGGAAGGTACCGCGATACCCGATGCGAAGAGCCTGGGCATCGTCTCCTCGGCTACGGTCGGGGAACTGGTCGAGCACGTGATGCGCAGCTCCGACAACGTGCTGGCCGAGGCGCTCGCCCGAGAGGTCGCCAGGGTGCGCGACGGCGAGACGAGCTTCACCGGTGCGGCGGCGCAGACGGTGGCCGCACTCACCCAGGCCGGCTTCGATACCACGGGGGTCGTGCTGGTCGACGGCAGCGGTCTGTCCAACCAGGACCGGGTGCCGGCGCGGTTGCTCGGCGCGGTGCTCGCCGCCGCGGCCGCCCCCGCCCTGGGCGAGCGGGACACCCAGTTCCTCCGTCCGATCATCACCGGGTTGCCGGTCGCCGGGGGCGAAGGCACGCTTGACGAACGGTTCGCCGTCGATACCGCCTCAGCCGCTGGTCGAGGCGCGGTGCGGGCGAAGACGGGCACGCTCACCGGGGTGAGCAGTCTGGCCGGAGTCACGATCGACGCCGACGGGCGCCTGCTGGTGTTCGCCCTGATGTCCAACGGCGCCTCGCCCACCGTGGTGCGCCCGCGGATGGACGCGATGGTCGCGGCGTTGAGCCGCTGCGGCTGCCGCTGAGTCCCCGTGGCAGGTAGATGGCTTTCCTGACTCCCAATGGCCAGGTGGCCACCCTGTTGACGTCCGCGGGCGGCACTGAGCGTGCGCATCGGGCGGCACGGTGCGTAGCGTAGGGTGGGTGTCTCAGCCTACCGATCGTGTCCTGACCACTCCCGACGAGGCAGCTCCGGCGGGCCTACCGGTGGACTGGGACCTCGCTCGCCGCACCGCCATCCGACTGGTCGCGGCCGGGCCCGCGGTCGAGCCCGCCGAAGCCGCTGAGCTGGTTGCCCAGCTGCGTTCGGATGCGGTGATCGCGGAGGGCCATGTCCGCGCCGTCACAGGTCTGGGTGCAGGCCTGCCGCTGCTACCGGCCGATGTCGTGGATCGCCCGGGATGGGCCGCTGCCGCCGTGCACGGGATGGCGGCACTCACTGCCGGCGCTCAGCTTCCGGCGGTGTCCCGGACGGCTCGCGCGGTCACCGGTACCGCGGCCGGGCTGCAGGTCGGGGGCGTACTGGCCTACCTCGGCGCCCGGGTGCTCGGCCAGTACGACCCGTTCGGTGGAGCGGACGGGGAGGGGCGGCTCCTGCTGGTGGCGCCGAACGTGCACGCCGCGCAGCGAGCGCTTGACGTCCCGGCCGCCGACTTCGGCCTCTGGGTGTGCCTGCACGAGGCCACGCACCGGTTGCAGTTCACCGCCGTGCCGTGGCTGCGTGACTACTTCGGCGTCGAGGTGAGCCGCTTCCTGTCGGTTCCCGATGGGGGACGGGGCGGAGTGTTCGAGCGGTTACCCGACGCGGTCCGCGCATTGCGCACGTCCGGGGGTGACTCGTTGGCGCTCATCGAGCTGCTGCAGGGTCCCGAGCAGCGCGAGGTGCTGGACCGCCTGCTCGCCCTCACCACGCTGCTGGAGGGCCACGCCGATCATGTGATGGACGCCGCCGGTCCCGAGGTGGTGCCCAGCGTCGCCACCATCCGGTCTCGCTTCACCGCCCGCCGCAGCGGTGGCGGCCTGATGGACCGGCTGTTGCGGGCACTGCTGGGTGTGGAGGCGAAGGTCCGCCAGTACGCGGTCGGCTCGGCCTTCACCCGCCACGTCGTGGATGCCGTCGGCATGGACGGCTTCAACCGCGTCTGGACCAGCCCCGACACCCTCCCCACGAGGGCCGAACTGGCCGACCCCGCAGCCTGGCTCAACCGCACCACCTGACCGCGAGTTCCGCAAACCAGCACGGCGAGTTCGCCGATCGGACACGGCGAGTTCACCCGTTGGGTACGGCGAATTCGTCAGGCACGGCAGCGGCAGCGTGCTGGATCGGGCAACTCGCCGTGCTGGATCGGGCAACTCGCGGTGCTGGCGGGGTCGGGTGTACTGAACCCGCTATGCGATCGTGTGTCCATGAGCGTCGACCGTGCACCGCGCCGATCGGGCCTTGACCAGGCGGTAGCCGAGGTGCGGCGGGCGGTCCGCGCCGTGCTGGCCGGGCTCGACGCCGGCCCCCGGGCCGCCCCGCCGGTGGTGGCCTGCTCCGGTGGCGCCGACTCGCTCGCGCTGCTCACCGCTGCCGTAGCGGTGCGCGGAGCCGCCCAGCCGCCGGTACATGCGGCCATCGTCGACCACGGCCTCCAGGAGGGTTCTGATCGACAGGCCCGGGACACCGCCGAGCTCGCGGTCGCGCTCGGTGCTACGGCGTCGGTTCACGCGGTTCAGGTGAGCGGCGGCGGTGGGCCGGAGGCGGCCGCCCGCCGCGCCCGGTACGCCGCACTGCGCGCCGCCCGCCCCCATCCGGACTCAGCGGTGCTGCTCGGTCACACCCTCGACGACCAGGCCGAGACCGTGCTGCTCGGGCTCGGCCGTGGATCAGGGGCGCGCTCACTGGCCGGGATGCGGGGCTGGGACCCACCGTGGCTGCGGCCGCTGCTCGGGGTGCGCCGCACGGTCACCCGGGCGGCCTGTGCCGCATTGGACCTGCCGGTCTGGGACGACCCGCACAACACCGACCCGCGGTTCACCCGGGTTCGGCTGCGGTGTGAGGTGCTGCCGTTGCTCGAAGACGCGCTGGCCGGCGGCGTCGCGACCGCGCTGGCCCGCACGGCGTTGCAGCTGCGCGAGGACACCGAGGCCCTCGACGCGATCGCGATCTCGGTACTCGCGACAGCTCGGGACGGTGCGGCACTGCACCCGGAACCGGTGCTCGCGGCACCCCCGGCCGTGCGCCGGCGGGTATTGCGCGCGTGGCTACAGGCCGCCGGCGTGACCGGACTCACCGATATGCAGCTGCGGGTTGCCGATGTCGTCGCCGCCCGAACCGCCGGGCGAGCGGCCGTCGCCCTTCCTGGCGGGTTGGAGCTGGTTCGTGGTCATGGCAGGCTACTCCTGCGCCCGGCCCGGTGGTCACCGGTCAGCACCGAGGTCCTGAGGTCAGGGGCCGAACCACGAGTCCCGATGGAGGCCCACCCCGTGTACGACGGTGACATCGCGTCCGTGCTTGTCACCGAACAGGCGATTCGGGAACGGACGGCCGAGCTTGCGGAGAAGATCGGGCGGGACTACGGGCAGGACTGTGCGGGCGGCCGCGACGCGGACCTGGTGCTCGTCGGCGTGCTCAAGGGCGCGGTCATGTTCATGACCGACCTGGCCAGGGCGTTGCCGCTGCCGGTGCAGCTGGAGTTCATGGCCGTGAGCTCCTACGGCTCGGCCGCCTCGTCATCCGGGGTGGTCCGCATCCTCAAGGATCTGGACCGCGACATCGCCGATCGACATGTGTTGATCGTCGAGGACATCATCGACTCCGGGCTGACGTTGTCATGGCTGCTGAAGAACCTGGAATCGCGTCGTCCCGCATCGCTGCGGGTGTGCACGCTGCTCCGCAAGCCGGATGCCGTCACCGTGGATGTGCCGGTCGAGTACGTCGGCTTCGACATCCCGAACGAGTTCGTCGTCGGCTACGGCCTGGACTACGCCGAGCGCTACCGAGACCTGCCGTTCATCGGGACCCTGGATCCGGCCGTCTACGCCTGAGACACGTGAACGGCCCGTGCAGGATTCCGCACGGGCCGTTCGTCAGGTGAATCATCACCCGGTGCCCAGTACCAGCTCGATCTCGCCGAGACCCCCGTGGGCGTTGGCGTAGTCGAGGGCCTTCGCCATGTCGGCCACGCCGTTGGTGCCCGGCAGCGGTGCGAGGTTGAGGGTGCTCAGGACGCCCATCGCGTCACCGTCGGAGTCGAGGAAGCCGCTTCCCGAGTCGCCCGGAACGCCTGGTGTGAGCGGCGTGACGACCTCGTGACTCCACCCTGCTCCGAAGTCGCCCACGTTCTGCCCCTGTTTGGGGCTGAGCTGGCTGATGCCCTGGCGGAGCGGGGAGTTCCCGTAGCTGAAGACCTGCTCTCCCTCCGCCACGCCACCCCTGTCGAGGCCCTTCGGGCCGCCGAAGAACGGCACGGTGGGGTTGACGTCGGCCTTGTCGGCCTTGGTCAGCTCGACCAGTGCGAAGTCGTTGAACTGGCAGGCGTTCTCGTCTTTCTCGCCGATCTTCTGCATCGTCAGCCAGGAGCTGTAGGCGAGCTTGCCGATCCGGTCGGTACCGTCGTTGGCCTTGATGACGACGATCGTGCCGATCGGGGTGCTGCCTGCGTTGCAGCCGTCGATCTCGGTGGCGTCACCGGTGCCGGCGCAGTGCGCAGCCTGCCCGATGAACGTCTTGTCGCCGCTGGTGAAGATGAAGTTGGAGGTGCAGCCGCCGCCGCCTTCGCTCTCGGTCACCACACCCGGACGGATCGCCGAGCTCTTCACAGATGCCTGCCCGTCGCCCGGCCCCTCGTCCGGCGCCGCAGTGGCGACCGGGGCGACGATCACCGCGAGGGCGACCATCCCGACCGTTGCGGCGGCCGCGGCCAGCCCCCGGAACCGTGCCCCGGACCTGACGATCATCTGCACTCCCCCTGCCTTGACGGGAGGAAGTTCCCGTCCCCACTCGCACGTATCGGGGGGTTAACGACGCCGGTACGTGCCGGGTTACCACTCCTTCGTAGTGATCTCGGCAGCGGTGGACGCCCCTGGGAACCGCCGGACCGGGCGGCGCGTTATCGGGACGCGCACTCGCGATGGTGAGCTCGGCGGCACCGCAGCGCAGGCAGGCCGGTGGACCGCTATCCTGGCGGACTCAAGGCCGATCGGCATGTGGCGGGCTGTCGTCGTCACATGCCGCTGCCGTCGGATGTCGCTGCCGTTGGACGCCGGTGCCGTTGGGTGCCGCTGCCGTCGAACGGCACCGTCGGTGGATCTCGTCAGGGAAGGTGAAGGCCGAACCAGGCCGAAGCTGCATGGACCGCAAGCGCCTGCTCCGTAACCCCGTCACCTGGATCCTCGTCGCGATCCTGGTCTACTTCACGTTCAGCGTCCTGTTCGACGACACGCGCGGCTACACGCAGGTGCCGACGTCCACCGCTCTCGCGCAGATCTCCGGCGGCAACGTCCGCGACGCGCTGATCGAGGACAAGGAGCAGCGGCTACGCCTCACCTTGAACCAGCCGGTCGAGGGTGCCGAGAAGATCATCACCCAGTACCCGCTGCAGGTGGGCGACGAGATCTTCGTCTCGTTGCAGGACGCCGGCAGCAACCCGAGCTTCGACACGACCGTCCGCCAGGAGTCGTTCCTGGTCACGATGCTGATCTACCTGGTCCCGCTGGGCCTGGTGCTGCTCATCCTGTTCTGGATGATGAACAACGCCCAGGGTGGCGGCAACCGGGTCATGTCCTTCGGCAAGTCGAAGGCCAAGCAGCTCAACAAGGACATGCCGAAGACCACGTTCGCCGATGTCGCGGGCGCGGACGAGGCGGTCGAGGAGCTGGAGGAGATCAAGGACTTCCTGCAGAACCCGGGCCGCTACCAGGCCCTCGGCGCGAAGATTCCCAAGGGTGTGCTGCTGTACGGGCCACCCGGCACCGGCAAGACGCTGCTGGCGCGGGCCGTGGCCGGCGAGGCGGGGGTGCCGTTCTACACGATCTCCGGGTCGGACTTCGTGGAGATGTTCGTCGGGGTGGGGGCGTCGCGGGTCCGGGACCTCTTCGAGCAGGCCAAGCAGAACTCCCCGTGCATCATCTTCGTGGACGAGATCGACGCCGTCGGCCGCCAACGCGGTGCCGGCCTGGGCGGTGGGCACGACGAGCGCGAGCAGACCCTCAACCAGCTCCTGGTCGAGATGGACGGCTTCGACGCCCGCGGTGGCATCATACTGATCGCCGCCACGAATCGGCCGGACATCCTCGACCCCGCGCTGCTGCGGCCGGGCCGTTTCGACCGGCAGATCCCCGTCGGCGCTCCCGATCTGGCCGGGCGCAGGGCGATTCTGGAGGTGCACTCCAAGGGCAAGCCGTTGGATCCCGACGTCGACCTGCGGATGCTCGCCAAGCGCACGGTCGGCATGTCGGGCGCCGACCTGGCCAACGTCATCAACGAGGGGGCCCTGCTCACCGCGAGGGAGAACGGCACCCAGATCACCGCGGTGGCGCTGGAGGAGGCTGTCGACCGGGTCGTCGGCGGGCCCCGTCGCAAGGGTAAGATCATCTCCGAGCAGGAGCGCAAGATCACGGCCTACCACGAGGGTGGACACGCCCTCGCCGCGTGGGCCATGCCCGACCTGGAACCGGTCTACAAGCTGACGATCCTGCCGCGCGGACGCACCGGTGGCCACGCCCTCGTCGTTCCCGAGGACGACAAGGGCCTGATGACGCGCTCGGAGATGATCGCGCGTCTGGTGTTCGCCATGGGTGGGCGCTCCGCGGAGGAACTCGTCTTCCACGAGCCCACCACCGGCGCGTCCTCCGACATCGACCAGGCCACCAAGATCGCCAAGGCGATGGTCACCGAGTACGGGATGAGCGCCCGCCTCGGCGCCGTGCGCTATGGCCGGGAGCAGGGCGACCCGTTCCTCGGGCGGTCGATGGGCAACCAGGCTGACTACTCCCTCGAGGTCGCCCACGAGATCGACGAGGAGGTTCGGGCGCTCATCGAGGCGGCGCACACCGAGGCCTGGGACATCCTCAACACCTACCGCGACATCCTCGACGAGCTCGTCTTCGAGCTCCTGGAGAAGGAGACGCTCACCCGCACCGACCTGGAGCGCATCTTCGACCGGGTGGAGAAGCGCCCGCGGATCACCGCGTTCAACGACTTCGGCGGCCGCACCCCGTCGGACAAGCCGCCGATCCTGACCCCGGGTGAACGCGCGCGCGAGCGTGGCGAGCCGTGGCCGCCCGCCGTCGGGCCCGACCGCGAGCCCACTCCGGTCGGGTCGTTCCCCGGCGGTGCACATGGGCTGCCGGCACCAGGTCCACCGAGCAGTGCGGCACCGGTCCCCGGGCCCGGGCCCAACGGCCACCCGGGCAGCCCCGGCCAGGCTCCGCCGCAACGCCAGCACCCGGACCGGCACCAACCGCACTCCGTGCTGCCCAACTACGGCGCACCGCCGGACTGGCGCCCGGCCACCACCCCGGCCGGGCAGTCCTGGCCGCCGTCGACCACCGAACCGCCGCACAACGGCACGCGAACCGATCCGGAGCGCGACGGTTCGAACAACTCGGGCAGCTCGCACTGAGCCGACCAGCACCGGGCCGACCAGCGCAGTCCGACCAGCAGCGCAAGTCCGACCAGCGCAGGGCGGTGCGGTAGTGGGTGGCAGCGCGCCCGGTGACGGCCGCCCGGTGATGGATCTCCCACGGGCCGAGGCCGCAGTCCGGGAGCTGCTGCTGGCATGTGGCGAGGACCCGGACCGCGAAGGCCTGCGGGAGACCCCGGCCAGGGTGGCCCGGTCCTACGAGGAGATCTTCGCCGGGCTCTATGCCAACCCGGACTCGGTCCTCGACAAGACGTTCGACGAGGACCACCAGGAGCTCATCATGGTGAAGGACATTCCGATCTTTTCGCTGTGTGAGCATCACCTGGTGCCATTTCACGGTATGGCGCACGTCGGCTACATCCCGTCGGTCAGTGGTCGGGTCACCGGTCTCAGCAAGCTCGCCCGGCTGGTCGACCTCTACGCCCGGCGTCCCCAGGTCCAGGAACGGCTTACCGGCCAGGTCGCCGATGCGATGGTCCGCAAACTCGATCCGCGCGGGGTCATGGTCGTGATCGAGGCCGAGCATCTGTGCATGGGGATGCGGGGGATCAAGAAGCCCGGGTCGCGCACACTCACCTCCGCGGTGCGTGGGCTGTTCCAGACCTCGCCGTCGTCGCGGGCCGAGGCACTGTCGCTCATCCGAAGCGGGTGAGCGCGTGCCCGCCGATGTGAACCCGTTGCCGCGGCCGCGACGTTGCGTGGTCGTCGGGGTCCTCAACGTCACGCCCGATTCCTTCTCCGACGGCGGCTGCTTCCTGGACCGCGGGCACGCCGTCGCCCACGGCATCGCGATGCGTGACGCCGGCGCGGACCTGGTGGACGTCGGCGGGGAGTCGACCCGGCCGGGCGCGGGGCGGGTGGAAGCCGACGTCGAGCGAGCGCGGGCGTTGCCGGTGATCCGTGAACTGGTTGCCGCGGGTGTGCGGGTCAGCATCGACACGACCCGCGCCGCAGTGGCCGCTGCGGCCCTGGATGTCGGGGCATCGGTGGTTAACGACGTCTCGGGCGGGCTGGCCGATCCGGCGATGGCAGCGGTCGTCGCGTCCGCCGAGGTGCCGTGGATCCTCATGCACTGGCGCGGGCACAGCGACCGGATGCACTCCCTTGCCTGCTACGGCGACGTCGTGGCCGAGGTCCGCGCCGAGCTCGCCGCCAGGGCCGACGCGGCCGTGTCGGCCGGGGTCGACCCGAGCCGGCTGGTGCTGGACCCCGGCCTGGGTTTCGCCAAGACCGCGACGCACAACTGGGCGTTGCTGCGCAGGCTCGACGTGCTCGTCGCCCTGGGTCTCCCGGTGCTGGTCGGCGCGTCCCGCAAGCGTTTCCTGGGTGAGCTGCTGGCCGACGACGACGGCGATCCGCGGCCGGCGGCCGGGCGCGAGGTGGCCACCGCGGTGGTCACTGCGCTGGCGGCACAGGCGGGGGTGTGGGGGGTGCGAGTGCATGACGTGGGGTCGTCGATGGACGCCGCGGTGGTGAGCGCGGCGTGGCTCGATACGGCGGCGAGCGTCGGTGCGGAGGTGCCGTGACCGACCGGATCGAGCTGCGGGGCCTGCGGGTGCGCGGCCGGCACGGGGTGTTCGCCGAGGAACGCCGCGACGGCCAGGACTTCGTCGTGGACGTCGTCGCATCGCTGGACCTGCGGGCGGCCGCCGCCTCCGACGACCTGGCCGACACACTCGACTACGGTGCGCTGGCCGGGCGGGTCGCGGCGATCGTCGGAGGTGCACCGTGCGATCTGATCGAAACCGTGGCCGGGCGCGTCGCCGACGACGTGCTGTCCGACGGGCGGGTGCTCGCCGTGGAGGTCACCGTGCACAAGCCGCAGGCCCCGATCCCGCTGGACTTCGCCGACGTCGCGGTGGTGGTGCGCCGTTGGCGCGCCGCGCGCAGCGCCGGCGAAGCGCGCATCGACACCGAGGTTGTCCGATGAGCCGCGCCGTGCTCTCCCTGGGCTCGAACCTCGGCGATCGGCTCGCCTACTTGCGCGGTGTCGTTGAGCAGTTGGCCGGCGTGCTCGTCGCGGCGTCGCCGGTGTACGAGACGGCGCCGTGGGGCGGCGTCGAGCAGGGCCCGTTCCTCAATGCGGTGATCGTGGTCGACGACGACGCCACCGACGAGTGGGGGTGGCTCCGCGCCGGGCAGCACCTGGAGGACGCCGCCGGCCGGGTGCGCGACGTGCGCTGGGGCCCCCGCACGCTCGATGTCGACGTGGTCACGGTCGACGGTCCCGGCGGACCGGTGTACAGCGATCACCCTGATCTGCTCCTGCCCCATCCCGGCACCGCTTCGCGGGTCACGGTGCTCCGGCCGTGGCTGGATCTCGATCCACCCGCGGCGTTGCCCGGTCACGGCCCCGTCGCCGCGCTGCTGGCCGCGCTGGGCCGAGACGCCGAGGCCGGTGTGCTGCGGCGCGATGACCTGGTGCTGGTGCCGGCGTGACCACCGGAGCACGTGACCTGGTGCCGGTGCCGGCATGACACCCACCCGGGCGAGGGATCTGCTGGTGACTGGGCTCGTCACTGCCCTGCTGGTGAACCTCGCCGTCCGGTTGAGCTACGGCTCGCTACCCGCGTTCCCGCTGCTCGCCGGCGCAACGCTTGGGGTGCTCGGGCTCGCCGAGGCCGTGGCGGGCAGTGCGTTGCGCGACCGGATCCGGCGCCGCCCGGGCACGAGCCCGGTACAGCCGCTGGTCGCGGCCCGGGCGGTGCTGGTGGCCAAGGCTTCAGCGGTGGGTGGGGCGATCATGGTGGGGGCGTGGACCGGGTTGCTGGTCCACGTGCTGCCGCGCGGCGCCGACATCGCCGCCGCCGCCACCGACTCGGCCGCTGCCGGGGTAGGGCTGCTCTGCGCGCTCGGGCTGGTGGCCGGAGCGCTCTGGCTCGAGCGGTGCTGCCGGACCCCGGAGGACCAGCGCCGGGACCACCCCCCGGAGTAGGCGCGGCACCGTACCGATCACCCGTAGGCTTTCCGACCATGACCGCAGCACGGGGCGCTCCCCACTCGGCCAGGTGGGGGACGCCCGTGCCGACCCAGGGGCAGCAGCGCCGTGGCGTGCTCGGCCCGGTTCTCGGACTGATCGTGCTCGGCATCTGTGGGCTCGTGGTGCTCGGTCTGGTGGGCACCACGGTGGGTCCGGGCGGCGTCGTGGTCGGCGCGCTCGGTGCGCTGCTGCCGGTCGGGCCGGTGGTCGCGGCCTTCCTCTGGGTCGATCGGTGGGAACCCGAACCACCGCGGCTGCTGCTGCTCGCGTTCGGTTGGGGGGCGTCCTTCGCCGCACTCTCGTCGTTGATCATCAACAGTAGTGCCACGGCGGCCGCTGACGAGGTACTCGGGCGGGGCAGCGGCGACGTGATCGGCGCCACGATCGTCGCTCCCGTCGTCGAGGAGGCGATGAAGGGCGCGTTCCTGGTCGGCCTGCTCATCTTCCGACGTCGCGAGTTCGACGGTGTCGTGGACGGGATCGTCTACGCGGGCCTCGTCGCCGCCGGTTTCGCCTTCACCGAGAACATCCTCTACGTGGGCCGGGCGTTCGTCGAGGACGGCCTGATCGGGCAGAGCGGGGGTGTGCTGGTCGTGCTGTTCCTGCGCGGGGTGCTGGCACCGTTCGCGCACCCGCTGTTCACCGCGATGATCGGCATCGGGGCGGGGATCGCCGCCCCGAGCCGCAGCGTGGCCGTGCGGGTGGTCGCGGTGGCCGTCGGCTACCTGCTCGCGGTCACCCTGCATGCCCTGTGGAACGGGTCGGCCACGATCTTCGGCGGCGGCGCGTTCCTGGGTGTCTACGCGCTCGTCATGGTGCCGCTGTTCTTCGGGATGGTCGCCGTGATCGTGTGGCAACGCCGCCGTGAGCAGCGGATCGTGGCCGATCAGCTGCCCGGGTTCGCCCAGGCCGGCTGGATCGCTGTCAGCGAGGTGCCGTTGCTGGCCAGTCTGGCCGGGCGGCGCGGCTGGCGCGCCGCTGTGGGTCGGCGGTCCGGGAAGGCCGCGGCGAAGACGGTGGTGGACTACCAGGCGGCGGTGACGGAACTGGCGTTCCTGCGGGCCCGGATGACGCGCGGCTCAGTCGGGAGCTCCGGTCCGTACTGGCACGACCGGATGCTCGCCGACCTGTTCGCCGCCCGGGCCCGCGCGATCGGTACGCCCGGCGCTCTCGCCGCTGCCTGGCGCCACCCCCCACCCCCCGGCTGGGCCCCACCTCAACCGGGCCGCCCCCCACCCCCGCTCACCCCACCCCCACTCCGCCCGCCTGACCCGGGCCCGCACCGCTGAGCGCGACAGGGTCGCAGGTCGCTGATCGGTCAGGCAGCCGAACAGCGACATGGGGCCATGTCGCACCCCGGGGACGGGGAGGTACTCACTCTGGTGAAGCCGGTCACGGTGGGGGGCCGCCGGGGGTGGGCGCGTCTACCCTGTGCTGGCGTCGCCATCTTGGGCGTCGACGGTCGTCTGGTACCCGCCGAGCGGGACTGGAACGAGCGAGGAGATGGGATGGTGCGTGCTGGCCGGCCTGCCCGGCTCGCGGTCGGGGTGGTCTCCGCCGGACGGGTCGGTGCGGTCCTCGGCGCGGCGTGGACCGCCGCCGGACACCGGGTGGTCGCCACCTCGGGGGTCTCGCGCGCGTCGGTGAACCGCGCCGGCGCCCTGTTGCCCGAGGTACCCCTGCGCGCGCCGGACGACGTCGTCGCCCGCTGCGACCTTGCGCTGCTCGCCGTTCCGGACGACGTGCTACCCGGTCTGGTTCGCGGGCTTGCCGCGGCCGGGTGCTTCCGCCCCGGCCAGATCGTCGTGCACACCTGTGGCGCGCAGGGCGTTGCGGTGCTCGCCCCCGCCGCCGAGCACGGGGTCCTCCCGCTCGCGCTGCACCCGGTGATGACCTTCACCGGACGCGCGGAGGACGTCGCCCGGTTGGCCGGCTGTTCGGTCGGGGTGACGGCTGTCGCCGACGACGAGGCTGCCTGGAGCGTGGGCGAGGTGCTCGTCGTGGAAATGGGCGCCGAGCCGGTGCGGATCGCCGAGGAGGTCCGCCCGCTCTACCACGCAGCCCTCGCGCACGGCGCGAACCATCTGGTCACCCTCGTTCGCGACTGTGTCGAGGCCCTGGAGCAGGCCGGGGTACGACCGGCCGAGCGGCTGATCGCACCCCTGCTGTCCGCTGCGTTGGACAACGCGCTGCGCCACGGCGACCGGGCGCTGACCGGTCCGGTTGCCCGCGGCGATGCTGCCACCGTGCGCGTCCACCTCCGTGAGCTGGACGCGGTGAACCCCGACCTCGCGCGGACCTACCGGGCGCTGGCCGGGCGCACCGCCCGCCGGGCTGCACAGGCCGGGCTGCTTCCCGCCGATGCCGCCCATGACGTGCTGACGATCCTGGAGCAGCGATGACGACCGCCCGTACCCGAGGCGGATACCGGCCCGGTCGGCTCACCGTCCACTCCTCGTCCGCGGAGCTCACGTCCGTCACCCGGGCACTGTGCGCCACCGGTCGCAAGGTCGCGCTGGTGCCGACGATGGGCGCCCTGCACCAAGGTCACCGTGAGCTGATCAGGCACGCGCGCAGGACCCCGGGCGAGACGGTCACCGCGGTGTCGATCTTTGTCAATCCGCTGCAGTTCGCCGCTGGCGAGGATCTGGAGCGCTACCCGCGGCCACGGGACATCGACCTGGAGGTGTGCCGGGAGGAGGGCGTCGAGCTGGTGTTCATCCCGTCCGTCGACGAGGTCTATCCGCCCGGCGCCGACACCACGGTCTCCCCTGGCGCGTTGGGTGCGCAGCTCGAGGGCGCCGCCCGTCCCGGGCACTTCGCCGGGGTGCTCACCGTCGTCGCGAAGCTCTTCCACGTCGTCACCCCCGACATCGCGTTCTTCGGCGAGAAGGACTACCAGCAGCTCGTGCTGATCAAGAAGATGGCGCGTGACCTGGACTTTCCGTCGGCGGTGGTCGGGGTGCCGACCGTGCGGGAACGCGACGGCCTCGCGCTGTCCTCGCGCAACGCGTACCTGTGCGCGGACGAGCGATCCCGCGCGGCCGCGCTGCACCGCGCGCTGACCGCGGGGGCCGGAGTGTCGGCGCGCGGCCCGACAGCCGTGCTGGACGCCGCCCGGGCGGTGCTCGCGGCAGAACCCGCCCTGCGGGTGGAGTACCTGGAGCTCCGAGATCCGGAGCTCGGTCCCGATCCGGCGGCCGGACGAGCCCGCCTGCTGGTAGCCGCGCGGTTGGGGACGACCCGGTTGATCGACAATATTCCGGTGCAGCTGTAGGACCGGTGCAGTTGTAGGAGGAGCCGATGTTCCGCACCATGATGAAGTCGAAGATCCACCGGGCGACGGTGACCCGCGCCGACCTCCACTACGTCGGGTCGGTCACCGTCGACCGGGACCTGATGGAGGCCGCCGACCTGATCGAGGGCGAGCAGGTGGCGATCGTCGACATCACCAACGGCGCTCGCCTGGAGACGTACGTGATCCCCGGCGAGCGGGGGAGCGGCGTGATCGGCGTCAACGGGGCGGCCGCGCACCTGGTTCGAGCCGACGACCTCGTCATCCTCATCTCCTACGCGCAGATGGACGAGGCCGAGCTCAGGTCCTACACCCCCAGGGTGGTATTCGTCGACTCGTTCAACAGGATCCTCGACGAGGGCAGCGACCCGGGGCACGCGCCGGCGGGCTCGGGACTGCTCCCCGGCTCCCTCGTGCTCGCGCAGCGCTGAGCCGGGAGTCGCGGTGCTGCTCTGCGTGGACGTCGGTAACACCCAGATCGCGCTAGGCATCTACGGCGAGGACAACGCCGACGGTGCCCGCCCGTCGCTAGTGCAGGACTGGCGGATGCGCACGGATCCCCGGATGACCGCCGACGAGCTGGAGGTGGCGATCCGCGGATTGCTCGGTCGATCCGCGCCGGAGGTGGGCGGGATCGCGGCGCTGTCCACCGTGCCCAGCCTGTTGCGGGAGCTGCGACTGCTGCTGGATCGCCCCGACGCCCTGCCCAGCGTCATCATCGGTCCGGGGGTGCGGACCGGCGTGCCGCTGCTCGTCGACAACCCCCGCGAGGTCGGTGCGGACCGGGTGATGAACACGCTGGCCGCGCACCGCCTCTACGGCACCGCGTGCGTGGTCGTCGACTTCGGCACCTCGACCAACATCGACGTCGTGTCGGCACGCGGCGAGTTCCTCGGCGGGGCGTTGGCGCCGGGGATCGAGATCTCGCTGGAGGCCCTCGCGACGCGGGCCGCGGCACTGAGTGCGGTCGAGCTGGTCCGGCCGCGTTCGGTGATCGGCAAGAACACCGTGGAATGCCTGCAGTCCGGGGTGCTGTACGGCTTCGCCGGGCAGGTGGACGGGCTGGTCCGGCGGATCCTCGCCGAGCTCGGGCCCAAGGCCGCCCCGGTCACGGTGCTGGGCACCGGTGGGCTCGCGCCGCTGATGGCGGGGGAGTCGGAGACGATCACCGAGTTCGTGCCCGACCTCACCTTGCTCGGGCTGCGGTTGGCCTACCTGCGCAACGTGCGGAGCACCGTGGTCACCAGCGGGAGCTCGAAGGAGCCGCCGATCTCCGGGCGCGTCGCGAGGTAGTCGCGGATCCGCGCGTACGTGATGTCGCGGTCGGCCGGCTCGCTGACCAGGGCCCAGCACTCCCCTCCGTCTCCGAACGATCACGGCCGGTCTATTCGGATGACAGCGACTCGTCGACATGGAAGGTTGCGAGATCATGATCGCATCAACCACGCGCCGGGCCGGCCTGCTCGCCGCCGGCCTCGCCGTATCGCTGTCTCTCACCGCTTGCGGTGGCGGGTCCGCCGGTGGTGGTGCCGGCGAGCAGCCGATCGTCGGCCTGATCACCAAGACCGACACGAACCCGTTCTTCGTGAAGATGAAGCAAGGCGCCGAGGATGCGGCGGCCGCCCAGGGGGTGAGCTTGCAGAGCTTCGCGGGGAGGAAGGACGGCGACAACGAGACGCAGGTGCAGGCCATCGAGAACCTGATCTCGGCAGGTGCCGTGGGTTTCCTGATCATCGCGAACGACTCCGAGGCGATCGTCCCGGCGATCGACAGGGCCAGGCAGGCCGGGCTTCTGGTGATCGCCCTAGACACCCCGACCGAGCCCGCCGATGCGGTCGACGCCACCTTCGCCACGGACAACTACCAGGCCGGGCTGCTGATCGGGCGGTGGGCGAAGGCGAAGTTCGACGCCGAGGGCAAGCCGGCCCGGATCGCGATGCTGAACCTCAATGCGGAGCAGGTGTCCGTGGACGTCCAGCGCGACCAGGGCTTCCTGGAGGGCTTCGGGGTCGACGTCGTGGACCAGGCGGTGATCGGCGATGAGACCGACCCGCGGATCGTCGGGCACGGCGTGACCGCCGGCGCGGAGGAGGGCGGCCGTACCGCGATGGAGAACCTGCTGCAGCAGGACCCGACGATCAACCTGCTCTACACGGTCAACGAGCTGTCCGCCGCCGGCGCCTACCAGGCGCTCAAGGCGGCCGGGAAGGAAACCGACGTCACCATCGTCTCGGTCGACGGCGGTTGCTCGGGCGTGGCCGACGTCAGGGGCGGGGTGATCGCCGCCACGTCACAGCAGTACCCGCTGAAGATGGCCTCGCTCGGCATCGAGGCGATCTCCGCGTTCGCCAGGAACGGCGCCCAGCCCACGACGTCGGCCGGCAAGGACTTCGTCGACACCGGCGTCGAGCTGATCACCGACCAGCCCCAGGCAGGCGTCACCGCCCGGGACACCGCATTCGGCATGCAGAACTGCTGGGGCTGACGGTGCCGGCAGGGGTGCTCCAGCGGGTCCAGCACGTTCTACATGCCCACCCGACCCTCGGGCCGCTCGCGGTGCTGGTGGTCGCGATGCTCGCGTTCTCCGTGCTGTCCGATCGTTTCCTCTCCGCGGCCAACCTCGGGCTGGTGCTGCAACAGGTCACGGTGATCGCGGTGCTGGCGTTGGGGCAGACCCTCGTCATCCTGACCGCGGGTGTCGATCTGTCGGTCGGTGCGATCGCGGTGTTCTCCTCGATCCTGATGGCCGTCATCGCGACCGAGCTCGGGGTGCCTGGCGCCCTCGCACTGCTGATCGGGTTCCTGCTCGGCGCCGGGATGGGTGCGATCAACGGGCTGCTGGTCACCCGCCTGAGCCTGCCGCCGTTCATCGTCACCCTCGCCACGTTGAGCATCTTCTTCTCCCTCAATTCCGTGGTCTCCCGCAGCGAGACGGTTCGCGGCTCGGACATGCCGGCGATCATGACGTTCACCGGGAACATCATCCCGGTCGGCGAGTTCCGGCTCACCTACGGCTCGATCATCATGCTGGGGCTGTTCGCGGTGTTCTTCCACGCGCTGGGCAACACCGCCTGGGGCAAGCACGTCTATGCCACCGGTGATGACATCGAGGCTGCCCGGCTGGCCGGGGTCCGGACCGGCCGGGTGCTGTTCTCGGTCTACCTGGTCGCCGGTGGGCTCTACGCGATCGGGTCCTGGATCCTGATCGGGCGGCTGGCCTCGGCCAGCCCCACCGTCGGCGTGGAGTACAACCTCGACTCCATCACCGCCGTCGTGATCGGCGGCACGAGCCTTTTCGGTGGCCGCGGCGCTGTCCTGGGTACATTGATCGGTGCGCTCATCGTCGGGGTGTTCCGCAACGGGCTACAGCTCGGTGGGGTCGATGTGGTCTGGCAGGGCTTCGCGATCGGCCTGCTCGTCCTGGCCGCGGTCGCCATCGACCAGTGGATCAGGAGGGTGAACCCGTGACCGCCCCCGAACCTCCCCCCGCAGTGCCGCGCCCGGCCACGGCCGTGTGCCAGCCGGTGCTGCAGGCCAGGGGTCTGGTCAAGCGGTACGGCCCGGTGACTGCCATCGCGGGTAGCGATCTCGAGCTCTATCCCGGGGAGGTCCTCGCCGTCATCGGGGACAACGGGGCAGGCAAGACCAGCCTGATCAAGGCCCTGTGCGGGGCGCTGCTCCCCGACAGTGGCGAGATCCTGCTCGACGGCACACCGGTTCACTTCACGAGCCCGATGGACGCCCGCCGCGCCGGGATCGAGACCGTCTACCAGACCCTCGCCGTCGCACCCGGCCTTGACATCGCCGAGAACCTGTTCCTCGGCCGGGAGGTACGCAGACCCGGGTTCCTCGGGTCGTTGCTCCGGATGCTCGACCGCAAGCACATGCGCCAGGTTGCCCGCCGGCAGATGAGCGAGCTCGGCATCTCGACCCTGCAGGACATCGGTCAGACCGTCGAGAGTCTCTCCGGCGGGCAACGCCAGGGTGTCGCCGTGGCCCGCGCCGCCGCGTTCGGCAGCAAGGTCGTCATCCTCGACGAACCCACCGCCGCGCTCGGGGTCAAGGAGGGCGACCGGGTGCTCCAGCTCATCCGCGACGTCCGCGACCATGGCCTGCCGGTCATCCTGGTCAGCCACAACATCCCCCATGTCTTCGACATCGCCGACCGGATCCACATCCAGCGACTCGGCCGGCGGGCCACCGTGATCACACCGCAGTCGCACACGATGGCCGAAGCTGTGGCGATCATGACCGGCGCGACCGAGCCACCCCCGCCGGTGGCATGAGACTCCTCGCCGGGCCGCGGGTGCTGGGTGGTGCGGATCGCGGCGAAGGCCCGCGAGGCGGATCGCGCCGGAACTGTTCCTCAAGCGATGCGTCGTCGGCGGTATCGAGCCCGTCTTCGAGATCGATCGGAACGTCCGGAAACGAGGGCATCGACTCCACGCACTCACCGGAGTTCGCCATGATGGAGCCCTACCAGGCCTACGCGACCCGTGCCGACATGGCCGAGCTAACCCAGGCACCGGTGATCGCGAGCGCGGCCGTGGTGTTCGGTTCTCCGGTCATCCGGCATGTGTCGGAGCTGGTGGACCCGGTCGAGCAGCGGGAACGACTCTACGCCCAGTCGCTGCTCGCGGCGGCAGGTGACGGCGAGGCGATGCAGGTCGACGACTTCCTGCAGGTGATGGAGTATCGAATGCCCCCGACTGGCGGGATGGGAATGGGCGTCGACCGGCTGCTGATGACGTTGACCGGACGCGGTATCCGGGAGACATTCTGTACCCGCTGGTGCGTTCCGAGTAACCAAACCGGGGTAACCGGCCGTCCGACTCGACAGCGTCACCGTAATGGAGCTATCGTGCCCAGCAGCGGCGTCGCCGCTTATCAACGAACTGTGATGAAGCGTGGAGGGCTGCGACGGTGGCGCAGATCCGGGAGATTCGGCTCGTCGACGACCTGGACGGCGAGGACGCCGACGAGACAGTTGAGTTCGGTCTCGACGGCAAGATGTATGAGATCGATCTGTCGAAGGACAATGCGAGCAGGTTGCGCGACGCTTTCGCCGCTCATGCCGCGGCGGGTCGCCGGGTCGCCGGGCGTCGCCGAACCGGTTCCGGTTCTGGTTCCGCAGCGCCGGGGAGCCGGCGGTCGTCGATCGATCGTGAGCAGAACCAGGCCATCCGTGAGTGGGCGCGCAAGCGGGGGATGAAGGTCTCCGACCGTGGTCGGATCCCGGCCGAGGTGCTCGGGGCGTACCACCGGGAGAACTGAGGGTAGGCTCTCGTTCGCCGCGCGCCCTGCAGCCAGGTCTGTCCAGGACGACCGCCCCCGGGAATGTCCGGAGGTGGTCGTCCGTTGTGCACGAGAAGGTCCGCGCCATGGGCGACGAACGCCACCCGCCCGATACAGTGGTATCGGGTGTCCGCGGCGCAGCAGGTGCCGCAGGTGTGGACGCAGCAGGCGAGGAGTTGTAGATGTTCGAGAGGTTCACTGACCGGGCGAGGCGTGTTGTTGTTCTGGCGCAGGAAGAGGCCAGGATGCTCAACCACAACTATATCGGCACCGAGCACATCCTCCTTGGCCTGATCCATGAGGGTGAGGGGGTGGCGGCGAAGGCCCTGGAGTCGCTGGGGATCGCGTTGGAGGGGGTTCGGCAGCAGGTTGAGGAGATCATCGGGCAGGGTCAGCAGGCGCCGAGTGGGCACATCCCGTTCACTCCGCGGGCGAAGAAGGTGTTGGAGCTGTCGTTGCGTGAGGCGTTGCAGCTGGGGCACAACTACATCGGTACCGAGCATATCTTGCTCGGTCTCATCCGTGAGGGTGAGGGGGTTGCTGCGCAGGTGCTGGTGAAGTTGGGTGCGGATCTGAACCGGGTCCGTCAGCAGGTGTTGCAGTTGCTGTCGGGTTATCAGGGCAAGGAGCCCGCTGAGGGGACGTCCGGTGGGCGGGGGGAGGGTACGCCGTCGTCGTCGTTGGTGCTGGATCAGTTCGGTCGTAATCTCACTCAGCAGGCTCGTGAGGGGAAGCTGGATCCGGTGATCGGTCGGGAGAAGGAGATCGAGCGGGTGATGCAGGTCCTGTCGCGGAGGACCAAGAACAACCCGGTGTTGATCGGTGAGCCGGGGGTGGGGAAGACCGCGGTGGTGGAGGGGTTGGCTCAGGACATCGTTCGGGGTGAGGTGCCGGAGACGCTCAAGGACAAGCAGCTGTACACCCTTGATCTGGGGTCGTTGGTGGCGGGTTCGCGGTATCGCGGTGATTTCGAGGAGCGTCTGAAGAAGGTCCTCAAGGAGATCCGTACGCGGGGGGACATCATCTTGTTCATTGATGAGATCCACACCCTGGTCGGGGCGGGGGCTGCGGAGGGTGCGATCGACGCGGCGAGCATCCTCAAGCCGATGTTGGCTCGTGGTGAGCTGCAGACGGTGGGGGCGACGACCTTGGATGAGTATCGCAAGTATGTGGAGAAGGATCCGGCTCTGGAGCGGCGGTTCCAGCCGATCCAGGTGGGGGAGCCGACGGTGGCGCATACGATCGAGATCCTCAAGGGTCTGCGTGACCGGTATGAGGCTCATCACCGGGTGACGATCACGGATGCGGCGTTGGTTGCGGCGGCGACGTTGGCGGATCGGTATATCAGTGATCGGTTCCTGCCGGACAAGGCGATCGATCTGATCGATGAGGCTGGTGCGCGGATGCGGATCCGGCGGATGACCGCGCCGCCGGATCTGCGGGAGTTCGACGAGAAGATCGCGAGTGTGCGTCGGGACAAGGAGTCGGCGATCGATGCGCAGGACTTCGAGCGGGCGGCGCATCTGCGTGATGCGGAGAAGCAGCTGTTGGCGGGTAAGTCCGAGCGGGAGAAGCAGTGGAAGTCCGGGGACCTCGATGTGGTCGCGGAGGTCGATGACGAGCAGATCGCTGAGGTCCTGGCCAACTGGACGGGTATTCCGGTGTTCAAGCTGACCGAGGAGGAGACCACCCGGCTGCTGAAGATGGAGGAGGAGATCCATAAGCGGATCATCGGTCAGGAGGAGGCGGTCCGGTCGGTCTCCCAGGCGATCCGTCGTACCCGGGCGGGGCTCAAGGATCCGAAGCGTCCGTCGGGTTCGTTCATCTTCGCTGGTCCGTCGGGTGTCGGGAAGACCGAGCTGTCCAAGGCGTTGGCGAACTTCTTGTTCGGTGCCGACGATGCGCTGATCCAGATCGATATGGGTGAGTTCCACGATCGTTATACCGCGTCGCGGCTGTTCGGTGCCCCTCCGGGGTATGTGGGGTACGAGGAGGGTGGGCAGCTGACGGAGAAGGTGCGGCGCAAGCCGTTCTCGGTGGTGTTGTTCGATGAGATCGAGAAGGCGCATCAGGAGATCTACAACACCCTGTTGCAGGTGTTGGAGGATGGTCGGTTGACCGATGGTCAGGGTCGGACGGTGGACTTCAAGAACACGGTGATCATCTTCACGTCGAATCTGGGGACCCAGGACATCTCCAAGGCGGTGGGTCTCGGGTTCGCCCAGGGCAACGATGCGGGGTCGAACTACGAGCGGATGAAGAACAAGGTCAACGATGAGTTGAAGAAGCACTTCCGTCCGGAGTTCCTCAACCGTATCGACGATATCGTGGTGTTCCACCAGCTCACCGAGGCTCAGATCATCACGATGGTCGACTTGATGATCACCCGGGTGGAGGGTGCGCTGTCCAACAAGGACATGGCCATCGAGCTCACCCCCGCGGCGAAGGGGCTGCTCGCGCGGCGCGGGTTCGATCCCGTGCTGGGTGCGCGTCCGTTGCGCCGCACCATCCAGCGCGAGATCGAGGACCAGCTGTCGGAGAAGATCCTCTTCGGTGAGGTCTCCTCCGGCCAGATCGTGATCGTCGACGTCGAGGGCATCGATCCCGACGCCCCCGAGGGTTCCCGGGCGGGCGATGACAAGGCCAAGTTCACCTTCCGGGGTGAGCCGAAGCCCAGCCTCACCGTGCCCGACGCCCCGCCGGTCGACATGGCCGGAGCAGGCGAGGAGTGACCCGCAGCTAGGCGCACGACGGTTGAATGGCCCGCCCGGATACCCTTCGGGTGGGCCATTCTGGTTCCTGCTTGATACGGATAGGAGGGCGGACCGCATCATCGTTGGTCGGTCCGCCTATCGCAGCGGCTCCGCTCGCAACGCCGGCGGGATCGGAGCCGTCGGGTCGACCGGCTGCTCGACGGATGGTGACGAGCGCTCGGCGCTTGCCGCGACGTCGTCCGGGACGAGCCCGAGGCCGATCGCGACTGCGGCGAGCAACGCAGCCGCCAGCACCATCAACGTCAGGCGCCAGTACGCAAGCAGCAGTATGGCGACGAACATCGTGCCGATGAACGTGGGTGACATCTCTGCACCTCCTCTCCGACGAGCTGTCAGTCAGCAGCCTAGGTAGTCTGACGTCTGTCTGCAAGTCTAGTAATCAGACCCCCTGTCGCGTACCCTGCTGAGGCTGTCTGAGGTCGGTCTACGGGTGGACGGACGTCCACTGCGTCCGTAGGGTGCGAAGCCGTGCGCAGGGCCGGACCCGCGCGGTCATCCTGACGAGAGGGCACGAGCGAACGACCCGCGGCGGGTCAGGCGAGAGGCCCTGAGATGAAAGACGAGTGAGATGAAAGACGACAGTGAGAAGATCGTGCTCAGCCTCGATACCGGTCGGCCACTGCCAGACGTCATTGCCGACACCCTCACCGATCTCATCGATCGGGAGGTCTATCCGCCCGGGGGGCGACTGCCGAACGAGTCCGAGCTGGCCCGCCGGATGGGTGTCGCCCGCAGCTCGGTCCGCACAGCGTTGCAGCGACTGGATTCACGAAAGGTCCTGGAGGTCCGCCGTGGTCTGGGATGGTACGTCCGCAAGCGCAGGCCGGCCGAACGCGTCACCCTGTCCGGGCTTCTCGCCGAGCAGCATTACCAGCTGAGCGACCTCTTCGAGCTGCGCATCGGACTCGAGGATCTCGCGGTCAGCCTCGCGGCTGTGCGGGCGACGGCCACCGAGCTCGACGAGATCACCAAATTGAACCTCGCGCACGCATTCGCCGGGGAGGACCGCGACGAGCTCCAGCGAACCGATGAGGCGATGCACGAGGCGGTGGTACGGGCCAGTCACAACGACCTTCTGGTGACCAACTACCGTGACGTCGTCGCGGGGCTCTCGGAATGGCGCAGACAGAGCTATGGATCGGCGGAGGTCGCCCGCAGATCCGCCCGCGAGCACAGCCGGGTGATCCGCTATCTCGGCAATGGCGACCCGGATGGTGCCCGCGGAGCCATGAAGGGCCACCTGCTGCGCGTTTACTACGAGATCGCTGAGATCACCGAGACCCCGCTCGATCTCGGGGCGCCGCACTCGGGCAAGTAGCCCTGGCAGTTCCGGGGCCGTGAGGTCATCAGGTGCCGGGACGGTGCTGGGACGGACGTCTGCGGCGACTGCTCGGGTTGCTGCTCGGGCGTTTCGGGCGTTGCGGCTAGCGTTGAGACCGTGAGCTCGGTGCGGGTCGTCCCAGAAACCGAGCTGATGAGCGGCGAGGACCTGTCCGCCGACGATGCCTGGCCCACGGTGCGCCGCTGTGGTCTGCGCCATCTGCTCGGGGCGGCGTTCGTCCGGTTCCGCTACGGCGACGGCTTCAGCCACGCCCGTGCGTTCGGCCTTCAGCTCGCGCTGGCGGCGGTGCCGCTCGTGATCGCCGGCGCCGGGTTGGCGAAGGCGCTGGGTGTCGAGTCCTTCGCCGAGGTGGTCGCCCGCACGGTCGTGGCGATCTCGCCGGGCGGCAGTGACTCGCTGGTCGCCGAGGTCGTGGGCGGGGGTGCCGAGGACGAGGGCAGTGAGCGCGCCGAGGTCGTCGTGGCGCTCGGCCTGAGCACCGCCTTTCTCGCCGCGACGTCGGCGTTCGCGCAGCTCGAGCGCGGGGCGAACCGGATCTACGGAACCAAGCGCGACCGCCCTGCCCTGCGCAAGTACGGCCGGGCGGCCGTGCTGACCGCGACAGCGGGCGTCTCGATGACCATCGGGTTGCTGCTGATCGTGGCGGGCGAGCCCTTCGGTGACGCCCTGGAACAGGTGTACCGGTGGGGCGGCGCCGTCGAGACGCTGTGGGACGTGTTCCGTTGGCCGTTCGGACTGGTCGCGCTGGTCATCGCTGTCACGGCGTTGTTCCGGTATTCGCCACGGCGGCGCCAACCCGGGCTGAGCTGGCTCGCGGTCGGCGCGGCGGTGACGGTCCTCGCGTGGTTGGCGGGCTCGGGGCTGCTCGCCCTGTATGTGGTGGCAGCTGCGGGATTCGGCGACACCTATGGACCGCTGACCGCGGTGATGGCGTTGCTGTTGTGGGCCAACGTCACCGGCATCGCGCTGCTCGCCGGGCTGGCGCTCGCCGCGCAGCTGGAGGCCGTGCGGGCCGGTTTGCCGGAGCCGCTGTTGCTCGACAGTGACGACGACGGTATCCCTGATGAGCTTGACGAGCACCCTGAGTCGCCGGCCCGGTGAGTCCGGCGTCGGCTGACGCCCGTCAGCCTGGCCGTACCGGGCGGGGGTGCCGAACAGCGTGGCCGGATCGTGCTCCGGTGCTGGATCGCGTGATCAGACCGGCGCCGTGACGCCGGTGCGGTGATCATGGATCTCCACGGCCACCACCTGCGCACGGACCGCCGGCAGCGGGTGCAGCAGGCCGAACGCCTGAACCGGCTGCTGCGCCGCGAGCACGCAATGCGCCAGCCACGACCCTGGCAGGTACGCCGCGACGGGTGCGCGAACCCGCCCGGCCAGCGCGTCGTGCACCGCGGCGTGCACGGCCAGCAGTTCGGCGTCGACGATCGCCGCGAGCACGAGCTCCTCGGGCCGGCCGGGGGCAGCGGCCAGCGTCGCGAGCCACAGTGACGGGAGGGTGAGCAGCGCCAGCTCCCCGGCCAGCGCGGCGCGGGCCGGCGCGGGGATCGATGTCGCGGCGGCCACGGTGACGGTCGGCGGCCCGGTGGGGGTGGCGATCCCGACCGTCCGGACCCGCTCGCGCAGCGCGGTCAGCTCGGAACCCGCGGTGTCGTCGAGCCGGAACCGCACGATCTGGGTCACGGCGCTCAGGCCGGCAGGGCGAAGCGACCGTCGGCGAGCTGCTCGGTTAACCCGTCGACGAGCAGCGAGTGCAGGCACCGGTCGCGTTGCGCCGCGTCGGACCAGACGGCGTCCAGGGCGCGGCGTTCCACCGGTCCCGCGGCGCCCCGCAGCACGTCCAGCAGCCGGCCCCGCACCTGCCGGTCGGTGCCGGCGAAAGCCTGTGGTGCGGGCCGCGGTCCGGTGTACGCCGGCCGCCCGGCCGCGACCCAGGCGCAGGTGGTACGCACCGGGCAGGCCCCGCACCGTGGCGCGCGGGCGGTGCACACCACCGCGCCCAGCTCCATGAGCGCGGCCGACAGCACCGCGGCGATCGCCGGCTCGCCCGGAAGCAGGGCGTCGACATCGGCGAGGTCGGCGCGCGCGCGTGCGGGGCCGGCGTCCCCGCGTCCGTGCACCGCGCGGGCCACGACCCGCCGGACGTTCGTGTCCACCACCGGGCACCGCAGGCCGTAGCCGAACGCCGCAACCGCCCGCGCGGTGTAGGAACCGACCCCGGGCAGCGCCTCGAGAGCGTCCACATCGGACGGAACTGCGTCATCGTGCTCGAGGGTGAGCACCCGGGCGGCCTCGTGCAGCCGCAGCGCCCGGCGCGGGTAGCCGAGCTTTCCCCAGGCCCGCAGGATGTCCGCCCGGGATGCCGCGGCCAGTGCGGACGGAACCGGCCACCGCTGCATCCAGCTCAGCCATACCGGCTCGACGCGCGCCACCGGCGTCTGCTGGAGCATGAACTCGCTGACCAGCACACCCCACGGCGTGGTACCGGGCCGCCGCCACGGCAGATCCCTGGCGGCGCCCGAGTACCAGGCGAGGACGAGGTCGGGCAGCGGCACGAGTCTCGATGGTGCCACTGCCTGAACCTCGAGAACCACCCGGCCTCAGACGACCTCGTTCAGCTTCCCGGTCGCCACGTCGAACACGAAGCCGCGCACCTGGTCGGTGTCCGGGATGAACGGGCTGGCCTTGATCCGGTTGATCGACTGTCGCACGTCGGTGTCCAGGTCGGGGAACGCCTCGGCGGCCCATTCGGGCTTGATCCCGGTCTCCTCCTGGATGCCCTTCTTGAACTCGTCGTCGGTGAACGTCAGCATCCCGCAGTCGGTGTGGTGGATGAGGATGATCTCGCGGGTGCCGAGCAGTCGCTGGCTGATGGCCAGCGAGCGGATCTCGTCATCGGTGACCACACCGCCGGCGTTGCGGATCACGTGGGCCTCACCCTCGTTCAGCCCGAGGATGGCATAGACGTTGAGGCGGGCGTCCATGCAGGCGACGACGGCGAGGCGCTTGGACGGCGGCAGCGGGAGCTGACCCGAGAACGACTCGACGTACTTGGCGTTGTTGGTGAGCAGGTCATCCGTGGCGGACATGGGTGTCTCCTGGGTGATGAGGCGGGATGTCGCGGGCGAGCGCCACGACGGGTGGGACGCGAAAGGCCGCGTGGCGACCGCGGGCCGCGCTACGCGGCCGGGCGACAGAACTCGTCGAATACGACGACGCGACGGCTGGGCCAGAAGTGTTCCAGCTGCATGCGCATCACGGCATGAGTGAACCTCGGCTGTGCTGCCAGGGCAAGAGGGCGTCGGCCGGATCCTCCGGTCGAAGGGGTTCTCGTGGCCGTGTCTCCGGCGACCCGGGCAGCGCCTGCAACCGAACGTAGCCGTTAGATACTCCCTGTCACATGTTGGATACAGTCGGCCCGTTTCCCGGGCCGTCAGCGCAGGTTCTCCAGGAGGGCAACCACGTCACCGACCTCCTGGACGCGCATCCCTGAGGGCCCGGCGCCGCAGGCACACGGCACCAGCGCTCGGGTGAATCCCAGGCGGGCGGCCTCGGTCAGCCGGCGATCCACCCCGGCCACCCGGCGTACCTCGCCGGCGAGTCCGATCTCGCCGAGGACCACGAGGTCGGGCGGCAGTGCGATGTCCCGGTGGGCCGAGGTGATGGCCAGCGCCAGCGCGAGATCGGCGGCGGGCTCGACCACCCGCATCCCGCCGACGGTGGCGGCGTACACCTCGGCGTCGTGCAGCTTGATCCCCGCACGGCGCTCCAGGACGGCCAGCAGCATCGCCACTCGCGCGCTGTCCAGGCCACTGACGGCCCGACGCGGGCTCGCGATGTCCTTGCCCGCGACGAGGGCCTGCACCTCGGCCGGCAGCGGGCGGCGCCCGTCCAGCACGATGGTGACGGCGGTGCCGGGCACTGGCGGCCCGCCGAACCTCGCCAGAAAGAGTCCCGACGGGTCCGGCATCCCGACGATGCCCTCGTCGAGCAGCTCGAAGCAACCCACCTCGTCGGCCGGGCCGAAGCGGTTCTTCACCCCGCGCACCATGCGCAGCGTCGAGTGCTTGTCGCCCTCGAACGACAGCACCACGTCGACGAGGTGCTCGAGCACCCGCGGACCAGCGATTGAGCCGTCCTTCGTGACATGCCCCACGAGCACCACCGGCAGCTCGCGGTCCTTGGCGAGCCCGGTGAGCGCGACGGTGACAGCGCGGGTCTGGGTGACCCCGCCCGGGGCCCCGTCGGCCTCGGTGGTGGACATGGTCTGCACCGAGTCGACGACCATCAGGTCGGGCCGCACCGAGTCCAGGTGCCCGATGATCGACCCGAGGTCGGACTCGGCGGCGAGGAAGAGGTCGTCACGAACGGCACCGGTGCGCTCGGCGCGCAGCCGGACCTGGCCCGCTGACTCCTCGCCCGTGACGTAGAGCACGCGCCCGGTGGCCCGGGCCGCGACCTCCAGGAGCAGAGTGGACTTCCCCACACCGGGTTCACCCGCCAGGAGTACGACCGCGCCGGGCACCAGGCCGCCGCCGAGTACGCGGTCCAGCTCGCCGATGCCGGTGGGCCGGGCGCGGGCGGCGTCGAGCTCCACCTCGGAGATGCGACGGGCGGGAGACGTGGGTGCACCCGCGGCCACCCGACCCCTGGTCGGTGCAAGGGCGGCAACCTGCTCGAGGGTGCCCCACGCCTTGCAGGCCGGACAGCGACCGATCCACTGCGCGGATCGGTTTCCACAGTCGGCGCAGCGGTACCCGGAGCGGGCGGTACGGGTGCTCACTCGGCCGCGGGCTCGCGGGGGGTCTGCGGATTGCCGACGGGAACGTCGAAACGGATCTCCCCGGCGCGCTCGAACACGAGGACGAGCTCGTAGGAGAGCCCGGCGCGGATGTCGTCACGCAGGCCGGTGAGGACGATCTGCGCCATGCGCTCGCCCCCCTCTACGGGCGTCTGGGCAGCGGGTGTCGGGTTGGTGGTTGCCGGGCTCGTCGTTGTCGGGCTGATGGGCGCCGGGCTGGTGGTCGTGGCGGCGGCGCCGGGCACCCCACCGACCGGGGGCGGGGCGACCACGGGCGGCGGTTCACCCTCGACGAGCAGCACCTGGCCACCCGGCACCGCGACCTCGCCGGTGACCTGCACCGAAGATGCCACGGGGCTGGTCGTCGAGACCAGCCGGTCGCCGATGGCGCCTTCGTTGATGATCCGCATCTGCAACGGCGCCGTGCCCCCGCGGGGGTAGACGGTGCCACCCTTGACCTTGTCGCCGAACGTGATCTGCGCGTCGCGGACCAGGATGGCGCCGATCCCGGCGTTCGCTCCACCGACGGCGGTGATCTGCTCGCCGGTCTGGGTGATCTGCCCGGCCCCGCACCCGGTCGACGCAAGGATGCCGATCATGGCGGCGACGAGGACGGCGATCCCCCTGGGGCGGGAGCGCTCGGAGCGGCTCACGACTGTTGACGTCCTTCCTGCCGGGCGCCCGCTCCGGCCGCACGGGCGGGCCTGGCCGCGCCGTTGCGGTGCGGGGAGCTGGTCTGCGTCCGATGCGGTGCCGGTGGGGTTCTCGGAGGTCTCGCGGTCTCGACCCGCGAGAAGCCTAGCCGCAGTGCGCGGCTATCCTGGACGCGGCTGGTGACTGCATGTTTGTGGGCACTTGTCAACCCCGTGACCTGCGACGACGACCCATGCCGAACAGCGGGAGCCGGAGCGGGCGTGTTAACCTTGATTCAGCGAAAGGGGCAGAGGACACATGGTTTTCAAGGTCGGAGAGACCGTCGTCTACCCGCACCACGGTGCCGCGCTCATCGAGGCAATCGAGACCCGAACGATCAAGGGCGAGGAGCGCAAGTACCTCGTCCTCAAGGTCGCCCAAGGTGATCTCACGGTGCGTGTTCCCGCCGAGAACGCCGAGGGTGTCGGCGTCCGTGACGTGGTAGGCCAGGAGGGGCTTGACAAGGTGTTCGAGGTGCTCCGCGCCCCGCACACCGAGGAGCCCACGAACTGGTCCCGCCGTTACAAGGCGAATCTGGAGAAATTGGCGTCCGGCGACGTGAACAAGGTGGCCGAGGTGGTGCGTGACCTCTGGCGCCGGGAGAAGGACCGCGGTCTGTCCGCGGGCGAGAAGCGCATGCTGGCCAAGGCCCGGCAGATCCTCGTCAGTGAGCTCGCGCTCGCTGAGGGTACCGACGAGGAGCGAGCCGAGATCCTGCTCGACGAGGTGCTCGCCACCGCATCCTGAACGCGGTCACTGCGGCCGGGATGGTCCAGACGGATGTCCTTGCGGTGGTTGCAACCCATGGGCAGGATCTCGCATCGCTTGCGGGGGTGCCGATCGTCTGCCGGTCGGTTCGCCTGCTGTTGTCGGTCGGTATCGTGCGCCAGGTGATGGTGCTGGTTCCTGACGAGCACCGCGAGCGAGCTGTACGCACCTGTGCGGGGTTGCCGGTCATGGTGCGCACCGACGCGGGAGATCTGGCGGACTCGACCGGGATCGTCGTGATGCACGAGGCCGCCCGCGCACTCGCGCCGTCGGCGTTGGCCGTCGCCGTGCTTGATGCGGTCCGTGCCGGTCACCGCGCTGCGGTGCCCGTGCTTCCGCTGGCCGACACCGTCAAGCGCGTTGACGCCTCCGGTCGGGTGCGCGCCGCGTCGGATCGGTCGGCGCTGCGCGTCGTCCAGTCCCCGGTGGCCTTTCGTGCCGACCTGATGCGCGGCGGCGAGTTGATGGGTGGCGCCGGCAACGCAGCCGCGCTCGACGTCGTTCGCGCTTGCGCGCTGGCCGGCGAGCTGGCGCATCCCGTGCCCGGCGACCCGATGGCGTTCCCGGTGCACACTCCCTGGGATGTCGAGCTGGCCGAGATGTTCATCGCGCGGGCACTGTGATCGCGCGGACTGTGAGAGTGGGTGTCGGCACCGACGTGCATCCGGTCGAGCCGGGGCGGGAGTGCTGGGTGGCGGGGTTGTTGTGGGCGGGCGTGGATGGCTGCGCCGGGCATTCTGACGGTGACGTGGCCGCGCACGCCCTGTGCGATGCGCTGCTCTCCGCGGCGGGCCTGGGCGATCTGGGCTCGGTGTTCGGCACCCACCGTCCGGAGTGGGCAGGCGCGAGCGGGGTGGCGCTGCTCGCCGAGGTGCGCCGGTTGCTGGCTGCCGAGGGCTGGGTCGTCGGCAACGCGGCGGTGCAAGTGATCGGTGACTCCCCCCGGATCGGGACCCGGCGCTGCGAGGCCCAGCAGGTGCTCTCCGACGCGGTGGGTGGGCCGGTCGCGGTCTCAGGTACCACCACCGACGGGCTCGGGCTCACCGGCCGGGGCGAGGGGCTGGCCGCTGTGGCGACGGCGTTGATCGTCCGCCTGGCCTGATCGCCGCACCGCAACCCGCGCTGAGCGTTCCCCCGGTTCGCACCACGTCAGCGATGGGCCTCCCCGGCGCGGTGCGAAGTTGACGACGACCGCTTCAGGTGCGATTCATCGCATCCGCCCGGGCCTGGATCTTCGTGGGGTCGAGCGTCTCGGTGTGCTGGGCGATCATCCACAGGTGCCCGAACGGGTCCGCCAGTCGACCACCCCGTTCCCCGTAGGGCTGGTCGTCGACCTCGAAGATCACTTTCGCGCCGCCCGCGACCATCTGCCGCGCCACCTCGTCGGCGTCCGTCACGTACAGGGCCATGATCACTGGCACCCCGCCGGTGGTCGGCGCCGGGTCGTGGCCATCGGCGTCCTTCACCGCGAACCGGACCGGTCCGGCGGCGGCCATCGCGTGCACGACCCGGCCGTCGGGGTCGGTGTAGCGCTCGAGGGTCTCGGCGCCGAACGCAGCGGCGTAGAAGGCGAGCGCGGCGTCGGCTCCGTCGACGACCAGGCGCGGGTACAGGCTGAGAATCTCCGTCATGGCTGCATCCTCGCGGAGTTCGGCGGCTGTGTCTTGGACAAAGCGGATTGGACCAAGCGGATTGGACAAAGCGGATTGGACCAAGCGGAGTGGATCGACACGGAACTGTGCGGCCGGTCATACCCGTTGGCGGCGGATCCGTACCCTGTCGGGGGTGAGCATGCACCTGTACGACACCGCGACCAGGAGTCAGCGGGAGTTCGTCCCGCTCCAGACCGGGGCTGTGTCGATGTACGTCTGTGGCGCCACCGTGCAGGGCCTGCCGCACATCGGCCACGTCCGCTCCGGGCTTAACTACGACGTGCTGCGCCGCTGGTTCGCCAACCAGGGCTACGACGTCACGCTCGTGCGCAACGTCACGGACATCGAGGACAAGATCCTGGTCAAGGCCGCCGAGGGGGGTCGACCGTGGTGGGAGTGGGCGGCCACCCATGAGCGGGCGTTCACCGCGGCCTACGACGCGTTGGGCTGCCTGCCTCCGTCGATCTCGCCGCGGGCCACCGGCCACGTCCCGCAGATGATCGAGCTGATCCAGCGGCTGATCGACGCGGGGCACGCCTACGCCGCCGGCGGGGACGTCTACTTCGACGTGCGGTCCTATCCGTCCTACGGTGGGTTGTCCGGGCAGAAGATCGACGAGGTGGTCCAGGGCGAGTTCGACGTCCACGGCAAGCGCGACCCGCGCGACTTCACGCTGTGGAAGGCGGCCAAGCCCGGCGAGCCGTCGTGGTCCACGCCGTGGGGAGGTGGGCGTCCGGGCTGGCACCTGGAGTGCTCCGCCATGGCGTCGGCCTACCTCGGCCGCGAGTTCGACATCCACGGCGGCGGCATCGATCTGATCTTCCCGCACCATGAGAACGAGCAGGCCCAGTCCCGCGCCGCCGGCGACCGGTTCGCCCGGTACTGGATGCACAACGCCTGGGTCACCATGGGCGGGGAAAAGATGTCGAAGTCGCTGGGCAACACGCTGACCATCGACGCGTTGCTCAGCCGGGTGCGCGGTCCTGAGCTGCGCTACTACCTCGTGGGCCCGCACTACCGGTCTATGATCGAGTTCTCGGATGCGGCGCTGCGGGAGTCGGTGGCCGCGTACAGGCGGGTCGAGTCGTTCGTGCACCGGGTGCGTGAGCGGATCGGCGCCCCCGAGCCGGGCATGCTCGGCGCGGAGTTCACGGCCGCGATGAACGACGACCTGGGCACGCCGGGTGCGCTGGCCGCGATCCACGGTGCCGTCCGGGAGGGCAACATCGCACTCGACGCCGGCGACCGGACGGCAGCGGCCGGCGCGTCGTCGTCGGTGCGTGCCATGACGGCGGTGCTTGGGCTCGACCCGCTGGACCCGTGCTGGGCCGCGGCTGACCGGGCCGGCGACGACACAGCCGCCACGGCGCTCGCCGCGCTCGTCGAGGACCTTCTGGTGCAACGCCAGGAGGCCCGCGCCGGCCGCGACTTCGCCACCGCCGATCGGGTGCGCGACCGGCTCACTGCCGCCGGGGTCTCCGTCGAGGACTCCCCCGATGGCCCCACCTGGTCTCTGAAGGGCTCCTGATGGCCGGCAATTCCCAGCGCCGCGGCGCGATGCGCAAGGACGGCACCAAGAAGGGCATGGTCGTCGGCTCCGGGGGCCAGCGCCGTCGCGCGCTCCAGGGCAAGGGCCCGACGC
>JBOHEO010000013.1:0-48970 GCA_050701055.1 Pseudonocardia sp. | reverse complement strand
CCGGCGGATCCGGGCGTTCGACAGGCCAGTCGGGCTGCCACAGCGGCGGGTCGTCGAAGCGCGGCGCGAGGCGCTCGGCGAGGTCGATCACGGCCTGATGGAAGTCGAGGTACTTCTCGCTCTTGACGAACTGGGGATACGGCAGCCGCCAGTCCTTGAAGCTCATCTCCTGAGTGACGTTCTGGGCTTCCAGCGGGAACTGGTCACCGTCGGAGAAGCGGATGGGGTAGATAAGCCCACTCCGGTTCCGTAGCTCGCCGAGCCCCAGGATCTCCTCCCGCCGCCGCATCGTCCGCCATTCCGCAAGGCACCAGTGCGAGGTGAAGTAGGACGGCGACCAGACCGCGAGCAGCAGGTGAGACCGATGCAGCGCCCGCGCGATCTCATCCGGCCAGCGGGTGCCGACATCGAGCTCGACATCAAGGAAGATCCGCGGCTCGCGCGGGAGCTCGTCGACCAGGCATTCGCGCAGCCGGGGAGCGAAGTGGTTCCGCATCCAGTCGCGGACGTTGCCGTTGCGGCGGTAGGAGATGAACAGGTCGTACTCGTAGCCGTCCACTGCCTGCTTCGCCCCCAATAGGCCGGTCACGATCCGTCTCGGCTGCCCACGACCGGGTCTTGGGGTCGCCCACCACGAACCAGGGCGACCACCACGGCCGACGCCGAGGAGCCGGCCGACCGTACACGTCTTCCAGCAACCGCCGCGCGTCGTCCACGGTGAGCTCACGCATTCGTAACCGGGCCCACCGGTCGCTTCCCCGACATCCATCGGCTCGGCTGGTGCAGTCCACGGCCTGCCAGGTCAGCGCCGACGCGACGAGGTCGCTGAACACGTCGCCCGCGCCACTCCAGGCCCGCTCGCGTTCAGCGTGCGATCAATGCGGCTTCATGATCGCCGAACGGGGACACAGAGCCGCATCCCGTGCGGCTCCCCGTACCGAGACGCTGATCTCGGCAGGTCACCGCGACTCCGATGATGCTGTGATCACCGGTGGGGAACCCGGATCAGTACTCGGCACGGCTGACGGTTCCTCAACATCGATCAAGCGCTCGGCACCTTCCGCCACCGGATCCCCGCACCACCTCCACGCGTGCCCTTGCCCGACCGAACCCGGAAGAACTTCTGCGGTGCTGCACTAGATCATCGATCAGTACAGAAGCGACTCGGCCGCGACGTCCGGCGCGGGCCCACCACGCGACTGGCCCCATGCTCGCCCCGCATCCGAGCGAGTGCGAACGGTCGATCGCCATGCCGATCCTCCTCAGCCGCCGGGTGGTGGACGGGTCAGAAGCGGATGAGGCCACGGATGTTGCGGCCCGCGCGCATGTCGTCGTAGCCGACGTTGACCTCCTCGAGGCGGTACTCGCGCGTGATCAGCTCGTCGAGCTTGAGCTGGCCCGTGTTGTAGAGCTCCAGCAGCCGCGGGATGTCGTGGCGGGCATTGGACGATCCGTACAACGCACCGCGGATCTGCTTCTCGTACAGCGTCAACTCGAGCAACGAACAGGAGATGGTGTTCTCCTCCGCGTGGCCGATCGCAGTGATCACCACGCGACCACCCTTGCCCACCAGGGTCAGCGCCGGAGCGACGGAGGAGCCCTCCGCAACGCCGGTGCTCATGATGCAAGCGTCCGCGAGCCGGCCGCGGGTCAACTCGCTGACCACCTCCCAGGCCGCGTCCACCGACCCGGCGACGTGGGTGGCGCCGAACTCGCGGGCCCGCTCGCGCTTGTACTCCACCGGGTCGACCGCGACGATGTAGCGGGCCCCGGTGATGCGCGCGCCCTGGATGGCGTTCATCCCGACCCCACCGGCGCCGAGCACGACGACCGTGTCGCTGGCCCGCACCTCGGCCGACCGCACGACACTGCCGTACCCGGTCAGCACCCCGCACCCGATGAGGGCCGCCTTGTCCAGGGCAGTGCCCTGGTCGACCTGCACCACCGAGGCGACCGGGACGACGGTGTACTCCGTGAACGTGCCGAGCAGGCACATCTGGCCGATGTCCGCACCGCGGGCGTGGAAGCGGTAGCTCCCGTCGAGCTGCGGACCCATCATCAGCGCGGCGCCGAGGTCACACAGGTTGCTCATGCCACGTGCGCAGTACGAGCAACGTCCGCAGGCCGGGAGGAAGGTGAGCACGACGGGGTCGTTCTCGGCGAGGTCCTCGACGCCCGCGCCCACCTCCACGATCGTCCCGGCGCCCTCGTGGCCGCCCACGACGGGGAGCGGACACGGCAGGTCGCCGGTGACGAGGTGCTCGTCGGAGTGGCACAGCCCGCTCGCGGTCAGCCTGACCATGACCTCGCCGGGGCCGGGCGGGTCGAGGTCGATCTCTTCGATCTCCCACTTCTGGCCGATACCCCAGAGAACCGCCGCCTTGGTCTTCATCCGCTGGCTCCTCACCGTCGAGATGCTGTCAGCATCGTCGCAAAGAAGTCGCGATGCGTCACTGGCTGACCGTGCCGGGAGCAGGACCACGTGACCTCGTTCTCCCCCCCACGCGGACACGGCCGCAGTCACGACGTAGCGTCGGGGAAATGAACCTGAACCACATCCGACGCGGCTCGGGAAGGCCACTGCTCCTGGTGCACGGACTCGGCGGTTCGTGTCGCTCGTGGAGCCCGATCCTCGCCGGCCTGGCCGCCGAACGCCAGGTCATCGCCATCGATCTACCCGGTTTCGGCGACACTCCGCCGCTACCCGGGGCCGTGTCCATCGCGACCCTCACCGACTCGGTGGCCGCGTTCATCGACCAGCAGGGCCTCGCCGGCGTCGATACGGTCGGCAGCTCGATGGGCGCTCGCATGGTGCTCGAACTCGCCCGTCGTGGCGTCGGCGGCAACGCGGTGGCGCTCGATCCGGGCGGGTTCTGGAACGATCGCGAGCTGAAGATCTTCAGTGCCACGCTGCGCGCCTCGGTGCCGTTGGTGCGGGCGTTGCGCCCGGCGCTGCCGGCGCTGGCGGGCAACCCGATCGGCCGGACCCTGCTGCTGGCCCAGTTCTCGGCGAGGCCGTGGGCCCTGTCCCGCGAGGTCGTGCTGCCCGATCTGATCGGGCTGGCCTCGGCACCATCGACCCGGGCGGCGCTCGATGCCCTCACCAGGGGACCCAGGCAGCAAGGCGCCCCGGCCGGCACCGTACCCGGCAAGGTCGTCATCGGCTGGGGCCGCCGCGACCTGGTGACCGTGCCCAGGCAGGCCGCCCGCGCGGCGGCGCTGTTCCCCGATGCGACGCTGCACTGGTTCGAGCGCAGCGGGCACTTCCCGCACTGGGACATGCCGGCCGAGTGCGTCGAACTCATCCTCAAGGGCACCGTCTGACGGCTCGCGCCCCTGCGTGCCGGGCGGTCAGGCCGGCTGCATCTCCGGCCTGCCACGCACCGCGCCGGCGTTCGCCTGCACCCGCTCGGCGAGCGCGGCCTGCCCGGCGGCGACCCGCCCGGGGTCACCGGCCCATGCGGCCAGTGCCGGATCGACGAGCGCGCGGCCGAACGAGAACGTCAACGGCCATGGCGTGCGGTGCTCCTGCATCGCGGCCAGGTTGGCCGTGGCCCGCTCCGGCGGCTGCCCGCCGGACAGGAACGCGACGCCGGCCAGCTCGTCGGGTGCCGCGCGCAGCACCTGCACCGTCGCCTGCGCCACCTGGGCGGGCGTCGAGCGGTCCGGGTGCTCGGTGCCCTCGATCACCATGTTCGGCTTGAGCACCATCCCGGCGGGGTCGACCGAGAACGCCGCCAGCTCGGCCAGCACGGCAGCCTGCACCCGGGCCGTGACCTCCGCGCAGCGGTCAAGCGAGTGGGCGCCGTCCATCAGCACCTCGGGCTCGACGATCGGCGCGATCCCCGCCTCCTGGCAGGCCGCGGCGTACCGGGCCAGCGCGTGGGCGTGTGCCCGGATCCCGGTCTCGCTCGGCAACTCGTCGGTGATCGCGATGGCGGCCCGCCACTTGGCGAACACCGCCCCCATCTCGGCGTATGCGGCCAGCCGCGCCGCCAGCCCGTCCAGGCCTTCGGTGATCTTCTCCCCGGGAAGTCCGGGACACGGGTGTGCCCCGGTGTCAACCTTGATCCCCGGCAGGATCCCCAGCGCGTGCACCGCGACGGCGAAGGGCCGCCCGTCGGTGAAGGTCTGCCGCAACGTCTCGTCACAGAAGATGATCCCGGACACGCCGTCCGCCAGGCCGGGAGCCGTGGACAGCAGTTCGCGGTAGACCCGCCGGTTCTCCGCAGTGGCCTCGACCCCGGCCTTCGTCAGCCGCGAGGACATCGTGCCGATGCTCTCGTCGGCAGCCAGAATGCCCTTGCCCGGCGCCACCATTTGCTTCGCGACGTTCCTGCAGGTAGTCGTCATCTATCGTCCTCCCAGATTCGGTCCGATCGTCAACTCCGGGCCGCTGTACCTCACCGGCGCCCGAGCGCCTGGGTACGCCGCTCGATCAGCCGCTCGATCATCGGCGTGAAGATGAGCCGCATGGCGAGGTCCATCTTGCCACCCGGGCAGACGATGGTGTTCGCGCGCGACATGAACGAGTCGTGCAGCATCGCCAGCAGGTAGGAGAAGTCGATGCCGCGAGGGTCGGCGAAGCGGATGATGAGCATCGACTCGTCGGCCAACGGGATGGTCCGGGCGATGAACGGGTTGGACGTGTCGACCACGGGCACCCGCTGGAAGTTGACGTGGGTGCGCGAGAACTGCGGGCAGATGTAGTTCACGTAGTCGGGCATGCGCCGCAGGATCGTCTCGGTCACCGCCTCGGTGGAGTATCCACGCTCCGCCTTGTCCCGTTGCACCTTCTGGATCCACTCCAAGTTGATCACCGGCACGACGCCGATCAGGAGATCCGGGTGCTGGGCGACGTCGACCTTGTCGGTCGCGACCGCGCCGTGCAGCCCTTCGTAGAACAGCAGATCCGAGTCGGGGGGCAGGTCCTCCCACGCCGTGAACGTGCCGGGCGGCTGCCCGTAGGGCTCCGCCTCTTCCGCGTCGTGCAGGTACCTGCGTACCTTTCCGCCGCCGTTCTCGCCGTACTGCCGGAACAGCTCCTCGAGCTCCTCGAACAGGTTCGATTCGGGCCCGAAATGGCTGAAACTGTGGTCGCCGCTCGCCTGGGCCTCGCCCATCTTCTCCTTCATCTCGAGACGGTCGAACCGGTGGAAGCTGTCGCCCTCGACGTGCGCCGCGTTCACCTCGTCGCGACGGAAGATCTGCTCGAAGGTGCGCATCACCGATGTCGTCCCGGCGCCGGAGGCTCCGGTGATGGCGATGATCGGATGCTTGACTGACATGATCTCCTCCCGCCCTGGCTCAGGCGTTGGCGCGGAACAGGCCGCGGGCGCCGTAGAGCGGTGAGTCGTTCTCGCTCTCCTGGTGTTCGCCGTGGTAGCCCTCGATCCGCTCGACCTCCTCGCTCGCGCCGAAGATGAAGGCGATGCGCTGGTGCAGCTCGTCGGGCAGGACGTCGAGGACCCGTTCGCGGCCGGTGCTCGCCAGGCCGCCAGCCTGTTCGATGATGTACGACACCGGGCTGGCCTCGTAGAGCAGGCGCAACCGGCCCGCCTTCGACGGGTCCTTCGTGTCACGGGGGTAGAGGAACACACCACCACGGTTGAGGATGCGGTGGGTCTCCGCGACGAGCGAGGCGACCCAGCGCATGTTGAAGTCCTTCGCCCGCGGGCCGGTGCTGCCGGCGAGACATTCGTCGACGTAGCGGCGCACCGCCGGCTCCCAGAAACGGCGGTTCGAGGCGTTGATCGCGAACTCGTTCGCGGTCGTCGGGATCCGGATCGCCGGATGGGTCAGGATGAACTCCCCGAGCTGTGGCTCGAGCGTGAAGCCGTGCACACCCGTGCCGACGGTCAGGACGAGCATCGTCGACGGGCCGTAAATCGCGTATCCGGCGCAGACCTGCTCCGACCCGGGCTGCAGGAAGTCGTCCGCGACCGCGTCCACACCCGGGTTGGGTGCGCGCAGGATCGAGAAGATGCTGCCGACCGAGAGGTTGACGTCGATGTTCGAGGAGCCGTCGAGCGGATCGAAGACCAGCAGGTACTTGCCCCGCGGGTACTGCACCGGGATGGCGTAGGGCTCCGCCAACTCCTCCGACACCATCCCCGAGACCAGGCCGCCCCACTCGTTCACGCGCAGGAACAGATCGTTCGCGAGCACATCGAGTGTCTGCTGGGTCTCACCCTGGACGTTGGTCGTCGTCTCGGCACCCAGCACCCCACCGAGTGCCCCGTAGGCCACCCGCTTCGCGATCGCCTTGCAGGTGAGGGCGACGTCGAGGATGAGCCCGTTCAGATTCCCGATCGCTTCCGGATGCCGGCGCCGCTCCGCGATCAGGAACTGGGCGAGCGTCGTGCGATCGGTGAGCATGGCGTCTCCTTCGATTTCGGTATGCACCGAACAACAACCGGACGGTTGGATGCCGTTCGGCTCGAGCTACCCGAGATCGCCATCCCCGCCGTAGACGGGGAACCCCAAGGTCATCTCGGCTCTGACCGGGACGCCGGATGCAGTATCCAGCGTGCAACACTGCGGCATTCGGGCCATCCCCCACCGGGGTGAGCGTGTGGGTGGCGGATGCGTCCAGGACCCGGCTCGCAAACGTGATGAGGGACGGCGTGCACTGGTGGTGCCGGCAAGCTCTGCGCGCATGTGGGACAAGACCACCTCGGAGTCGACGACTGACGACGACACCCGGCGTGCGATCGATCTCGGGTCGGCGAGCGCTTGATCGATTTCTGGGACCCGTCAACCGTCCTGGGTGCGGTTCCGGGTTCCCCATCAATGGCCACGGCACCACCGGGGCCACGGTGACCGGCCAAGATCAGCGTCCCGGTACGGGGAGCCGCGCGGGATGCGGCTCCGTGTTTCAGTTCGGCGATCATGAAGCTGGCGGCGGGATCCGGACCCCCAATGAATTCATGCGATGCTGAGCTGATCCACGCCCCGGTTCACGGCTCCGTCGAGTCGCGCTGAGACTCCAGGAGTAGTACGCAACGTAGCATCAACCGTACGATCGGTGGGTGAAGCAACGCGTGAGCCTGTCGATCGAACCGGCCCAAGCCCGTCACCGGCAGCGATTCTCGTAGTCGGAGGCCAGCTTCCGCTCCCCGCCGCGGACACGACCGCGGTGCGGGTCGGCTTACCATCGAACGGGCGGCCGGTGCGCTCGTACAGGAGACGTGGCGTGCCAGCCGGGTCGGCCAGGCCACATGCCCGACCATGCCCACGCCTGCGCTGCTGATCGTTGACACATTTCGGGTCCGAACCTGCCACTATGGCCATGCTGCCACTGGCCCTGCTGCCACGTCGTCGCCATCGAGGGGGAACTTGCGTGCCAGATCCGTCCGGTTGGGTCGCACCGGGATCACGTCCCGACGGATCGGCGCACGGTCCGGCCACCGGGCCGCCACCCTCCGGCCATCACCCGCCGCCACCGCCACCGCCCCCTGGCCAGCCGCCGTACCCGGGAAGCCCGCCGCCCTACGCCGGATACCCGCCCGGACAGGACCCGCCCATGCCCCGGTGGCCGGCGCCCAAGCCCGGGGTGATCCCGTTGCGGCCACTCGGCGTCGGCGAGATCGTGGACAGCGCGATCGCCTACATCCGGGCGAACCCGGCGGCCACCCTCGGCATCTCCGCCGTGGTGGTCACGATCACCCAGCTGCTCCAGCTGCCGGCGCAATACCTCTACCTCGACGGGCTGCAGGGGCTCGCCGCGAACTCCGATCAGGTCCCCTCGCTCGACGACACGACGGAAGCAATCAGCGGCGGCCTCACCATCGGCGTACTCGGTGGTTTCCTCAGCGCCATCGTCGTGACGCTGCTCACCGGCCTGCTGATCGTCGTGCTCAACAGCGCGGTCCTGGGGCGCAAGCTGTCGCTCGGCGAGGCGTGGGCCACCACGCGGCCGCGGCTCGCCGGGCTGCTCGGGCTCACTCTGCTCACCGGCCTGCTGATCGCGGCGGTGGTCTTCATCGGGTTCGTCCCGGTCGCGCTCGCGGTGGTGGCGGGCGCCCCGACGGGGATCACCGTGACGCTGGGCCTGGTGTTGATCCCCGCGGGCCTCTGCCTGGCGGTGTTCCTGTGGGTGTCCTGGTCGATGGTCACCCCGGCCTACATGCTCGAGGGCATTCCGGTGCGAGCCGTCTTCGGGCGCTCCTACCGCCTGGTGGGGCCCCAGTGGTGGCGGGTGTTCGGCATCCTGCTGCTCGCCACCCTGCTGGCCACGGTCATCAGTGCCATCCTCGCGGTGCCGTTCAGCTTCGCGGGCGCGGCGCTCCAGGAGATCGTCTCGGGCGATGACCTGGTCGGTCCGGGTCTGATCAGCCTGGGGATCGGTGCCGTCGGCACGATCCTCGCCTCAACCCTCTCCGCACCGTTCAGCGCCGGGGTCACCGGTTTGCTGTACTTCGACCAGCGGATCCGCCGAGAGGCGCTCGACATCGAGCTGGCCAGGGCCGCCCAGCCGGGATCGTGGCCGCCGGGCCCGGGCGGACCGGGGTGGGGCCCACCCGGGCCGGGTGGTGTCGGTTGAGTGCCGGGTGAGCGACATCGCCGACACCCCGGTCGACATCGGGCGCGACGAGGCGCAGCGGGCGGCCGAGCGCGAGCTGTCCGATCCGGTCTACGCCGTTGACGACCCCTCGTTGGTGGACCGCGGGGTGCGGTGGCTGCTGGAGCAGATATCCGACCTGCTGGACCGGGTGGCGGACACGTCTCCGGGCGGGTACGGCGGGCTGGCTGTGCTGTCCTTGCTGGTGGTGCTCGCCGTGGTCGCCGTCCGGCTCCGGGTGGGCCGGATCGGGCGGACCGCCGCCGGTGAGCGGGCGCTGTTCGACACGGGTCCTCGATCCGCGGACAACCATCGCGCGACAGCCGACGCCCACGCAGCCCGCGGCGAGTGGGCCGATGCGGTTCGGGAGCGGCTGCGGGCGGTGGTGCGGAGTCTGGAGGAACGTGAGCTCCTCGACACCCGCGCCGGACGCACCGCCGACGAGGCCGCCGACGAGGCGGGCCGGGCGCTCCCGGGATGCGCCGAGCAGCTCCGCACCGCGGCCAGGACGTTCGACGACGTCTGGTACGGGGCCCGGCCCGCCACGGCCGCGATGGACGCGCAGGTGCGCTCGGCCGACGATGCCGTCCGGCGCGCCCGACCCGGAGCACCCGCCGGCGTCGCGCGATGACCGATACGTCGCTTGATCCACGTGCCCGGCAGGTCTGGCGGGCGGCGCGGACACCGCTGCTCCTCGGCCTGTTCGTCGTCCTCGCGGGTGTCCTCCTCGCCGCATCGGCCGACCGCACCACCCGCGGACGGCTGGACCCGGCGGCGGTGGACGACTCGGGCAGCCGGGCCGTGGTCCAACTGCTGCGCGAGCAGGGCGTCGCGGTGGACGTCGTCCGCACCGCGGCCGGAATTCGCCGGACCGGTCCCGGGTCGACCGTGCTGGTGCCGTTCCCGTGGCGGCTGGGCCCCGCGCAGCTGGCGGCGGTGCAGCAGTCGGACGCCGACGTCGTCGTCGTCGCACCGGGTCCCGAGGCGCTGGCCGCGCTGGCTCCCGATGTGGAGATCATCGCCCTGGACGAGCCGGTCGATGTGCTGGACCCGAGCTGCGACCTGCCCGCGGCGCGCTCCGCGGGCCGGGTGGAGCTGGGCGGGGAGCTCTACCGAGCCGAGGGGGCCGCCCTCACCTGCTATCCCACCGACGCCGGGGCCGCTCTGGTCCAGGTGCGGGCAGGTGTCGATACGGATCCCGCCGGCGCTCCATCCAGTGCCGATCCGCGCCCGGCCGGCCCTCCACCCGATGCCCGTACGGTCACCGTGCTCGGCGCGCCGGACGTGCTCACCAACGGCGCGCTGGCCGAGGAGGGCAACGCCGCGCTCGCGTTGGGACTGCTCGGTGCGAACCCGCGGCTGCTGTGGTTCCTTCCGGGCCCGGAGGGGCCACCCGTGGGTCAGGAGCGCTCGCTGGGCGAGCTGGTGGCACCCGGCTGGTGGTGGGGGGTGGCGCAGCTGGGCGTCGCGGCCGTCCTGGTCGCGCTGTGGCGGGCCCGCCGGCTCGGACCGGTGGTCGCCGAACCGCTGCCTGTCGTGGTCCGCTCCGCGGAAACGGTCGAGGGTCTGGCCCGGCTGTACCGGCGCGCCGGGGCCCGCGAGCACGCCGCGGACGCGTTGCGCGCCGCGACCCGCGCTCGGCTGGCCCCGTTGCTCGGGCTCGGGCGGGGGGATCAGGACTGCGCCGCGGCCCTCGTTGCCGCGGTGGCCGCCCGCACCGGCCGCCCCACCACCGAGGTGGACACACTGTTGTATGGTCCAGCGCCCCTGGACGACCGCTTGTTGGTCGAACTGGCCGACGGTCTCGACGCATGTGAAGGGGAGGTGCGCCGGTCATGACCCACGACGCCGGCACTCACGCCGCTGTCGCCGGCAACGCCACGACTCAGGATGCCCGGGCGACGAACGTCCACGGTGGGGCCGGGCAGGCCCGCGAAGCGCTGCACGCGCTGCGCCGCGAGGTCGCCAAGGCCGTCGTCGGGCAGGACGCGGCCGTCACCGGGCTGGTGGTCGCGCTGCTCTGCCGTCGACACGTGCTGATCGAGGGGGTGCCCGGCGTCGCCAAGACGCTGCTGGTGCGGGCGATGGCCCGCAGCCTGGCGCTGGCGAGCAAGCGGGTGCAGTTCACCCCGGACCTGATGCCCGGCGACATCACCGGCTCACTCGTCTACGACGCCCGCAGCTCCGAGTTCTCCTTCCGTCAGGGCCCGGTGTTCACCAACATGCTGCTCGCCGACGAGATCAACCGCACCCCACCCAAGACCCAGGCGTCGCTGCTGGAGGCCATGGAGGAGCGGCAGGTCTCGATCGACGGCGTGGGCCGGGCACTGCCCGAACCGTTCGTGGTGGCCGCCACCCAGAACCCGGTCGAGTACGAGGGCACCTACCCGCTGCCCGAGGCACAGCTCGACCGGTTCCAGCTCAAGCTCACGATGCCACTGCCGGAGCGGGCCGACGAGGTCGCCATCCTCACCCGCCACGCCGAGGGTTTCGACCCGAACGACCTGGAAGCCGCCGGGGTGCAGCCCGTCGCCGGCGCGGGGGACCTCGCGGCCGGCCGGGCCGCGGTCGCGCGGGTGACGGTGCACCCCGAGGTGCTCGGTTACGTGGTCGACGTGTGCCGGGCCACCCGGTCGGCGCCCGCGGTGTCGCTCGGGGTGTCGCCGCGCGGGGCCACCGCACTGCTCGCCGCGAGCCGGGCGTGGGCGTGGCTCTCCGGACGCGACTACGTCACCCCCGACGACGTCAAGGCCCTCGCGGCGGCCGCGCTGCGCCACCGGTTGCGGCTGCGACCCGAGGCCGAGCTCGACGGGGTGACCGCCGACGGCGTCGTGGTCGGTGTCCTCGCCACGGTACCCGTCCCCCGCTGAACCGTGGCTCTCACCGGACGAACCGCGCTGCTCGCCGCGCTCGGCACGCTGGCCGTCGGACTCGCGTTGCCGAGCTGGTGGGGGCTCGCCCTCGTACAGGGTGTCCTGCTCGTCGGCGTGCTCATCGACCTGGCGCTGGCCGCCGGGGTGCGCGGGTTGGCCCTGGAGCGCTCCGGGGACACGTCGGTGCGGCTCGGGGGCACGGCGAGCGTGCAGCTGGTGGTCAGCAACCCGGGCCGGCGGACGCTGCGCGCCATGCTGCGCGATGCCTGGCCACCCAGCGCCGGCGCGGCACCGGTTCGACACCTGCTACACGTGCCCGCCGGCGAACGGCGCCGGCTCACCGTCGCGCTGCGCCCCACCCGCCGAGGCGACCGCCGCGCATCGCGGATCACCATCCGTTCGGTCGGGCCGTTGGGACTCGCCGCACGGCAGGGTTCGCACGACGTGCCGTGGACGGTGCGCGCGCATCCCCCGTTCACCTCCCGCAAGCATCTGCCGTCCCGGTTGGCCCGGCTGCGTGAGCTGGATGGGCGTACCGCGGTACTGGTGCGCGGGCAGGGCACCGAGTTCGACTCGTTGCGTGAGTACGTGATCGGCGACGACGTGCGCTCGATCGACTGGCGGGCCACCGCGCGGGCGTCGGAGGTGATGGTTCGCACCTGGCGTCCCGAGCGCGACCGGCACCTGCTCCTGGTGCTCGACACGGGTCGCACGTCGGCAGGCCGGGTCGGGGACGCACCCCGGCTCGACGCCGCGATGGACGCGGCGCTGCTGCTCGGCACCCTGGCGTCGCGGGCCGGCGACCGCGTCGAGTTGCTCGCCTACGACCGCGCGGTGCGGGCGAGCGTGCTCGGGGTCGGGGTGGGCGAGTTGCTTCCCGCGCTGGTCAACGCGATGGCACCGCTGGAGCCGGAGCTCGTCGAGACCGACGTGCGGGGCATGGTGTCGGCGGTGCTGGCCCGGGCGTCGCGGCGGTCGCTGGTGGTGCTGTTCACCGGCCTGGACGCCGCCGCCGTCGAGGAGGGGCTGTTGCCGGGCCTGCCGTCGCTGATCCGGCGGCACCGGGTCCTGGTCGCCGCGGTCTCCGATCCACGGATCGCGGCGATGGCGGCGGGGCGGAGCGACTCCGTTGCGGTGTACGAGGCCGCCGCCGCCGAGCGGGCCAGCGCCGAACGCCGCCGCATCGCCCACCTGCTGGACCGCCGCGGGGTGACGGTCGTCGACGCACCCCCGGAGCACCTCGCCCCCGCGGTGGCCGACACGTACCTGGCCCTGAAAGCCGCGGGCCGCCTCTGAGCCCCCTCGCTGCTCGGGTCAATCGGTTGAGCCGTCGGGTCAACCGGCGGTGGGAGCGCGGTCGCCCGCCTCCGCCGCCGTCACGTCGCCGGTTTCGGCAGCCGCCGCCGCGCGGCGGCCCAGGAGCACCACGTAGGCCAGGAACGCCGCCTCGGCCAGCACGCCGATGCCGACCCGCGCCCACGTCGGCAGGCCGGAGGGGGTGACGAACGCCTCGATCACCCCGGAGACGAGGAGCACGATCGCCACGCCCAGCGCCATCCCGACCGTGGCCCGGCCCTGGGCCGCGACCGCCTCACCGCGGGACCGCGAGCCGGGGTCGACGAGGGTCCAGCCCAGCTGCAGGCCGGCGCCGGCCGCGACGAACACCGCGGTGAGCTCCAGCAGCCCGTGCGGGGTGATCAGGCCGAAGAACAGGTCCAGCCGGTCGGCCGAGGCCATCAGTCCGGCTGTGACGCCCAGGTTGAGCGTGTTCGCCCACAGGATCAGCACCACGGGGACGAGCAGGATCCCCGACACGAGGCACAGCACTGCCACCCACGCGTTGTTCGTCCAGACCCGCGCGGCGAACGATCCGGCCGGGTCGGAGGAGTAGTAGGCCGCGAAGTCCTGCTCGACGAGGCGACGGATCTCCTCCGGCGCCGCGATGGTGGCCTGCACCTCCGGGTTGCCCGCCACCCACGCGCCGATCAGCCAGGCCAGAGCCAGCACACCCACCGCGACCCCCAGCGACCAGCGCCGGGTGCGGTAGCAGGCGGCCGGGAATCCGACGACGAGGAATCGCGCGGCGTCTCGCCACGCCGGGGTGTGCGAGCCGGTCACCGCCGAACGAGCCTGAGCGACCAGCGTGGAGAGCTCGCCCACCAGTGCCGGGTCCGGGGAGGTCGAGCGGATCGCGGACAGGTGGGTGGCGGTGCGCTGGTAGAGCGTGACCAGCTCGTCGGCCTCCGGCCCGGAGAGCCGACCGCGGCCGAGCAGGTGCTTCAGGCGCCGCCACTCAGCATCGTGCGCGGCGGCATAGGCGTCGACATCCATAGGCTCCCCACTCCCGATGAACAGGCAGAATAGTGCCGATGAGCGATCTGGTCACCGGAGATGCTGTCGTCGTCGAGCTACGGCTCGCCAGGCTGGCCAGCCGAGCGCTCGCCTTCGGGATCGACCTGGCGCTGATGGCCATGGCGTTCCTGCTCCTGATCCTGCTGGCCGCCGCGACCGGGACGTTCACCACCGTTGACGACGCGTTTGCGGCGACGGTCGCGCTGGTGATCACGCTCGCGGTGTTCGTCGTCTACCCGGTGACGATGGAGACGCTCACCCGCGGCCGTTCACTCGGCAAGATCGTGCTGGGGTTGCGGGTGGTGCGCGAGGATGGTGGGCCGATCCGGTTCCGGCACGCACTCGCCCGGGGGCTCGCCGGGTTCGTCGTCGACTTCGGTCTGCTCAGCCTGTTCACCGGGGCGATCGGGCTGATCTCGTCGCTGGCGTCGACGCAGGGTAGGCGGGTCGGTGACATGCTGGCCGGCACGGTCGTGGTGCGCGAGCGGGTGCCCGTGGCGCGCGCCGCCGAGGTCCTGATGCCCCCGCAGCTCGCCGGCTGGGCGGCGTCCCTCGCGCTCTCCCAGCTTCCCCACGCACCGGCGTTGTCCGCGCGGCAGTTCCTGCAGCGAGCCGGCGACCTCGACCCGCAGGTCCGCGTCTCGCTCGGCGCCGCACTCGCCGGGCAGATCGCAGCACACGTCAGCCCCGCACCCCCGATCGGAACACCCGCCGAGGCCTACCTGGCCGCGGTGCTCGCCGAACGACGCCGCCGCGAGGAGGTGCGGCTGACCGCGCAGCAGCCCGGCTCCCCGCCGACGTCCGACGACATGCCACGGCCCGACCCGTCCCTGCCCGATGACCGGCAGCAGAGCCCCGGCCGGCACGGTCGGTCGGCGGGCCACCCGCCGCACGACTCCGATCCCTCGCCGGACGGTTTCGCACCACCCCGCTGATGCGCGTCACCGTCTCCGAGCCGGATCAGCTCAGGTTCAGCGTGCACGGCATGGACTTCACCGCGTCCACGAAGTTCCCCACCACCGGCACTGGCTCCCCGACCCGCAGATCGGGAACGCGGCACAGCAGCTGACCGAAGATGGCGCGCAGCTGGGTCTTCGCGAGCGAATGGCCCATGCAGAAGTGCGCACCGCCGCCGCCGAAGCCCACGTGGTTGTTGGGTGTGCGGCGGACGTCGAAGGAGTTCGGCTCGGTGAAGGCCCGGTCGTCACGGTTGCCCGAGGCGTAGCACAGGACGACCCAGTCACCCGCACGGATCTGCCGGCCGTGCAGCTCGAGGTCCCGCGTGGCGGTGCGCCGGAACGTCATCACCGGGCTCGCCCAGCGGATGAACTCGTCGACGGCCGTGCCGATCGTGGCGTCGAGATCGGCTGTGAGGGTCTTGCGTTGGTCCGGGAAATCCGTGAGCGCCTTCATCGCCGACGTGATGGTGTGGCGGGTGGTGTCGTTGCCGGCCACCGACAGCAGCACGAAGAACGCCGCGATCTCCTCATCGGTCAGCCGCAGGCCGTCGACCTCGGCCTGCACGAGGTTGGTCATCAGATCATCACGCGGCTGCCTGCGGCGCGACTCGGCGAGGTCGATCCCGATGGTGATCAGCGTGAGCAGCGAGTCGTTGATCAGCTCCGCGGGTTCCTTGCCGCCGCGCACCTCCTCGTCGGCCCAGGAGACCATGCCGTCCGCGCTGTGTGCCGCAGCGAGGTGGTGCTCCTCGGGCAGACCGAACATCTCGTAGATCGTCCACATCGGCAGCTTGCGCGCGACCTCGTCGACGAAGTCGCAGTCGCCGGTCTCGATGAGCTCGTCGACGATCCGCCGTGCCTGGCCCTGGATCTGCTCGTCGATCTTCGCGACCTGCCGGGGCGTGAACGCCGAGCTGATCAGCTTGCGCAGCACCGTGTGCCGGGGTGCGTCCATGGCCAGGAAGGACATGGACGCCTCGAGGAGGTCCTCGGGCACGTTCTCCATCATCACGCCCTGGGCCGAGGAGAAGTCCTTCGCGTTCTTGCTGATCGCCACGATGTCGGCGTGCCGGGTGATCGCCCAGAAGCCGTCGCCTTCCGGGGGCATCATGGCGCCCTCCGCGGGAGGATGCCAGCTGACCGGGCACTCGTCGCGCAGGATCGCGAAGTCGCGCTCCCGCTCCGCTGGGGTCTTTCCCCAGAAGGTGAGCGGGGCCAGGGAGACGGGATCGTATTCGGGCCTGTTCGGTGCCATTGCTGCCCCTTGTCGTCGGTCGGCGTCGGGCCGCTCATCAGCAGGAGCTTATGGGGCATCCGAGCCGACGTCGCCGCCCAGATCGTTGACGGGCTGGGCACCGGCCGAGGTGTCCAGGTCTACCGGGAGGTGGTCGAGCCCGCGCAGGACGACGTTCTCCTTCCAGCGCGGCTCGCCCACCAATCGCAGTCCCGGTGCCCGCTCGATGAGCCGGCGCAGCGCGATCCGGCCCTCCAACCGAGCCAGCGGCGCCCCCAGGCAGAAGTGGATGCCGTTTCCGAAGGACAGGTGGCGGATCGCCGCGCGGTCGAGATCCAGCCGATCCGGGTCGCCGAAGACCACCGGATCGCGATTGGCGGACCCGACCAACCCCAATATCAAGTCCCCGCGGGCGATCGACACCCCGGCGATCTCGGCGTCGGTCAGCGCGGTGCGCCCGGCGAGCTGGACGGGCGAGTCGTACCGCAACAGCTCCTCGATGACGTCGGCCGCGATCGACGGATCTGCCCGGAACCGGGCCAGGGCTTCGGGATGGCGCAACAGCGCGAGCGTGCCGTTACCGATCAGGTTGACGGTGGTCTCGTGCCCGGCGACGAGCAGGAGGGTGCAGGTGACGAGCAGCTCGGCCTCGGTCAGCTCGTCGACCGAGACCAGGGCGGAGAGCAGATCAGTGCTAGGCCGCCGGCGCCGCAGCGCAGCCAGGCCGCGGAAGTAGTCCTGGAACTCCCCGCGCGCGCGGGCGACCTGCTCGACGACTCCCCGCGGTAGCAGGAAGGCCGGGTCGACGCCACGGGCGATCGCGTTGGACCACTCGGCGAACCGGGTGTGGTCCTCGGGCGGGACGCCGAGCAGTTCGCTGATCACGGTCACCGGGAGTGGATAGGCCAGCGCCGGGATCAGGTCGACGGTGCCGGTGCTCAGCGCGTCGTCGAGCAATCCGTCGACGATCTGCTCGACGCGTGGCTCGAGCCGGGCCACCATCCGGGTGGTGAACGCCCCGCTCACCACCCGGCGCAGCCGGGTGTGGTCGGGCGGATTCTGCAACAGGAACGACAGCACCGGCGTTCCGTCGGGTGCGTACACCCGCCCTCTGGCGTCGCTGATCTGACCGAACATCGGGTTGGTCGGTTGGGTATCGGAATCCAAATGACCGAAGCGGCTGTCGCGCAGGAGCGCGGTGCAGTCGGCGTGCCGGGTCAGCACCCACGTACCGGGCGCGATCGCGGCGACCGGGGCCGCCTCACGCAGCCGCCGATAGTGCGGATAAGGATCGGCCCGAAACGCCGGGTCGAAGACGCTGAGCCCCGTCACCACCGGCCACCCACCCTCGTCTCGCGGATCGCCGCCACCGCGGCCAGACTCACCAGCCCGACCACGATCATATAAGCGGACACCGACAGCGAGGTGCCCGTCGCGGAGTAGAGGGCGGTGGCGATCAGCGGCGCGAAGCCACCGCCGAGCACCGCACCGACCGCGTAGGAGAACGAGACCCCGCTGTAGCGGTACCGGGTCTCGAACATCTCCGCGAACAGGGCCGGTTGGGGCCCGTAGGAGGCACCGAGTCCGATGGTGAGTACGACGACGGCGAGGATCAGCAGCGCTGGATCGCGGGTGTCAACCAACAGGAAGAACGGCGCCGCCCAGGCCACGAGCAGCACCGATCCGACGAGATAGACGGGTTTGCGGCCGACCGTGTCCGACCACGCGGCCGAGACGACGATGCTGACCAGCCACGTCACACTGCCGATGATCACCACGGCAAGCATGAGGTTACGACCGAGCCCCAGCACCGATGTGCCGTAGGACAGCAGGTAGGCAAGGAAGATGTAACCGATCGCGGTGTTGGCGATGAAGCTGCCCGAGGCCAGCAGCAGCTCTCTGGGCCGTTCCCGGAAGACGTCGACGATCGGCCTGCTGCTGCGCGCCGCCTGGCTCGTGAGCGTCCGGAACACCGGACTCTCCGCGATGCGCAGCCGGATGAACAACCCGACACCGACGAGCACGATGCTGAACAGGAACGGCAACCGCCAGCCCCAACTCGTGAACTGATCAGCGGTCAGAGCGTTCCCCACGGCGAAGAAGGCGAGCTGGGCAAGGATCAGCCCGGCAGGCACGCCGATCTGGGAGAACGAACCGTAACGCCCGCGCCGGCCGGGTGGGGCGTGCTCCACCGCCATCAGCGCGGCCCCGCCCCACTCGCCGCCCGCGCTGAGCCCCTGCACCAGCCGCAGCACGACGAGCAGCACCGGGGCCCAGATCCCGACCTGCTCGTAGGTCGGCAGCAACCCGATCCCGACGGTCGCCACACCCATCAGCACCAGCGACGCCACGAGCATTGCCTTGCGACCGATCCGGTCGCCGAAGTGGCCCCACAGGACCCCGCCGACCGGGCGCGCGAGAAACCCGGCGCCGAGCGTCGCGAAGGCGGCGAGCGTGCCGGAGACCGGCGACAGCGCCGAGAAGAACTGCGACCCGAAGATCAGCGCGGCCGCCGTGCTGTAGATGAAGTAGTCATACCACTCGATCGTCGTCCCGATGGCGCTCGCGGCGGCGACCCGCCGCAACTGCCGCGCGTCCGTCGGCGCCACCACGTCCGCGGTCGTGTACTGGACCATGATCCGATGCCTCCCGCCGGACTGGTTCCCCCGCCCTCCGGTCGACGTTCACCATTCCATGCCCGGTGGCCGGTCGACGAGCGATTTGGGCGCGACCCGACCTTCCATCCCCACCGGGCGGGCTATCCGTCACCGCCGGTCCGCTGATCAGACGGGTTCTGCACCAACCCGTCCGCCAGGTCCGCCAGCTGTCGCATCAGGCAGGGATGCGGCTCCCACCGAAGCGGAAACGGACGCACCTGCTTCCGTGTTCGCCACTGGGCCTGGATGACGTGAACGAACGCGAGGCTACACCCGCATCACCGCTCTGCGGCACCGTCGCAGTCATGCCTTCGACGGCCAGATCGGCGCGAGCACGCCACCGTCCACGGGGTCACCCGACCGTCACCATGATCTTCTTCATGACGAGGTCGTTACCGTTCTTGACGGGCAGGTCGGCATCCGGCTTCATTCCGAACTCGTAGGTGCCGATGACGCTGTCATCGACGTGCAGTGTCGGCCAGTAGGCGCCGGTGGTGAGGCCGTCGGGAGTGGAGATGGCCACGTTGTTGGACAGGCCGGCAGGCACCGAAATGACATAGCTCACCGGACCGGGCTGGCCGTCGGCGTCGGCGTGCAGCGCGATCCAGCCGCCCGAGCCGCCTGCCCGGAGGTCCACCGAGGCGATCGTGATGAACTTGCCGGGCGTGGTCTGGTCGGCGGCATCGAGGCTGCCGGTCGCCGCGGGGACGCCGCCGGGCGCAGGCGGCGCCCCGGCCGGAGCCGACGTGTCGGTGCCGCCACAGGCGGCGAGACAAGCGACGAGCACGGCTGCGGGGAGGACGGTACCGAGGGTCTTCATCCGGCGAAAACTACCGGGGCAGCTCGACGGTCCGGGCGCCACCACCCCAACCGTTGGTCCGGTCCTTGCCCTTCACGATGACGCTGCTGACCTTCCGGCCGGAGCACCACCCCTCCATCCAGCGTACGGGCAGCATCGAGACGGAGGCGCGGCCACGGCTCATCATCGATCGGTCACGTCTCGCGATCGGGCTCGATCTCCAAGCGCCCACGCGATCGGGACGCCGGGCCGGTAGGGGATGTGCAGGTGGCTGGGTGCATCGAGGACCGTGAGGTCGGCGCGCCGCCCGGGCGCCAACACCCCGACATCGTCGCGGCACAGCGCCCGCGCTCCGCCGGCCGTCGCGGCCCACAGCGCCTCGGCCGGGGTCATCCCCATCTCCCGGACCGCCAGCGCGATGACCAGCGGCATCGACGAGGAGTAGCAGGTACCCGGGTTGCAGTCGGTTGCCAACGCCACCGTGACCCCCGCGTCGAGCAGCCGGCGGGCGTCCGGGTACGGCGACCGGGTGCTGAACTCGACGCCGGGGAGCAGGGTCGCGACGGTCGCTCCCCCTGCCAGCGCATCGACATCGGAGCCGGCGAGGTAGGTGCAGTGGTCGACGCTCGCGGCACCGAGCTCCACGGCCAGCCGGACCCCGGGCCCGGGGGCGAGCTGGTTGCCGTGCACGCGCCGGCCGAGCCCGGCGGCCCGGCCGGCTTCCAGAACGGTGCGCGCCTCGTCGGCGTCGAAGGCGTGCGGGCTGGCCGGCTCGCAGAACACATCGATCCAGCGGGCGTGCGGAGCGCAGGCCGCGAGCATCTCGCCGGTGACGAGCCGGAGGTAGTCGTCGCGATCGGTACCTGCGTCGGCGCGCGGTCCGCCGGCGCTCCGTGCGGTGGGCACGACGTGCGCGCCGAGGAAGGTCGTCTCGGGAGTGACCTCACCGGCCAGCCGCAGGGCACGTTGCTCCTCGGCAACCGCCAGGCCGTAACCACTCTTGATCTCGACGGTCGTGGTGCCCTGCGCGCGCAGCTCGGCCACCCGCGCCGCGAGCAGGGCCCGCAGGTGATCGTCGGTGGCAGCCCGGGTGGCCGCGACGGTGGCCGCGATCCCGCCACCGTCGTAGCGGGCCCCGGCCATCCGCGCGGCGAACTCGGCAGCTCGGTCGCCGGCGAAGACCAGATGGGTGTGCGAGTCGACGAAACCCGGCACGAGAGCCCGTCCGCCGAGCTGGGTGCGGGCATCAGCGGCCGGCGCCCGCACCGCGGAGCCGACCCAGGCGATCTCGTCGCCGTCGACGACGAGAGCGGCATCGGTGAGCAACCCGAGACGCGAGCCGTCGCCCATGGCAGGGTCGTTGGTGACCAGCTCGCCGATGCCGGTGATCAGGGTGGTGGTCATCGGGCCCCATCACGTGGACAAACCCCATCACGTGGACAAAGTGCACGTTTCACGGCTCACCGGGGAACGGTACGTCCGACGCCGCTCCCGGTTCGCCTGCTCCGTCCGCCTGCGACGCCGACGCTGCTCGCGGCAACGGATACGCCCTCCTGCGCACTGCGCCTCCCGTCGGCGCCCTACATTAGGGACTGCTCGTCGGGTTCGTGAAACCCGACCCGCACGGCGATGGCGCTCGGTCGGTGCTTGGCTGAACACTTCTGGATGGGGGTGTGGGGATGAGTGGTGGAAGCAACCCGACGGATGCTGGCAGCGACGTCGCGACCGTGCGGCTGAGCGACGAAGGGCGCCGGTTCGCGCAGCGCTGCGCGGTCCTGACCGGCTTTGCGCCGTACGACCTGCTGGCGACCGGCATGGCCGACCGGTACCTCGCCACGGCCCGCGACCAGGTCGGAGCCACCGTCCTCGACCAGGTCCTCGGTGTGCTGGACCGGGATCTCGACGCCCTGAGCGGCATCGAGCTGGAGGTGGCGCGGGCGCTGACCTATCTCTGGTACACCGGCGCCTGGCCGCGGCTGGCCCCCGAGGCGCACGGGTTGCTGCGCCGCGAGGCCGCCAACGTCGAGTTCATCGTCGCACCCGACGCCTACCCCGAGGGACTGGTCTGGCGGACCTTCAACGGCCACCCGGCCGGCGCCAAGGCACCCGGTTTCGCCACCTGGGCGCTGAAGCCGCCCCCGCTGTCCTGGGACGAACCGCCCGTGCCGGTCGCCGCACCCGGACCGCTCCTGAGGTGGTCCGATTTCCCATCGGCGCTGCCGCCATCCATCTACTCCCTCACCGAGGGATCCCCCACCGACCCATCCGCAGCCACGCCCAGCTCCGAGAACCCGAGCTTCGAGAACTCGCAGAACCCTGGCACCGAGGGGACGCCCGCATCATGACCAGCACGGCGAGCGGAACGGTCGCGAACCGGCGGCGCTACGACGTCATCGTCGTCGGAGCGGGCATCGCGGGAAGCCTGGTAGCCAAGCAGCTCGGCCGGCAGGGCTGGCAGGTGCTCGTCCTGGAGGCGGGCACCGGTGGGCACGAGACGTGGGAAGGCCATCTCGACGCGGTCGAAACGTTCCGCTCGGCGGTGGCGAAGGTGCCCAACTCCCCATTCCGGCGCAACACTGCCGCACCGTCCCCCGACGTCCTGGACCTCGCCCCCGACGGCGTGGGCTTCACGGCGAACGGCTACTTCGTCCAGAACGGCGAGCTGCCCTACGGTACCGACTACCTGCGCGCGGTCGGTGGCAGCGGCATGCACTGGATGGGTCTGTGCCTGCGCATGCATCCCGACGATTTCGCCACCCGGACGCGGTACCGCTACGGCCGCGACTGGCCGATCGGCTACGACGACCTGAAGCCGTACTACACCGCCGCCGAGCGGGAGATCGGCGTGGCCGGTGATGCCCAGGAGCAGCGGGCGCTGGGCATCCGGTCGGACCCGCATTACGTCTACCCGATGCAAAGATCCCGCCGAGCTATGTCGACGAGGTCTGCCGGAGCCTCGACGGGCGCACGGTCCACGACCCGGTGGCGGTCGAGGACTTCGCGTTGAGGGTGTTCAGCGTGCCGCACGGCCGCAACAGCACCCCCGATCCCCGCTACGCCGGCGGTCTGGGCTACCGGCCCACGGGCGCGGTCGGCTTGCCGAACTACGGCGAACGCTGCGTCGGCAACGCCAGCTGCGTGCCGTTCTGCCCCGTGCAGGCCCGGTGGACGCCGCTGCGCACCCAGGCGGAGTTCGCCGACTGCGTCACGCTCGCCCCGCGCTGCGTGGTCACCCGGGTGATCAACGGAAGCGACGGGCGGATCACAGGCGTCGAGTACCGCACGTACGACGACCCGGCGTCGGCAGCGAGCCGCCCGTACCGGGCCGAGGCCGACGTCGTCGTGGTGGCCGCGCACTCGATCGAGAACGCCCGGCTCCTGCTCGCCTCGGACCTGGCGAGCGGGAGCGGCGAGCTGGGCCGCAACCTGATGGACCACCCGACGATGCTCACCTGGGCCCTCACCCCCGCCGCCGGCGGCCAGATCGGCCCGTTCCGCGGCCCCGGCTCCACCTCAGGCTGGGAGGCGTTCCGCTTCGGGGACGCGCGCGCCGCGCGCGCACCGTTCCGGATCGAGATCGGGAACTGGGGCTGGGGTTGGGCCGCGGGAGCGCCGATGAGCAACGTGGGCACCGCGCTCGGCGTCGGCGGCGACGGAGACGGGAACATCGTCCCGGCAGCCGTCTTCGGGACGAGGCTGCGGCACACCCTGGGTGACCAGATCGGCCGTCAGCTTCAGCTCCAGTTCGCCATGGAGCAGCCCGCCGACCGCGCCAACCGGGTGACGATCGACGACCGGTACCGCGACGCGATGGGAAACCCGCGCCCGGTGCTGACCTACGACCTCAGCGAGCACGTCAAGAAGGGCATCGTGGCGGCGAAGCGCGTCGCGTCGGCCATCTACGCCCAGCTCGGGGCGCAGGAGCACACCGACCACAGCCCTCGCGACGGCGTCGCCCCGCTCGGCTACTTCCGGTACCGCGACCAGGACTACACCTACAACGGAGCCGGGCACGGCGCGGGCACGCACATCATGGGCGGTGACCCGACGAGCTCGGTCGTCGACTCCTTCCAGCGCTGCTGGGACCACCCCAACCTCTACGCCGTGGGCTGCGGCAGCATGCCGTCGGTCGGCACGTCCAACCCCTCGCTGACCATGGCGGCCCTCGCGCTGCGCAGCGCCGAGCAGATCCACCGCGACCTGGTCGAGCTGCATCGCCCGGCCAACCTCAGCGGCGATCGCGCGCGAGCCGGCGGCAGCGTGGCCATTCCGGAGGTTCACCCATGACCCCGACCCACCGCCCGTCCGGCGTGCGCGATGCGACCGGGAGCGAACCCGAGGGCCTCGTCCTCGGCGACCAGGAACTGCCCTTCACGCTCCCCGAGAACCTCCCCGAACTGCGGAGGTACCTCCAGGGCGCGCTGGAGATCGAGCACCTCACGATCCCGCCGTATCTGACGGCGATGTACACGATCCGGGCCGGCACCAACCAGGACGCGTACTACACGATCCGCAGCGTCGTCCTGGAGGAGATGCTGCACATGACCCTCGTCGCCAACCTGCTCAACGCGGTCGGCGGCCGTCCGCGAGTGGCCCGTCCGGACTTCGTCCGCAGCTATCCGGCGAGGCTTCCCTACAGCGCATCGGACGTCACGATCCCGCTTCAGCACTTCTCTCCGGAGGCGATGCGGACCTTCCTGCTCATCGAGCGCCCGCAGCACGTCGACGACGACCCAGCCCGGACGGGGCAAGGCTGGACCTCGATCGGGCAGTTCTACGACTTCATCCGCACGGGACTGCTCACGCTGGTCGAGGAGCTCGGCGAGGACAAGGTCTTCTGCGGACGCCGGGAGCGCCAGGTCGGTCCGGAGGACTTCTACAACTCCGGCGGCGAGGCGTTGCCCGTCACCGACCTGACGTCCGCGCTCCTCGCGCTGCGGGTGGTCACCGAGCAGGGCGAAGGGCTCCACGACTCCATCTTCGACAGCGACGACCAACTCTTCGGCGAGCAACGCCAGGTCGCCCACTACTTCCGATTCAACGAGATCCGCACCGGGCGCACCTACGGCCCGCACGACACCCCCGACGCGCCGCCCACCGGCCCCGAGATCGACGTGCGCTGGGAGGAGGCCTACCGGATCGATCCGAACGCCTCCGTCGCCGACTACGCCCGGTACGACGACAAATCGGTGCACGAGCACGCGGTGGCCTTCAACGACGCCTACGCAGAGCTCCTCGCCCACCTGGAGATCGCCTTCAACGGCCTGCCCCGCTTCATGGTCCTCGGCGTGCCCGCGATGCTCCGCCTGCGCGACCTCGCCGAGCGGCTCCACCACAACCCGCACCCTGATCCCGACAAGGGGTCGCGCGGATACTTCGCCAGTGCCACCTTCGAGATCGACCAGCCTCAGATCGAGCGCGGCCACGAGATCGTCTCGGCGAGAGTCCGTACAGCGAGCCTCAACGTGGAGTTGCCCGTCGACCTCTCCGCCGTCGAGCCCTCCTGACGTCCTCGCTCGTGCAACGCGCATCCCTCAGCGCCGCGTGGAAATCCCGACGGCTTCTCACCCTCAAGCTGGAGCGGAGAATCGTGACTGGCAGCGGATGGGAATACGCTAGCACTGCTTGGACTCAACTGGTCAGAGCGCCACCGGGTATGATCATGATGGAATCCGACCCGTGGAGCGATGTACGTGGCAAGTGGGAATGAAGTGATCGACGATGAGCGTGACGCGATCATGATTGGAGTTGCACGAAGCGAATCGTTTCGTGAGATCGGCCTCAGGCTGGGTCGGTATCACTCGGTCATCTCTCGCGAGGTCCGTCGGAACGGCGGCCGAGAAGACTATCGGGCGCGTGCTGCGGCGGAACGAGCCGGGGTGATGCGCACGCGACCCAAGGAACGGAAGTTGGAGAAGAACACGCTCGTGCATGACACGGTCGCGGACGGTCTGCGGAAGGAATGGTCGCCGCGGCAGATCGCGAAGAGACTTGTGCTTGATTTTCCTGACGATCTGGTGATGGGTGTGTCGCACGAGACGATTGATGAGACGTTGTTCGTCCAGGCGCGTGGGGAGTGCGCGATGCAGCTGCGGCTCGCGTTGCGGGCCGGGCGTGTCCACCGCAGGCCACGGGGCACGTCACGACCCAAGACGGCCCGGATCACCGGCATGGTCACCGTCAGCGAGCGGCCGGCCGAGGCGGACGACCGGGCCGTCCCCGGGCAGTGGGAGTCCGACCTGATCATCGGTGCGAAGGGGAAGTCGCGGATTCGCACGCTGGTCGAGCGGACCACGCGGTTCGTCCTCCTCCAGAAAATCCCCGACGACCGCACCGCGGAACGGGTCGCGCTCCTGCTCTGCACAGCCGTCAAGAGACTTCCCGAGGCCATGTGGCGGTCGATCACACACGATCAAGGTGTGGAGATGGCGGCACACGCGAGGTGTACCATTGCCACCAATATTCCAGTCTTCTTTTGTGACCCGCACTCGCCGTGGCAGCGCGGCTCGAACGAGAACACCAACGGCCTCCTGCGGCAATACTTGCCGAAAGGCACAGACCTCTCGGTCCACAGTCAGGCCGAACTCGACGCGATCGCCGACCGCCTCAACGGTCGCCCACGCCGTACGCTAGAATGGGCCACGCCGAGTGAGAAGCTCAGCGAATTGCTAGGAAACGCCGATGGCGCTCTCACTGGTTGAAACTAAGGTCAGCAATATCGTCGGGTGCAACGAACTCCAGCTCCGTGGATTCGTCGCTAATCCGCAGGTCGCCGCCGATTATCTTGCAGGCGATACAAACGGAGGACTCCTGACGCACTTCGCCATCATCGTATACAAAGACATGCTTTGGATCGGAATAGACCGCTATGACATAGAGTGGGACAACGGAAAGTCCGGTTTCTTCGTAAACTTCCCGTACAGCCGTGTCGGCGATAGACTCACCGAATTCCATGGTGCCACCGGGAAGCGCCCACAAGTCATTGTCGGTTCGACGATGAAGGAGTATCTCGCCGGAACCATTTGCCACAACCACTGAGGCTGCGGCTACAATTGAGTTGACGGTCGGGGCGTCGGGCTCATCATAGTAGTTCGAGTCGACGCAAATGTAGCAATGGCGCGGAGGCCCCGGGGGGGTTGCGAAGAGGTGTGGCGTTATCAGCATCTGATCATCAAATCGAAAGATGGAGTTGTAAAGCGGAACGTCCTGGTTATGCATGTCGAAATTGACACATTCCGCCAGTGGCGCAAACGCCTTGAGTGTCGTATTAATCCGAGCAACAAGCGTAATCGGCTGTTCCTCTTCGGCGTCCCGGTATCTGACATGGGCCGAGCCGGGGTCTGCGATCGCCACTCGGATAAGGCAACCGCTCTCGCATTTCTCGCGTAAAACGCGGATCAACTCGGGGTGCTCCAGTGACAGAAAGTAAAGGGCTTAGGCTCCAGCGATCGCGGTCACCGTCGCCGCTTCAGGCTCGATCTCGCGGTACAGCCACGCCGTCACCGGGCCCGCGACCACCGTCGAGAGCTCCTCACCCAGCTCCGCCAAACGGAACAGCCGTTCCCGCAGCCGCTCCCACGTCTCAACCTCGTTCCCGCCTTTGGCCATAAGGTGGCCTACCTGGTGTGTGTACATGACACCCAGTAGGCGGCGTTCGGTTCACCACAACCATGTTGACCCGCGAATATAAAATCACTACCCAGAATACTCGCAGCTCAGAGCACCGATGCCGAACAGGGAACACGCGTCAACATTCCCAAAAAGAATGTTGATCCTCGAAGCATCCCGCTGAGGGATGTTGATGTCCCTCCGGTCTAGGAGGCGGCCCTAATATCATTGAAGACACGGCGGAAGTCGGCTCCAGCATTGGGCCCGTACGTCTTCAGCTCTTGTTCTAGTTCAGAACCAACCATGAGTAATGACGGGCGGCTTTGTCGCCCAGTCTGCAAGGCTTGAATGCCCAGTGCCGCCGCCTCGTCAATATCGCCTTCACGGGCGGCGAGCACTCCGAGGGTCAGTTGAGCTTCGGTATTCCTCATGGGTGCGGTAAGCACACCGTCGGAACCTACGCTCTTCCGTATTACTTCCTGAGCGGTCTGCTTCGCGGCACTGTCCTCGCCCACAATACGATAACAGTCCATCTCATAGTAGTCCCATTTATCGGGATCGACTACGAAATGATTATCCGGCCGCTCCGGGTAAGGCAAGGAGTCGAGCAATCTACGTCCTTTTTCGAGCGTTTCAAGGACCTTTCCCTTGTCTCCCATGCGTGCCCAGGCTTTAGCTTCCTGGGCGAACAACTGAACGGCGACGGAACGCGATGGCGCGGCATGTTCACCGGCTTCCGCCGCGGCTATGACCGCGCGGTAGTTTCCTGTGGTCAGGTGGAACCATGCCGACATCTCATGTGACCAGCCCGTGACATCTGGCTCGCCGGACTCCTTACCCAGGTCCATCGCCATGCGGCGAGTTGCTTCCGCGGTCCGCGATTGGCCGGTGTCGTATTCAACGCAGCCGACCAACAACGCAAGCACACCGGCGCGGTTGAGGATATCCCGATGCTGGCTGAGGGTAAGACGGTGACCGAGTAACTCGATCATCCGACTGAGCCAGTTGCGCCCATTCTTCATCAGCTCGTGAGCATCCGCGTACGCATAGTCGCAGCACAACTGTTGCACGGTAATATCCAGTGCGTCAACAGTCGAGGAGTCAATCGCCGACGCTCTAACGCGTCGAAGAAGTTCCAGGGTGTCCATACCCGTATGCGCCACCAACAGCGGATCGGGCGACCGGGGAACCACTAGACCACCGGATGAGCTAGGTGCCCTCGGCTCTTGTCCACTTTGAGGATTGCTCGTAAAGCGGCTCTGGTTGGGCATGTCAAACCACAGCATGTCCGATGGGAGCTGCAGGACTCTAGCCCAGTCGATCAGGACGTCAAGTCGATTCTCCCGCCTGGAGCCGTGCTCGATCTTACTTACCTGCGCCTGGGTGAGCCCCAACCATCGCCCCAGGGTTTCCTGATTGAGCGCCTTTCCGAACAACGTCAAGTGGCGAGGATGATTGCGGTAAGCGGTAAAGACTCGGCCCATGTCCCTGCTCTGGAATGCCGCCCGGAGCTGATCCGTCTCAAAGAACTCGCGATTATGTCGGGCGGGCGCGTGTCGCAGTTGGTTATGCTGCTCGCGGTGGCACTTGCTGCACAGCCGGGCATTGTTGTCAGCGGCGAGCGGGACACGACAGGACTGGCACCGGCGTCCCACTTCCGCGCCGGCACGTCCAGCCATGCCGGGCGGTCGCCGTTGCCGTGAACCCGGAGCGTCCAATTCGATCCCCCGCCAAGGTTGTGCGGTACCCCTCCAACCAGCCTACCGAGCCGTGAGTGCCGCCACCACCAGGTGACCGCACGGTCAGGCACATGGGCCGTGACCAGCGGTTATTCCCGGACTAACATGCCGCGCTTCGACGTTGACATAGTTCGCCTGCCTGGACGCTGGGAATGTCGTTGCAGGCACCCGGGCACAGCTGGCCCGGCCAGGAACCGGGGGAGGCAGGAGTCCCCCCGAGTCCCCCCGAGGGCTCGCGAGCGCCGCTGAGCCTGGGTGCCGTCCTATTCCACGTCAGGCGCGAGCGATCCGGACACAGGTACAGGATCATGGACTCTTCACGGATGTTGCCCGCCGTTCGTTTTGCACACGAGGACGTCGCTCGTGGCGCACACGGGCCGACGTTCGGCGAACGGCTCAATCGTCACGTTGACGGCCCCCGTCGTCAGCCTGTCGCTGCGCGCCCAGTACCGTCCGTTCGGCCTCGCCTGGCCAGAAGAGAGGTGCTGCCGCGCCGCTTCCGCTCCTCGGCGCTGCGCGCCTGCGGTGCGGGTCGGCTTGCCATCGACATCGAGGCCGGCTTCGACAGTCGGAACCTCCCGTTCATCGTCACGTTGTCGTCGCACATCGCCGATGACGACGAACGGAGTTATCCACAGTTCATCACCACCGGAAGTGACGGAACGTGTGCACGTGGAGTGCCGTCCAACACACGGACGATGACACAGCCCCCACGCGAGACCGAGGTTGACTGGCAAGGCACGGCAAACTGTCGCGCCATCGAGGCCGGAACAGAAACACGGTTGGGCCGCGTGACGCGATTCAGCCCTGAGAGCCCGATCATTCGGTTTCCGGTGAGTGGTCCGCGGACGTGATCGTGACCGTCTCACTCACCAACGGTATCGCCTGCGTCGCCCACGGGCCAAAGGAAGCGTTACTACTCGTTGACCGAATCCTCAGAACTGAGCACACCGAATGGGAATCGACACTCGCTGTCGGCGAGGTAGAGTACCACACCACCCCACAAGGGCCGTTTCCCAATCATCAACTCTGTATCAGTGTGAGCCCTAGAGCTGGACTCGCGGCGTTGAACTACATGGATAACGACGCCGAGGAGTCGATTATGAACTCGTTCAACCCCGCACACCCCTTACCTGAGATCGATCTGATCTTCAGTGGTTCGACAGGTGGCGTCTTTCCTCGCACAGCGGCAATACCCATCCAGGATGCCCGCGCAGCGCTGATCGAATGGATAGAGACTCGGCGAAGGCCGACCTGTGTCCAGTGGCGCCCTTATGACTCGTACTAGCACTGCCCAGTACTTCCACAACACGCCAGAAAAGATATAAAGACATGGTCGAAAAGAAAGACTCTTCACGAGCGCGCTCCTCACGCGACCGTCGCTCGATGGGAGACCACGTCGTGTGCGGAAGTCGGCAGGTGCTGCCCACGTCCGTGTGTGGCTCGGTGTCTGCCGCGGGTGTCGGCCCGCGGTGAACGGGTATCGGCCGGTCCGGGTGGCCGGGGATGAGCTGATCCACTACGCGGACACCGACGCACCGCACACGATCGGCTGTGAGCAGCCGATCACGACCGAGCCGCCGATGACTGGCGGCGAGGGTGGCGATGCGGCGGGCGGTCAGGGCCAGCCCCGGTGTGGTCGGTGTGTGGTGGAGTGGATGGCCGCCACCGGCCAGGTTCGGCTGGTGCGACGGCTACCCACCTTCCTGCCACCGGAGGTGGCGGCCGATCACCGGCCAGCCGCCCCGTGAGCCCCGGCTGGCGGCCGGTGGCGCCGCACCAGCCCGACCGCCAGCCCGACCCCAGCCTTACCGGGCACGGCGTGCCCCGCCGACAAGGCCGTGGCGGTGGTGAGCGCGCTCGACTACGCCTACGCGGAGACGGGTGGCGCCGCGCCGTCAGCCTGGCTGACGGATCCTGAGGGCGTCGAGCTGATGTTGCTCTTTCACGTGCTGCGTGAGGGTGAGCACCGGGGCCGTTGCGTCCAGTGCGCCAGACCGTGGCCGTGCGCGTACTGGCAGGAGGCCACCCTGGCCCGGATGCTCCAGGCCGCCGCGCCGCCGCGCCGCCGGAGAAAGTCGATCTCCTGGTTGGTTCGGAGAAGGCCGATCTCCTGGTTCAGCCGTCCGGACTCGCTTGGCTCGTCGTAGCTGACAACTCTCGATTTGTGTATCTGTCTTTTATAACGGACATTCCCGTGAGCAAAGCGGTGATCTGTGCCATCCCGGTGTTCACCATGGAGAACCCTTGGGACATCCTCTGCCCCTGCTCCAGCTGGGTCTCCCGTAGCTCCAGCTGGGTGTCCCGCAGGGCGTTGAGGGCCTGGGTGTGGGCGCGCAGCTCGGCCCGGACCTCCGACACATCGTGGTCCGCGCCGGCCGCCAGCACGCGAGCAGCAACCGCGTCCGACCTCGTGAGCGCGGCCTGCTCACGAAACCTGGCGAACTCGCGCTCAAGGACTCGCACGCGGTTCTCGAGGGCGTCGTCGGATGCGGACACGGCGAGGTCGTAGCTGAAGCCCGACGGCGTCCACGCGACAACGCGCCTGTTCGCGAAGGTCTGCCCAGCGCGAATACCTCGTCCTCCGGCGGGCTGCTGGTGGCGAACCGGCGGAGTCAGGCAGCACACACCGCGGAGACCTCGCCCGGCTGCCGCAGAGACACCGGGTGCGCCACCCCGGTCACGTCCGCGATCGCCCAGGCCGCCGTGCGGGCCAGCTCCCGGCGGTCGGCCCCGGGAGCGAGCTCCGGCAGGATGGTGAGTTCGCAGACCAGTCCGGGCAACCGGAGCACGCGGCACACCGACTCGACCAGCTCCTGGTCCCCCACGAACGCCGCGGCGCGCGCCGGGCTCCCGTCAGGTAATCGCAGTGTGATCGCCACCGGCCGCACCGGCACGCGCGCGTCGATCGCGGACTGGAAGGCCGCGCGGCGAAACGGACCGCCGGCGGCGCCACACCAGGTGGTGCCATCGGGGAACACCGCGACCGCGACCCCTGCGCGCAGAGCGTCCGCCGTGCCGGCGACGGTGGCCGGCAGCGAGCGCAGCTCGGTCCGGTCGAGGAAGAGCGCGCCGCCCCGCGCAGCCAGGGAGCCGATCACCGGCCAGGTTCGCACATCCCGCTTGGCCAGTATTCGCACCGGCGCCACCGCGGTCAGGGCGAGCACGTCGATCCACGACTGGTGGTTGGCCACTACCAACATGCCGCCGTCGACGCGGTAGTCGTCGGCTCCCGAGACCACCAGCCGCACGCCGGCCACCCGCAGTGCGGCCCGGGAGCACGAGCGGAGCCACCGGCCTCGAGACCGGCCGGGAAGCAGCGACGTTCCGAGCAACGCCAGCAGCACCAGCCCGGCCAGGGCCGCGAACCGCAGCACCGGCAGCGCCCCCGGCGCGGACGGCGGCTGGCACTGCGGACCGCAGGGTGACGAGGGTACCCACCCACCCCCGGGTGGGGTCGTGGGGTGCGCCAGAACCGGGACCCTGGCTGTCCCCGACGACGACGCCTGCACCGCGGCAGCCGCCGCCGTCACCCCTCGCGCCGGAGGGCGCTGTCGGCGAACCCGCCGGAGGCCCCATCCGCCGCGTGGATGCCGAAGAACCGCACGTACCGGTCATCGAGGTCGTCGACGTCCAGCAGCACGAGGAAGTCCGCGCAGTCGAAGTCGGGATCGTGCGCGGGCGGCCCGCAGACCCCCGCACCCAGCCGCAGGTAGCCGCGCAGCAGCGGTGGCAGCGGCGCACGCTCCGGCCGGACGATCCCGGTCGGATCGAAGGCGCGATGCGGCCGAACCCGGCACGTCTCCGGCGAGAGGTGACGACCCTGCACCCGATCCCACGCCGACGCGGCCAGGCCGCCGCCGTCGATCAGCCGGACGCTCGCGCACCCGGCCAGCCATCGGTTGCCGGTGAGCAGCATGTACCGGGCGAGCCCGGTCCAAACCAGGCTGACGACGGCGCCGTTGCGGTGCTCGGGGGCCACGCACGACCGCCCGGTCTCCACGAGCGCGGGCCGCAGCGGTGCCAGCGCGGTGAGGTCGAACTCGCCCTCGGCGTACAGCGCGCCGGCCGCGCGGGCCCGCGCCGGCGGCAGCATGCGGTAGGTCCCGACGATCTCGCCGGTGGCGTCCTCGCGCACCAGGAGGTGGTCGCAGAACGCGTCGAAGCGGTCCTCGTCGCTACCCGGTTCGGGGCCGGGCAGGGTGGCGCCGAGCTCGCCGGCGAATACGCGGTGGCGCAGCCGCTGGGCGGACCGCACCTCGTCGGAGTCGGTGGTGAGGAGCAGCGAGTACCGGGAGGTCGCGGTCGGTGGCGTCTGGAGGAGAACCTGCGAGGAGGTCACGGTGCGTTGATACCGAGCCTGAGCAACGACGGGTCCCGGCTACGACGACGTCAGGATGGCAGCTCGGTGAACTGACTGAGCGTCACGCGGGGTGACGCCCCGCGACAGCTGCCGATCCGATCCTCAGGTCGCGGTGACGATGGCCCGGAAGCGTCGGCTGCCAACGAGCACGAGGATCAGTAACGCGGTCAAGCACAGCACCACACCGCCGGCGGTGGCGAGCGCCCAGGTTGAGCCTTCCTGGAGGCGCGTCAGTACTGTTGTCGGCGACAGGATCGTGGTCGGATCGACGAATCGGGCGAGGACCTGCCCGCGGTCAGCCACCGAAAGCGGGAGTTCCGCGAGGCACCACACGCCGCACACCACCGCGATGGTCACGCCATCGGCGACGACATGTACCAGCGCGACGACAACCAGGTGCACGAGGGCCAGGGTGAGCACGGCGCTGGCGAGGATCACCAGCTGCGAGAGCGCACCGTTCTCGTCACCAGGAAGCCTTGTCGCCTCGGCCGCTGCCGGGTCCAGTCCGGCGGCACCAGCATGGCTCCAGCACCGGACAGCGGTCGCCACGCACCACAGAAGCACGTGGGAGACGGCGGCGACCAGCGCGAACGCCACTACCGTGACAGTCCAACGACCGGTTCCGAGCAGCAGGTTGGCATAGACGATCACACCCTGGCGACGAGCGGCGAGGTAGAGATCAGCGGTCACCGCGATGTGGAAGACGACCAGTTGCACGACGAACGTGCCCGACGCCGCCAACCCGGTCGACCACCACACTCCGACCGCCGTTGTCCCCGGCGGCAGGCCCGGCGGCAACGAGGACCACATCACCCCCAGTGACAGCAGACCCACCAGCCACACCGTCGGCCGCGACAGGAGGAGCGCAAGGCCCAACCTCGGCCAGGCCATCGTCGGTCCGATCATGCTTCCCACTGCCGAACGCTTCCGCGGAAGGGGCGCTCCAGGTCGCGGCCGACGTCGGTCACCGAGCACACCTCAACGCCGTGGTCGCGCAACGTTGTCAGGACATCAACGATGGACGGGCCATGTCGAACGTACAGCTGGTCGTCACCCTCCGGCCGCGCCTGGACGGCCTCGTCCGCGAGAACCGCCACCGACTGGTCAGCCTCTCGGGCCGCCACCCGGATTCGCCACCAGCGCGGATCGTCCCCTGTCCACGATCCGGTGACATGTCCCGAATCCAGGTAGACGATCTGGTCGCAGAGCTCGTCGACCTCGGACAGCGAGTGGCTGCTCAGCATGATCGCAGTGCCGTCCGCCGCACGCTCCCGCATCAAGTGCCGGAGCGCCCGGACCCCGCTGGGATCGAGCCCGTTGGCGGGCTCGTCCAGAACGAGCACGGAAGGCTTCGCGAGCAAGGCTCGGGCCAGCGCCAGACGCCGTCGCATGCCGAGCGAGAACTGGCCCACCCGGCGCTCACCGACCCCTTCCAGACCCACCTCGCCGAGCGCCCGTTCCACGTCGTCCGGGCCGTCCACCCGAAGTAGTGCGCCCCACTGCCGAAGGTTCGCCCGCGCCGACGCGCGGAGGAGCAAACCATCCTGCTCGAGGACGGCTCCGAAGCCGGCACCACCGCGGGCGTGCAGAGCCTTACTCGTGACCACGTCGCCGCTCGTCGGTCGGAGCAGACCGAGCGCCAGGGACAGGAGCGTCGTCTTGCCGGCTCCGTTCGGACCGACAACGCCGAGGATCCGTCCCGGCCATAGCGTGAACGAGGTCGGCCGGAGCGCCCACGATCGGCCATATCTGCGACCCGCCTGACGGAACGCGACGCACGCTTCGGAGCTCGCAAGCCCGGCCGCGGCGTCTCCGGGATCAGGCCGGCTCGCGCGACCGTCGGACTGCTTCACCGTTCACGCACCACCCCGACAGCCACAGCACCGGCCGCCGCTGCGAGCGCCGCTGCGGTCCAGCTGAGCGCGCCACCAGCCCACGACCACCAGCCCGCCGGCACGATCGTGGTCCAGTAGCTCGGCTGAAGCATCATATCGATGAGATCGACGCCGAACGGGTCCAGCAGTAACCCGCACAGCAGCGGGGACGCCGGGGCGAGGAAACCCACCACCGGCCTGCTGAGACCCGACGCGGCTCCGACGTGCGCCATCGCCGCCACGAACCACGCCGCGGGGACGGCCCAGGCCAGCATCACCAGGTCGGCAACTGCCGACGCGGGCCCGAGAGCCACCCACGCCGGCTTCCCGGCCGGCAGTATCCGACTGTCCAGCAGGACCTGAGCGGCCAGCAGGGAGACGACCGCACAGACGACCACTGCCAGCGCGGCGTCCTGCCCGGACCGCGCGAGCGAGCCGACCAGGTGCCGTCCTCCCGACACCCGGGCGACCCGCAGGTACGACCCCCGTCCACTCACGAGATCCTGCGGATAGAGGCGCATCGCGACAGCGACACCGATGGCGAGTGCGACGACGATGGCCGCGCTGCCGGACGTGGCGTAGAAGGCCACGTCCGAACGGGTCGTCGACGGGCGACGTACCAGCTCCCCGGCGACCAGGACCGCGCCGGCGACCCCGCCGACCCCGCCGGGATACCTCACCGGCGACGGCCACAGGCGCCGCGTCAGCCCTGCCAGACCGCTCAGCTCACATCGACGGTGAAGCGGATGCCCACGTCGCCCGGCCGCAGCCGATCGACATTCGCCCGCATGTGTACGGCCACTCTTCCCGGATCCGAGTTCGTCCACAGAACAGCCGATGTCTCCCTCTCCTTGATAGCCCTGCACGCACCGAGCTCGGCGTTGTTGGCGTCCGAGTCGACGCAGAACCCCACCGTGTACTCGTCACTCGCATGGAGCGTTACGCGAACGCTTTGCTTCCCGCTCACCTCAAAGGCTGGACCACATTTCTGGGCACCGTAGGCCGGGACCGTACAGCTGCGATCGTAGCTATCCGCAGCAGCCGGAGACGCAGTGCAAACAAGGCAGACGACAGCGATCACCCCGATGACCCATTTCCGGGACGGTCCCATTCTTTCCTCCAGCGTCAACGTCATCGAATCAAACGGGCCTACTCGTTCGTGGTCAGGCCAGCGACTCGCATAGCCGCTCTCAGGAATTCGACCGCGTCGACCTCGGACAACCAGTGGTAGTCGTACACGTGCTGGGAGACGGTCTCGCTCTCCCGCATGAACCAGCTGACCTCGACGTCCTGCCAGGCCGGATCGACGATCACCCCCGGGTGCCCGACCACCAGATCGATCCCGGTCAGATCCGCCGGCGGGTCCCAGATCACGTACCGACCGCTCGCCAGCCTGTCCCGGTCCATCACACCGCTCACCTCCTTCTCTTCCGGAGTCCGACGCTCTTCCGGAGCCCGACGATCAGCCGCCGGCCCCACCGCCCAGCCCGTCATTGGCGGGCGCACTCCGCCCACGAAGCCTCGGAGCCGCTGTCCCACGGGTAGCTCGTGATCATGCCGTTGGTCCCGGCGACCACGCGCGCCGAGCGTCCGGACCCCCAGGTGTAGATCCAGCGACGCTTGTCTCCATCCGGCTTGGACTCGACCCGGCTCATGACGACCGACATGCATCGCCGGGTCACCGCCCAGTCGTGCACCCGGTGCTTCACCTCAATGTGCACCGCACCCCAGGTCTTCCCGTCCCCGCACAACACCTCTTCGGCAGATCCGTCGTCGGCCTGAACGCTGGTGAAGAAGTCGAACAGGTTTGTCTCAGCCACATCGGCACCCACACCAGGCTGGACCGCCGTCGCCTTGCACTTCTGGACGGCGTCGCTGCTTTGCGCGTGCGCACTTCCGGAGATCGTGAGCAACAACGCGATAACAGCTCCGGAGCTGAGGACCAGCCGAGTGGTCGCCCGGTGATCCACTCCCATTGACCGGTCCTCCACATTCACCGCCAGAGTCCGGTGCTCGCGTCTTCGACGGAGGTAACCTGGCATGAGTCCAGCCTCTTATCAAGAGCCAGCAGGCAGAGAACCCCGATCGTGTCGCCGAGCCGGGACACCTGGTACGTCATGCGCGTCAGGACTTGCGCTTGGTGATCTCGTCCGTGAGTCGGGGGGTTACCGTGAACAGGTCGCCCACCACCCCGAAATCGGCGATCTCGAAGATCGGCGCCTCGGCGTCCCTGTTCACCGCGATGATCGTCTTCGAGGTCTGCATCCCGGCCCGGTGCTGGATGGCCCCGGAGATGCCGAGGGCGATGTAGAGCTGCGGCGACACCGTCTTTCCGGTCTGCCCCACCTGGAACTGGTGCGGGTAGTAACCCGAGTCGACCGCCGCGCGCGACGCGCCAACGGCCGCGCCGAGCGAGTCGGCCAGCGCCTCGACGACCGCGAAATCGTCCGCCGAGCCCACCCCACGGCCGCCGGAGACGACCACATTCGCCTCGGCCAGCTCCGGGCGGTCACCGCCGATGATCGGCTCGCGGCCGGTCACCGTGGTGCTGCGCCCGGCCGCCACCGGGACGTCGACGACCTGCTCGACGCCGGCGCCGGCGCTCGCCTCGATCTCGACCGAGCCCGGCCGCATCGTGATCACCGGGTGCTCCGTGTTGGCCTTCGCCTCGGCGATGTAGGCCCCGCCGAACACCGAGTGGGTAACCCTCTCGGCGGACACCGCGACGACGTCACCGAGCAGCGCGCTGCTCGTGCGCACCGCCAGCCGACCGGCGATCTCCTTGCCGTCGGCGGACACCACGATCAGCACCGCGGCGGGTGCCACCTGATCGACCAGTGACGCCAGCACGGCGACCTCCGGGGACAGGAAGTCGGTGGAGTCCGACTCCGCCACGTAGATCTTCTCCGCGCCGTGCGCCGTGAGCCCGTCAGCGAGCTTGCCCGCCGTGCCCGGGGTGCCGACCACCACCGCTGACGGCTCACCCAGCGCGCGGGCGGCGGTCAGCAGCTCGTAGGTGGCCTTCTTGATCTCACCTTCGAGGTGGTCGACGAGGACCAGGACCTCTGCCATGTCTGTTCTCTCCTCGGTCGATCCGGCTCAGATGAGCTTCTGGGACACCAGGAACGCGGCGATCTTGGCCCCGCCGTCTCCCTCGTCGGTGACCTTCTCTCCCGCGCTCTTGGGCGGCTTGGGCTGCGCGGCGGTGACCGCGGTCAGCGCGTTCGCGAGCCCGACCTCGGACGGGTCGATGCCCGCGTCGGCCAGCGAGAGCGTGGAGACCGGCTTCTTCTTGGCCGCCATGATCCCCTTGAACGACGGGTAACGCGGCTCGTTGATCTTCTCACCCACGCTGACCACGGCGGGCAGCTCTGCGGTCAGACGGGTGACGCCGTCGTCGGTCTCCCGCTTCACCGTGACGGTCGAGCCGTCCACCGTGATCTCGCGGGCGTGGGTCAGCGCTGGTACGTCGAGCACGTCGGCCACCATCGCCGGGACGGCGGCGCTGCGACCGTCGGACGCCTCGTTGCCGGCGATCACCAGGTCGAACCCGTCGGCCCCGATCGCTCCCTTGATCACTGTGGCCAGCGCCTTCGCGGTCTGCACCGCGCACGATCCGTGCAGGCCCTCGTCGGACAGGTGCACCGCCTTGTCGGCGCCCATCGACAGCGCCTTACGGATTGCGTCGGTAGCGCGCGCCGGGCCCATCGTCAGGACGGTGACCTGCCCGTCGTGGGTCTCCTTGAGCTGCAGCGCAGCCTCCACCGCACGCTCGTTGATCTCATCGAGCACCGCGTCGGTGGCATCCCGGTCCAGGGTGTGGTCGGAGCCGGACAGCTTGCGCTCCGAGTACGTGTCGGGAACCTGCTTGACCAGCACAATGATATTCATCGGACCTCCTCGACCTCCTTGCAGCCTGCCCCGCGCCCGGCCCGGGCGCTGCCGTTCGGCCTTAACCCTGCCACCCGGCGCTGCACGTCGACGTTGCGGGCAGGCGGCGCACCGTGATTGTTACCGGCCGGTAGCTACCCGGGCAACCTATCGCCCGGTGAGCCTGCTCACCGGGCCGCCGGCGACCACGAATGACGATGGTTGGGCGCACCGTCCAGCGGGTACTCACCTGCTTCACCCACGACATACAGGAGGGCGTCATGCCCCTGCTCGCCAAGATCAGAAACTTCCTCCGGAGCCCGCAGGGCCGGCAGCTCACCGATCGCGGCCGGCGGATGGCTGCCGACCCACGCAACCGTGCCCGCGCCCGCGGCTTCCTCGCCCGGCTCCGTCGTCGCTGAGCGAGCCCGCGAGCGACCATCCGATACCGCGCGAGCTCGCGAGCCAACTATCCGATAGCGAACCATCCGATACCGTGCGAGCCCGCAAGCGAACCATCCGGGCTGGCGCCTTTCTCTCGCAGCGATCCGGTCCAGCTGGCTCGCTGCGACGGGATCGGCGTCGTCGGGCGAGCAGTGCAGGGGTAGGCGACCGTGGTGGTGACCGGATACGACGACCGGTACGGCTGCGGTTATGTGCTCCGCACCGGCCGGGACGCCGCCGCCGGAGCGGGGGTCCACATCGTGAGTCACGCGGGGGTAAGCGTAGTGGCTACCACGGAGCTCGCGGCGATGCTGCGCGATGCCCTCGCACACAATCCGGTGGCGCTGTTGACTTGGTCAGGACCCGAGGTTCCGCTGACCCTCGACGACCAGACCGTACTCGTCTGGCTGCGCCACACAGTCGGCGGCGTGCTGACCGTCACCGGCGGCTCTGGACCGAACCCGCGAGTGACCCGCTGAATCTCAGCGCGCATCTGTGACCTGACCGAGCCAACCCGCTCCTGAAGGCCCGCTCCTGAAGGCGCCACAGTCGGGGCAGAATCGTGGCGCGTGGCGCTGGTGCGCTTCGGCGTCGGCGTTCGTCGTTTCTGATCGGCGGTCTGCATCCTGGACTCCCTGGCCGGCGCAGCTCAATCCGTCAACACGACGACGGTAAGTAGTGCGCGTCACCCGAACAAGGGATCGTGCCCGCATGGCGGCGAACCACCGGCGACGGCCCAGCTGGCAACGGCTGACCTCGGTCCGCAACGCCACCCGCCTGGTCGAGGAATTCTCCCGCGCCAGCCGGCCGACCGGCCGACCGGCGAGCGAGTCTGCGAGGACGCTGCGCAAACCCGTCCGATGCTGACCATGGGCCGCGCTGTCGGCAGGGCGAACGCGCCAAGGAGTCACCGGTCCGGTAGGGTGGTTGCCGATGCACGCACTGGGGCCCACATGTATCTGGCCCAATGACGGCTCCCACATTCGATCCATGCCGATTTGTTGTTCTTGAACAACCCGCAGCTGTGCATCGACATTCTCACTCGCTGTATCTCCCGCACTCATTCAGGTCGAGTCCATACTCGGTCGAGTGCACCTGCTTGCTTTCCGTAAAGATTCCCTTAAGATCTCTCCCATGTCAGCTCCCGCCCCAGACAGGCCGCTCAACCTGATCGGCGGGTTTCACCGTCCGCAACCTGCACCCAGGTCGGATGGTTCTTCCCAGCCGAAGTCGGTCGCGGACATTCGAGGTAGATCAATGAGTATGCCAGACGTCTTCGCGTTGGTCGACACACCGTCGGAGGTCACCGCGCTCCCGGCGTTCGACCTAGTTCGTCGGGGCTTCGATAGACACCAGGTCATCAAACAGTTCACCGAATTCGCCGAAAGAGTCACCGGGCTGACCACCAAGGTCGCGGCGTTGACCAACCAGGTCACCAACGAGCGGCAGCGGGCTGAATACGCCGAGCAGGAGCTGCGCCAAGCATTCTCCCGGATCAGCTCGATCGAGCGGGCCAACAATCACGGCTTCGGCGACCGCATGGAAAAGCTGATGCTCATCGCGGAACAGCAGGCCGCCGATGTCATCGAACGGGCCGAGCAGCAGGCCCGCGAGATCGTGGAGGGTGCCCGCAACGAGTCCGAGATACATCGTCGCGACGCGGAGGCACACCGCCGCGAGGTCGACCAAGCCTTGGTTGCCCGGGCGGCGACCCTGGACCAGGAGGCCACCCGACGCAGCGCCGCACTGCAGCGTCGCGAGAGCGACATCGCGGCCAGCCAGATCGTAGCGCGCCAGCAGACCGAGGAAATGCGGGACATCGTCGATCGTGACGCCGCAATCGTTCGGGAGCGCGCTCAGGCCGAGGCCGTAGAGCTGCGCAACCAGATCCAGGCCCATGCGGCTGCCCTGCGAGTCAAGGCCCAGGCCGAGGCCCTGGCCGATCGGGACCGGGGGGCCCGGGAGCTGGCCCGGCTCGTCGACGTGCAGGGAGGGGTCCGTGCCGAGCTGGGCCGGATCAACGAGGTGCTGGTCGAGCTGAGTGGAGTGCTGGCCAGGGAGATCCAGACCGGTGGATCTGAAGCCATGCGGCTGAAGGCCGTGCCGCTCACCGGCACGTCGGGCAACGGCGGAGCCACCAGCCTCCCGCGAAACGCAGTGCGGCCCGTCCGCAACGGCAACAGCACGACGCGGGACTCAGGCGCAACGCGGGACTCGGACGCTTGAGCCTGGCCAGTTAGGCTATCCTCACGCCATGCTGGCGCCCTCGCAAGGTAGCTCCTCACACTCGGCCAACGAGTCTTGGCACCCTCAGCCATCTCCCCGGTCTGGAGACGCGGTCGTGAGCCAGTCGCTCACTCCGGGTTCGCCGAATGGTTCGGTCGCCTCCACACCGAGCGACCGTCCGCTGGAGGTCGTGACGGCACCGGTGTTCGACCTGGTACGCCGGGGCTTTGATCGACAACAGGTCACCGATCGGTTCGCTGAATTCGTCGACAAAATCACCGGGTTGATTGCCACGATCGCGGAGTTGACCGCGCAGGCCACCACCGAGCGGCAGCGGGCCGAACACGCCGAGCAGGAGCTGCGCCAAGCATCATCCCGGGTCAACGCGATCGAGCGGGCCAACAATCACGGCTTCGGCGACCGCATGGAAAAACTGATGCTGGTCGCGGAACAGCAGGCCGTCGATCTCATCGAACGGGCCGAGCGGCAAGCACGCGAGATCGTCGAGGGTGCCCGCAACGAGTGTGCGGAGCAGCGCCGCGACGCAGAGGCGCACTGCCGCGAGGTCGAACAAGCCTTGGTTGCCCGGGCGGCGACCCTGGACCAGGAGGTCACCCGACGCAGCGCCGTGCTGCAACGGCGCGAGAGCGACATCGCGGCCAGCCAGGTTGCAGCGCGCCAGCAGGTAGAGGAAATCCGAGCCGCCGCCGACCGCGACGCCGCCACCAGCCGGGAACGCGCCCTCGCCGAGGCCGCCGACGTGCGTGCCGATGCCCAGAACTATGCCGTCGCGCTGCGGGACAAGGCCCAGGCCGAAGCCACGGCCGAACTGGACCGGGGTACTCGGGAACTGTCTAGACTGATCGACATCAAGGACGGGGCCCGCGCCAAGCTGGTCCGGTTCAGCGACCTGCTGGTCGAGATGAGTGAAACGCTGGCCCCCGAGCTCCCTTCGAACAGTAGCGACAACACCCAGGCCCTGAACGTCGTGTCCCAGACCGACACGACAGATGGTGCGGCCGACCCAAGCCGACCGCGTGCTCCGATGCCTCCGACCCTGACCAACAACGGGCGAACCGCAACGCCGGACGTCTGACCACACCCGAGAAGAGACGCGGCCGGCGTGCGCGGCCACCTCGACCACTTCGCCCCCTGGGTGATACGCGGCGGGATCATCGCGTTCCACGACTACTCCCCCGAACTTCCCCAGTGTGATCGAGGTCGTCGACGACGTCCTGCGCGGACCGGACTTCGAGAAGGTGGCGCAGGCCGGTGACCTGGTCGCGGTGCGGAGGACAACGGCCGGGCGGTTCGTGGCGTAACCCAGATCTGCGCCTGGTTACGCAGCTGCGGCGCCGGTACCCCCCGCAATTGGTCATTGACGCTCTGGCCCAGCAGGAACTGCGCGCACGAGCGGGCACGAAGTTCAGCCGTGCCGCCGACATGTTCTTCACCCACGCCGGGTGTTCGTCGATCCCGCTCGCCGGTCCGGCACCGGTAGCAAGCGGGTGGGCGACAGCGAACCGCCGCTGGAGTGGTGCCTCGATCTGCACCGGTCGGTCGGCCGGGTGGGGATCAAGGCTGTGCCCGGGCTGCCCCACGAGGTCGTGCCGCCCGGGATGGGAGATGGAGTTCGTGGCCGTGGACCGCGACCTGAAGGAGACCGCGGTGTGGTCACCCGTGCTCGCAACCGGCAGGACGCGGGCCACCATCCTTCCGGCTGGGCACACCCCGGGATCGTGCCCCAGACGAACTCAGGCGCCACTCGGGCGCCGGCGGCGTCGTGCTTCTCGCGGGCGCGCAGGGACTTCCGCAGCGCGGGTGATGTGCTCGACTGCGGTGACGTCGAGGTGGGCGTCAACGAGCCACGCGGCGAACTGTGTAACGGCACTGTTGTACGGAACCGGCGAGCGGTGGGGCCGCGGTAGCGCTCGCCGTCCGGCCGTGAGGTCTACGGCCCAGCCAGGCCCAAGAAGACCACGATGGCCCGACCCAGCCGAACCATGTCCTCATCACTCAGGCGACCGACCCGTTCGCCGATCTTGGATCGACGCATGGTGGTGATCTTGTCGACCATCAGGCTGCTGGCTTGGCGCAGGCCGGTCGCTGGGCCGGGGTTAATCGGGATGCGCAGCAGTGGTGCGTCGGTGGGGTCGGTCGTGAGGGCGCAGATGGTGACGGAGTCCGTCGCGTCGAACCGAAGCGTGGTCACGAGGTTCCGGACCGAGCGCAGGGAAGGGAGGGTCGGGCCGAGGCTCCGGCACAGGCGGTCAAGGGTGTCCTCGTGCAGCTTCCGGCCGCCGCCAGCTTACCCAGCGCACGAGCCGCCATCGGTGGAGGTGCTCCGCGAGAGCACGGCACGCGGGCGCGTCGCCGCGCCCGAGTAGGTACCAGGCGGCTCCGCGAGCAAGGGCGCGGAGCTCAGGGTTCGGACTCGTCCCGGTCACCGATCAGGATGCCGGTTCACCCTGACGGCCGACAGACAGCGGGGCAGCGTCATGACAGCAACCGTTGGAGTCCGTTGGCCGGCCATCAGCCGACTGACAGGGCAATCGCAACAGGCGATCTGCCATGCTGTCGGTCATGGAGCTGCGCCCTGGCCTGACGGTGGACGAGTCGGTGCTGGCCGCGTTCGCGGCGCGGAACGGCATCACCCGCCTTGCAGTCTTCGGCTCGGTGCTCCGCCCGGACTTCACCCTGGAGAGCGACATCGACATCCTCGTCGAGTTCGACAGCAGCCAGGTGCCCGGCCTGTTCGGGATGGCGGCGATGGAAGGTGAACTCGAAGAGATGCTCGGCCGACCGGTCGACCTCCGGACGTACCGCGACCTCAGCCGATACTTCCGCGACGACCTCGCTGCCCAGGCACGAGTTGTCTACGCAGCCTGACTCGGTCCGGTTGCGGCACATCAGGGTTGCCGCAGCACACGCCGTCGAGTTCAGTCGCGACCGCAAGCGTGACGACCTCGACAACGACGTGATGCTGAGGTTCGCCCTGACGGAGCTCGTGGAGATCATCGGCGAGGCCGCCGAGCACGTCGGGCCGGCTGCGCGCGCCCAGTTCCCGGACGTGCCACGGTCCGACGCGGCGAGAACCCGGGATCGGCTTGTGCGCCACTACTGCGACATCGATCTCGACGTCCTGTTGACCACGGTCAATGTGGACCTGCCGGCCCTCTTGAGCGCTCTGGAACCACCCGGGTCCGGACCGTCGGCGCCGGGTTGAGGGGCGAGGACGGGACGAGACCGGTCGGCACGTTCTGCCTGGTCCTGCACAGTCACCTGCCGTGGCTCGCCCACCACGGCAGGTGGCCGGTCGGCGAGGAGTGGCTGTACCAGGCCTGGGCACAGGCCTACCTGCCGGTGCTCGACGTGGTGCACCGCCTCGCCGCCGAGGGCCGGGGCGACCTGCTCACCCTCGGCGTCACCCCGGTGCTGGCCGCCCAGCTCGACGACCCGTACTGCCTGCGCGGCCTGCACGACTGGCTCGGCGGCTGGCTGCTGCGCGCCCACGGCACCGCGCCCCGGCTGCCCGACCTCGCCGCCGACGAGCACCGGCGGGCCACCGCGGCCCTGGAGCTGTTCGAGACGCGCTGGCGCCACGGCGGTTCGCCTGTCCTGCGCGGGCTGGCCGACGCCGGTGCGTGCGAACTGCTCGGCGGCCCGGCAACGCATCCGTTCGCGCCGTTGCTGCTGCCCGAGGTGCGGGCGTTCGCGCTGGAGGCCGGGCTGGTCGACGCGACCGTACGGACCGGCGCGCGCCCGGCCGGAATCTGGGCACCGGAGTGCGGGTACGCGCCCGGGATGGAGCTCGGGTACGCCGCGGCCGGCGTGCAACGCTTCGTCGTCGACGGCCCCGCGCTGCGCGGTGACACCGGGCTCGCCCGGCCCGTCAGCACCTCGGACGTGCTGTGTTTCGGCCGGGACCTCGACGTCACCTATCGCGTGTGGTCACCTCGCGCGGGCTACCCGGGCCGCCGCGACTACCGGGATTTTCACACCTTCGACCACACCTCCGGGCTCAAACCCGCGCGGGTGACCGGCCGGGCGGTGCCCCCGGAACGCAAGCGTCCCTACGATCCGGCGCGCGCCGCCGCCGCCGTTGCCCGCGACGCCGCGGACTTCGTGCGCACCGTGCGCGACCGGCTGGTGACACTGCGGGCCCGCCTGGGCCGGCCGTGCCTCACCGTCGCCGCGTTCGACACCGAGCTCTTCGGGCACTGGTGGCACGAGGGCCCGGCGTGGCTGGAGGCGGTACTGCGGACGCTGCCCGACGCCGGTGTGCAGGTGAGCACGCTGCGCGGCGCGGCCGGCGCCGGCCTCGTCGGCGCGCCCGCCGAGCTGCCGCCGTCGTCGTGGGGGTCGGGCAAGGACTGGCGGGTGTGGGCCGGGGAGCATGATCTCGTCGCACTGAACGAGCGCGTGCAGAAGATTCTGGTGTCGGCAGTTCCTTCCGGCTACGCGCGCGGGGAACCGGGACTGGCCCGCGACCCCGTCCAGGACGCGCTGGCCCAGCAGGCCCTGCTGGCCCTGTCCAGCGACTGGGCGTTCATGGCGAGCAAGGACTCCGCGGCCGACTACGCCCGCGGGCGCGCCCATCTGCACGCCGGGCGGGTGGCGGAGCTGGCGGGCCTGCTGGCTGCTGGCCGGCGCACCGCTGCCATCCGCCGGATGGCGAGCTGGCCCACGCCGGACCGGGTGTTCGGCCACCTCGACGCCCGCACGCTCGCCCGATCCCCGCACCCGCGCCGACGTCAGCAGGATGGGCTTTCCTGACGGTCACCATCAGCAGGGCCACCCTGCTGATGGTGACACCCGCACCCGGAAAAGGCTTGACCGGCTAGTACGTTCGGTCGGTGCGGGTGCTGATGGTGTCGTGGGAGTACCCGCCGGTCGTCGTCGGTGGGCTGGGGCGCCACGTGCACGCGCTGGCCACCGAGCTGGCCGCGGCCGGGCACGATGTCGTCGTGCTCTGCCGCCGGCCCACCGGCTCCGATGCCGCGACCCACCCCACCTGCGACGATCGGGCCGGCGGTGTCCGGGTGCTGCACGTCGCCGAGGACCCCGCGCACCTGGAGTTCGAGCGTGACATGGTGGCGTGGACCCTCGCCATGGGACACGCCCTGCTCCGCGCCGCGCTCACCCGGCTCGGCGGCTGGTGTCCAGACGTCGTCCACGCGCACGACTGGCTGGTGGCGCACCCGGCGATCGCGCTGGCCGACGTGCTCGACGTCCCGCTGGTCGCCACCCTGCACGCCACCGAGGCCGGTCGGCACGCGGGCTGGCTCTCCACCCCGCTCAACCGGCAGGTGCATTCCGTCGAGTGGTGGCTGGCGAACCGGGCCGACGCCGTCATCACCTGCTCGAGAGCCATGCGCGATGAGGTGACGGTGCTGTTCGACCTCGACCCGGCGCCGATTTCGGTGTTGCACAACGGAATCGCGCAGCGCGGATGGCGGGTCGGCCGGGCCCGGGTTGCGGCGGCGCGGGCCCGGTACACGCCGCGCGGGAAGCCATTGCTGATGTATTTCGGTCGGCTGGAGTACGAGAAGGGTGTGCAGGACGCCATCGCCGCCCTGCCCCGGATCCGCCGCCGCCATCCCGGCACCCGGCTGCTGCTGGCCGGCGACGGCACCCAGCGCGAGCTGTTGGCCGAGCGCGCCCGCGCCCACCGGGTGGCGCGCAGCGTGGACCTGCTCGGATACCTGCCCGACGGCGAGCTCGCCGCGCTGCTGGCGGCCGTCGACGCGGTGGTTCTGCCGAGCCGCTACGAACCGTTCGGGATCGTGGCGCTCGAAGCCGCGGCGGCCGGCGCTCCGCTGGTGGCGTCGACGGCGGGTGGGCTCGGCGAGGTGGTGATCGACGGCGACACCGGCCTGTCGTTCGCCCCGGGGGACGTGGCCGGCCTGGTCCGTGCGGTCGGCGCCGTGCTCGACGACCCGGCCGGCTCGGCGCGGCGGGCCCGGGCGGCCCGCGCCCGACTGGACACGGACTTCGACTGGGCGAGGATTGCGCGGCGCACTGCCGAGGTCTACGCATCGGTGCGGGGAGGCGGGCCGGCGGAACTGGCGCGACCGAAGATCCCCACGGGGAACGTCTTCGGGCCGTGACCGCGCCGGGATTCGGCGACTACTCACTGTCCGACAGCTCGGCACGCTGCAGACGCTCGCGCACCGCCGCCGCGTGTTTGCGCGCGATGTCGGCCAACGCGGCTCGCCGGGTGGCGTCGGCCTCGTAGTCGGCGAGCCGGTTGCGCACCACCCGGGCCGGGGCGCCGACCGCGACCGAGAACTCGGGGATATCGCCGCGCACCACGGTGTGCGCGCCGAGCACGCAGCCCCGCCCGATCCGGGTCCCGCGCAGCACCGACACCTTGACCCCCACCCAGCAGTCCGGGCCGATCCGCACCGGCGACTTGACGATGCCCTGATCCTTGATCGGCCGGTGCACATCGCTGATCACATGGTCGAAGTCGGTGACGTACACCCAGTCCGCGACGATCGTCGCCGCGCCGATCTCGACGTCGAGGTAGCAGTTGACCGTGTTCTCCTTGCCCATGACGACCTTGTCGCCGATTCGCAGTGACCCCTCGTGGCAGCGGATCGAGTTGCCGTCCCCGATATGCACCCACCGGCCGATCTCCAGGCGCCCGTAGCCGGGCCGGACATTCAGCTCCACGCGCCGGCCGAGGAACACCATGCCGCGCAGCACCACGTGCGGGTTGGCCAGCCGCAACCGCAACAATCGGGCGTACCGCACGAGGTACCAGGGCGTCCACGCGCGATGCCGGATCAACCAGCGCAGCGAGGTGAGAGTGAGGAAGCGGGCCTGGCGCGGGTCGCGACGGCCACGCCGCGTCCAGCGCTGCCGCAGCGGTGTTCCCCACATCGAGCTCATGGGGGCCATCTTGCCCGGGTGGGTGGCGTCGGCCATCGTGGCCTGGTGGCCCACATCGTCGTCGTCGGCAGCGTCAACCTGGATCTCGTCGCACGGGTGCCACACCTACCCGGACCCGGCGAGACCGTGGCCGCGACCGGGCTGCGCCGCGTACCCGGCGGGAAAGGCGCGAACCAGGCGCTGGCGGCGCGCCGGCTCCGCGCCGATGTGGCTCTCGTGGCCGCGATCGGCGACGACCCGGTCGCCGGTGAGGCGCTCAACTTGCTGGGGGTGGGCGGCGTCGACCTGAGCGGCGTGCGCGACGTTGCTGGAACCCCCACCGGGCACGCACTGATCGCGGTCGACGACGCCGGCGAGACCACGATCGTCATCACCGCTGGGGCGAATGCGGCGCTGACCGTGCAGGCAGCCGACGTGCGCGGCGCCGACGCGGTGCTGACGGTGCTGGAGGTGCCCGACGCCGCGGTCGCAGCCGCCGCCGAGCACGCCACCGGCTTCGTGGTGCTCACCGC
>JBOHEO010000012.1:0-49871 GCA_050701055.1 Pseudonocardia sp. | reverse complement strand
CGACCGGGAAGTTGATCTCACCGGGGCCCCGGTGCAGCGGACCCATCGGGGTCGTGCCGCGGGCGTAGACCGGAAAACCCAGCAGCCGGATGTCGGGCAGGTCCCGGATCAGGCCGTCGATGACGAATCCGGCAATGCCCCGGTGCCCGGCCTTGGTCGAGATGATGTCACCGAGTACCGCGTTGGACCGCCCGACGCCCGCCCCGATCACGACCACGTCACCCGGCTGCGCCACGTCCAGGACCTTGTGCACCATCAGGTTGTCGCCGGGGTACGTGCGCACGGTGCAGGCCAGTCCACACACCGGGCCGCCGCTCAGACACGCGATCTCGGGATCGATCGCGTACAGCCGGTTGAGCAGATCCGAGATGTCGGGTGTGCCGAAGTCGGCGAAGCCCGAGACGGTCTCCCGGTCGAGTCGAGGGAAGTCGAGCCGGACCCGGAACCCGGGCCCGGGATGTAGATCCGCGGACTGGGGGCGGTTCGACCCCGTCACAGCGGCGGACTCGCTGGGCACGCTCAATCATCCCCTGTCGGTCGGCGGAAGGCTGAACCGAGAACCCGGATGGCCGGAAAAAGTCTCTCACGAGCCGGCTGCGACCCACCGACCTGACCCGTCCGAGCCGGCGCCCAGTCCGCACCAGCGTTCCTGTGCTCGCACCACCGCCGGGACGCCAGTGCCGGCACCAGAATGGGTGTGCCGTGCGAGCAGGAGGCGCGTTCTCAGTGTTGGCACTGTCCGCCGTCGGTGAACGGGCGCATCGCGCCGAACCACTCCTGGGCCGGCGGCACCGGCTGGCCGAGTACCGGATCCGTCGACACCGGCGCCGCGACCCGCCCCACCCCGTCCAACTCATAACGCACGGTGGCGTCGGGGAACTCGTCGACGAGCCGGCGCACCGTCAACAACGTGCTGTGCTCGCTCTCGTGCTCCTCGATCTTCGCCGCCAGCACGGGATCGTCGGTACCGAGGATGCGCACCTCACCATCCTGCCAGTCGAACACCCGCACCGACTCGGGGATGAACAGGTGATTCCAGTGACCCGGCTCGGTACGCACATTGCTGAACATCGTCAACGCCGCGCGACTCTTCAGACCCAGATAAGGCGTAGCAGCCGTGACCACCAACAGACCGAGCCCCACCAACATGACACCGTCCCGCACCCGCAAGCTCACCCGCGGACCAGGCGCACCGATCCAATGCCGACGCAACCGGAACAACAACCAGCCCCACACCCCCATCCACACCACACACATCAACGCCGCACCCCAGTTACGAGCCGGCGACTGCACGGCCACAGGCAGCAGCAGACGAATACCCACCCATAACCCACCCACCACGACCAACACCAACGGAGTGTGCGCGACCACCACACCCACACCACCCCGCACCCACTCCGGCACCCCCCGCCGAACGACCACCACCGCCCGCGCGATCATCACCGGCGGCAGGAACAACACATAAAAGCTCCACGCGAAACCCGAGAACGACGCATGACCCGCAAAAGCGGAAACCAGATGGAACCCGAACCCGAGCACCACCGCCACCGGCCGCGTCCGATGGAACAACAACAACGCCGGCACCGCCAACTCCACCACCATCGTGCCCGCGATCACCACCGGAACCAGACCCACCGGCACCTGCACCCCAGGGATCGACTCCACGACCCACACCGAACAGGTCGTCACCACATCGGTGAAACCGGTGTTGAACTTCGCCACCGCCGCCAGAACCCACACCATGATGAACGCCACCCGCAGATACGGCGCCACCCGCTCATACATCACCCCCGGATCACACGCCCGAACCGGCGACCACCACCGGAACCCGAGCCACCACCCGACGAACGTCACCCCCACAACAGCAACCAGGATCTGATGGTTGAGCAGGTCGGGCAACCACGCCACAGCCTCGACGAACAGCAACCCGAACAACACGACCAACCGCACCGGCGACGCCGGCCGCAAGATCACCGCAAAGGCCGCCACCGCGACAAGCGAACCGACCGCCCACAGCGACACCGCCTCCTGCCACACATGGACGAGCGCACCCACCGCGAACGCGACCGCCCACACCGAAAACGCGACACCCGCGAACGACCGCGACATCACCATGGACGCCGAACCCGCGGCCACCCGATCAGCAGCCATGGCGTCACGTGCCATCAGCACTCTCCCGTCCGCTGGGCGGACCGGCAGAATACTGCCACCAGGACTGTGCCCGTCGGGCGCATCACGTTGCTGCCTGGAAGATCACGACCGTCGGCGGACATGCCTTCAGTGTTGGCACGTCCCGCCGTCGGTGAACGGGCGCATCGCGCCGAACCACTCCTGGGCCGGCGGCACCGGCTGGCCGAGTACCGGATCCGTCGACACCGGCGCCGCGACCCGCCCCACCCCGTCCAACTCATAACGCACGGTGGCGTCGGGGAACTCGTCGACGAGCCGGCGCACCGTCAACAACGTGCTGTGCTCGCTCTCGTGCTCCTCGATCTTCGCCGCCAGCACGGGATCGTCGGTACCGAGGATGCGCACCTCACCATCCTGCCAGTCGAACACCCGCACCGACTCGGGGATGAACAGGTGATTCCAGTGACCCGGCTCGGTACGCACATTGCTGAACATCGTCAACGCCGCGCGACTCTTCAGACCCAGATAAGGCGTAGCAGCCGTGACCACCAACAGACCGAGCCCCACCAACATGACACCGTCCCGCACCCGCAAGCTCACCCGCGGACCAGGCGCACCGATCCAATGCCGACGCAACCGGAACAACAACCAGCCCCACACCCCCATCCACACCACACACATCAACGCCGCACCCCAGTTACGAGCCGGCGACTGCACGGCCACAGGCAGCAGCAGACGAATACCCACCCATAACCCACCCACCACGACCAACACCAACGGAGTGTGCGCGACCACCACACCCACACCACCCCGCACCCACTCCGGCACCCCCCGCCGAACGACCACCACCGCCCGCGCGATCATCACCGGCGGCAGGAACAACACATAAAAGCTCCACGCGAAACCCGAGAACGACGCATGACCCGCAAAAGCGGAAACCAGATGGAACCCGAACCCGAGCACCACCGCCACCGGCCGCGTCCGATGGAACAACAACAACGCCGGCACCGCCAACTCCACCACCATCGTGCCCGCGATCACCACCGGAACCAGACCCACCGGCACCTGCACCCCAGGGATCGACTCCACGACCCACACCGAACAGGTCGTCACCACATCGGTGAAACCGGTGTTGAACTTCGCCACCGCCGCCAGAACCCACACCATGATGAACGCCACCCGCAGATACGGCGCCACCCGCTCATACATCACCCCCGGATCACACGCCCGAACCGGCGACCACCACCGGAACCCGAGCCACCACCCGACGAACGTCACCCCCACAACAGCAACCAGGATCTGATGGTTGAGCAGGTCGGGCAACCACGCCACAGCCTCGACGAACAGCAACCCGAACAACACGACCAACCGCACCGGCGACGCCGGCCGCAAGATCACCGCAAAGGCCGCCACCGCGACAAGCGAACCGACCGCCCACAGCGACACCGCCTCCTGCCACACATGGACGAGCGCACCCACCGCGAACGCGACCGCCCACACCGAAAACGCGACACCCGCGAACGACCGCGACATCACCATGGACGCCGAACCCGCGGCCACCCGATCAGCCATGTCATGGCGTGTCATCAGTGCTTCCCTTTCACTAGCGTATCGGCAGAGTCTGTATTCCGCACCAGTACTATCGCCGTCGAGCGCATCGCGTTACCACCTGGCGGGTCACGACCGTCGGAGAGCTACGTCAGTGCTGGCACTGTCCGCTGTCGGTGAACGGGCGCATCGCGCCGAACCACTCCTGGGCCGGCGACACCGGCTGGCCGAGCACCGGATCCGTCGACACCGGCGCCGCGACCCGCCCCACCCCGTCCAACTCATAACGCACGGTGGCGTCGGGGAAATCACCGACCAGTCGCCGAGCCTCCAGCGCGACGGTGCGGTTGCTGCCCGCGTGATCGTCGATCGCCGCGGCCAGAGCAGGGTCGTCGGTGTCCAGGAACTGCACCTCGCCGTCCTGCCAGCCGAACACCCGCACCGACTCGGGGATGAACAGGTGGTTCCAGTGACCCGGCTCGGTGCGCACGTTGCTGAACATCGTGAACGCCCCGCGGGACTTGAGACCCAGATAGGGCGTGGCCGCTGTGACAACCAGCAGCCCGAGCCCGAGCAACATGACCCCGTTGCGCACCCGCAGGCTCGCCCGAGGGCCGGGAGCGCCGAGCCAGTGCCGGCGCAGCGTCACCAGCAGCCAACCACAACCGACCATCCACACCGTGCAGATCAGCGCCGCGCTCATCCAGTGGATCCGCCAGTGCAACGACCCGGGCGCGAGCAGAACCGCCCCGACCCCGGCCACCCATGCGACGGCGAACACGGCCAGCGTCAACGGGGTGCGGGCGACCGCCACCGCAATGCCGGTGCGCACCCGATCGGGCAACCCCCGCCGGGCGACGACGACCGCTCGCGCGATCACCGCCGGCGGCAGGAACAGCAGATAGAAGCTCCACGCGAACCCGGAGAACGACGCATGCCCGGCGAACGCGGAGACGAGGTGGAACCCGAACCCGAGAATCACCGCGAACGGGCGCGTGCGGTGGAACATCAGGAGGGCCGGCACCGCCAGCTCCAGCGCCATCGTGCCCGCGATCACCAGCGGAGCCAGCGCCAGCGGCACTCTGACCCCGGGGATCGACTCCAGGATCCACACCGAGCAGGTCGTCGCCACGTCGGTGAAGCCGGTGTTGAACTTCGCGACGGCCGCGAAGGCGAACGTCATGATGAATGCCACCCGCAGGTACGGCGCCACCCGCTCGTACAGCACACCCGGGTCGTGCGCCTGCTCCGGCGAGCGCCACGACAGGACCAGCCACCACCCGACGAACGTGCTGCCGAGGACACCGACGACGATCAGATGGTTCACCAGATCGGGTAGATCGATGAAGGTCTCCACGACGAGGACCCCGAACAACACGACCAACCGCGCCGGCGACGTCGGCCGCAGGATCACCGCGACCGCGGCGACCGCGACGACCGTGCCGATCGACCAGGGCGACTGCGCGCCCTGCCAGGAGTGGATCAACGCACCCACCGCGAACGCGGCCGCCCACGCCGAGAAGGCGATCCGGACGAACGGCCGGCCCGCTGCCGACGCTGCTGCCACCGCCGGCACCACCAACACCGCCGACGTCGAGCCTGCGGCTTTCCGGTCAGCCGTGACCTCACGTGCCATCGTTCCCCCCACATCTCTACCGGACCGGCAGAATATCGCCCGCCGGGACTATCGCCACCGGGCGTTCCGCGTTACCGACCCGCGGGAGGAGCGCCGACCCGAGCGACCCCGATCCGCAGCCCGGCACGGTGATTTCAGGCTACGACCCCACCATGAGAGCACGGGAGGGGTCCCGGGCGGGACCCCTTTACTAGGGGTGCGAGCCGGGCGATCCCCGGGTCATTTCCGTAGTTTCACGGACTGTTTTCGGTCGATGAACACCGGAGAGTGAACGGCAGCGGCGAGACCCGCCGCGGCGTCACCATTGCCGGCTGTCTCTGTCGACCATCAGTGGACGGAGGACCACGATCCCGGGTATCAGCCGGCCACGTTGTGGCTCTGGACAAGGAACGCTCAGCTCGTTTCTGCGCTGCACCGGGCAAGACCGTCCACGACGATCGGATTCGTCTCCGGGGCCACGGGGCTCGCGGGGGTCTCGACAAGGGGGATCAGGTGAGCAGCACGACGGATACGGGGCCGCTTCCGGTCATCCGGCGGGATCAGCAGCCGGGTTCGGACGTCGCGTCCACACCGGTCAACGCCGTCCGCGCCCCGTGGGAAGCCCGCTACACCAGAGCCGTGGTGAGCGCTGACCTGCTGCTCGTCTCGCTCTCGGCGTTGCTGGGCGGTTGGCTCGGCGTCGGAGGTGACCTTGCCAACGGTCCGACCCTGATCGGGGGCCTGCTCGCCGCGGTGGCCGCCGCACTCACCGTTGCGAGCCTGGCCGTCTGTCGCGCCTGGGAGCCTCGGGTACTCGGCCAGGGCTGCGAGGAGTTCAGCCGGGTCTTCCGGGCGGTGGTCTACAGCGCGGTCGTGCTCGGCCTGACCGGCCTCGCCACGGATGTCGGCGCCATCCGGCTCTGGACGTTCGGCGTGCTTCCCCTGACCTGCGTCACCCTGCTGGCCGCCCGCTACGGGCTTCGTCGCGGGCTGCACCGCCACCGGGAGCTGGGCACCTGCATGCACCACGTGCTCGCCGTCGGCACCCCCGAGTCCGTGGCCGAGCTGGTGATCCGCACCAATGACGCCCGCCACCTCGGCTGGGTGGTCACCGGGGCGTGTACCACCGACGGTCGGGGATTCGGGGACGACCAGACCATCGCGGGCGTCCCGGTGGTCGGCGACCTGGAGGTCCTGCCGAGCCTGGTCGCAGATCGCCGCTACCGCGTGGTCGCCGTCAGCCCGAGCCCCGGCTGGTCCTCGCGACGGCTGCACCGTCTCGCCTGGGACCTCGAGGACTCCGGCACCGAGCTCGTGGTCGACCCCGGCCTGATGGAGGTGGCCGGTCCCCGGTTGCACGCCAGGCCGGTGGACGGGCTTCCGATGCTCCGGTTGACTGAGCCGTCGTTGCATGGCCTCGCCCAGGTCGTCAAGAACGGCATCGACCGGCTCGGGGCCCTGCTGCTCCTGCTGGCCCTGCTGCCGGCCCTCATCGGGGTCGCCGTCGCCATCAGGCTCGACGGCGGCCCGGCCTTCTTCCGCCAGACCCGGGTCGGGCGGGGTGGCACCGCGTTCCGGATGTGGAAGTTCCGCTCGATGGTGGTCGACGCCGAGCAGCGCCGGCTGGCGCTGACTGCCGCCGACGAGGGCGCCGGGCCGCTGTTCAAGCTGCGGCACGATCCGCGGGTCACCCGGATCGGGCACTGGCTGCGCCGGTACTCCATGGACGAGCTGCCGCAGCTGCTCAACGTGCTGACCGGGTCGATGTCGCTGGTCGGTCCCCGTCCGCCGTTGCCCGAGGAGGTGCTCGCCTACTCGCGCGAGGAACACCGGCGGCTGCACGTGCGGCCGGGGCTCACCGGGTTGTGGCAGGTCAGCGGGCGCAGCGACCTGTCGTGGGACGAGTCGATCCGGCTCGACCTGCGGTACGTGGAGAACTGGTCGCTGGCCCTCGACGCACTGATCCTGTGGAAGACGGCCGGGGCGGTCCTCAAGGGTGCGGGCGCGTACTGAGCCGGTACTTGGTTATAGGAAGCGTCAGCCGACGACGCGCATGTTCCCGTCGAGGGTCCCGTCCGCCTGGCGAGCGGAGAGTACCGCTAACCGGGTGAAGCGCTGGTCGAAGGCGTCCTGGGTAAGCCCCCGGCGGCGAAACTCGTACGCGAGCTGTCGGGCACCGTCTGGAATGGTCCACTTCGCCTCGAAGCCGAGCGCCGCACGGGCGCGCGTGAAGTCGACGCGGTACGAGCGCGGATCGTTGCCCGTCTGCCCTGTGATCTCCAGCCGGGATCCGGGTACGGCCTCGACGACTGCCTGCGCGATCTCGGCAACAGTGCGGTTGTTCTGCTCTGTGCCTACATTGAACGCCTTGCCTCGGATGGCGTCGGCGGGTGCGGCCAGGGTCGCGACGACTGCACCGGCGATGTCCTCGGCGTGCGCGAGCGGACGCCAAGGAGTGCCGTCCGACAACACCGTCACCTCCCCGGTGAGAATCGCTCGACCGACCAGGTTGTTCAGGACGATGTCGGCGCGTAGCCGTGGCGAGAACCCGAACGCGGTGGCGTTGCGCAACGACACCGGCACGAAGTCGGTGTCGGCTAACTCGACGAGATCGTCCTCCACCCGCACCTTGGAGATCGCGTACGGCGTCACCGGCTTCAGCGGGGCGTCCTCGTCGACAAGATCGTCGCCGGACTGCGCACCGTACACCGAGCATGTCGACGCGTAGACGAAGCGGCTGACGCCGGCTTCCTTCGCCAACCTGGCAATGCGCGTCGAGGCGTGGTGATTGATGTCGTAGGTGATATCAGGTGTCAGTGAGCCCAGCGGGTCGTTCGCCAGCGCCGCCAGGTGAACGACTGCGTCGAAGCCCGTCAGCTGGCCGACGGTGACGTCGCGGAGGTCAACGGCGAGACCCGGTACGTCGGGAACATCCAGAGCCCCGAGCACACAGTGAGCGAACAAGCCGCTGTCCAGCCCGGTGACGTCGTGCCCAGCCGCGGTGAGGATCGGGCTCATGACGGTGCCCAGGTAGCCCTGATGGCCGGTCAGCAGAACGCGCATCGGAGATCTCCTTCGGCTAGTCCGGGTCGAACCCGGTCGACGGTGCCGCTCCCAACACCAGCTTGGACAGGTGGAACGCCTCGGCGTATCGGGCGTTACATTGATGGCCACGAACGCGCGCCAGCCCGCCGAAGACGTCGGCGTCGAACCAGCTGCGGTCGCGCTGGGAGCCGTAGTGCTGGTGCAGCTTCGCGATCTTATCCCGGATCACCGGCTCGGCTAACGGGAGGTATGCCGTGGGTTGGGACAGGTCTCCGTCCCATTTCAAGATCTCGTAGCCGAGTGTGAGATGGTCGCGGAAGGCCGTCGGTACTAACTTGGCCAGCGTGCGATGGTCCTGGTGGGCGTCGTGCAACGCCGGGGCGAAGATCAGATCCGGATTGACGTGGACGCGGATCTCCTCAAGGGCGAGCTTCGCCCGCTCCCACCGGGTGGGCACCCTGCCGTCAGGCAGATCCAGGACGGTGACCTCGAGGCACACACCCGGGCAGAACGCCTCCAGCGCGGTTCGTTCCTCCTCCTCCCGCAGCGATCCGCCGCCCGTGAGCACCAGCGCGGTGACGATGACGCCGGGGTGCGCGCGGCAGAGCTCGAGCAACGCCCCGCCGGCGCCGATCGCAATGTCGTCGCAGTGCGCGCCGAGGAGCAGCATCCGGTCGAGTCTTTCAGGTAGCAGGCTCAGCATTGAATTAGCACACCCACCGCGGACGAGCTCTCCCAGCGGAACCCGGTGTGCAACCAGCACGTAGTCTGGACGATCGTTTGCGCTCGTGTCCGGCGCGAGTCCGGATCCGGATCGATCACTGCAGTCCTCGTCGATGTCGACCTGCGCCATCCAGACTCGCAGGAATGATCGGGGGGCAGCGACCGCGGGCATTTTCCCCGCGGAAACCCCTGGATAGGTTGTCCATGGACGGCGGGCAGAACCTCACCGTATATGACGGTGCTGCCGTGCCGGACCGGCGACGAGCGAAAGCGGCGAATTCACATCCCTCTTCTACCATGTACAACCGCCTTCTGGCTCGACACGCGGGCGTCCGCCCAGGCGATGGCGCAGCTGCTCGACCTCGCTGGCCGCTCGTCCACTCCAACGCATCTCTCCATCTCTCGACCTCCGGTGGCTCGGCGTTACACGGACGCCGGGTTTCACCACGCGGGAAACGAAGCCGCGCCGTGGGCCGACTACACCAGAGGTAGCAGGCTGGACCGCCAGCCTCCCGGGAACGAAGGTGGTGTGACAGGTGAAGGTCGTCCTGTTCTGCGGCGGGTACGGGATGCGGATGCGCGACGGCGTGTCCGACCTGCCCAAACCGATGCATCCGGTGGGCCCGCGCCCGTTGATCTGGCATGTCATGCGGTACTACGCCCACTTCGGGCACAGGGACTTTGTGCTTTGCCTGGGGTACGGCGCACATCACATCAAGGACTTCTTCCTCAACTACCAGGAGACCGCATCCAACGACTTCGTCCTGCGCGGCTCCGAGGTCGAGCTGCTGGGCACCGACATCGGTGACTGGACGATCACGTTCATGCACACCGGGCTGGATTCGCCGATCGGAGAGCGGCTGCGCCGGGTCCGGTCGCAGGTCGCGGGCGAGGAGATGTTCCTGGCCAATTACGCGGACGTCCTCACTGACCTGCCGCTCAACGACATGATCGACAAGTTCGTAGCCAGCGACGCAGTCGGCGCCCTGCTCGCGGTACCGCCGCAGTCCGCATTCCACTGCGTCGATGTCGCCGACGACAACCGGATCACGGCAATCACCACCCTGCAGCAGATGCCGCTCTGGGAGAACGGCGGGTATTTCGCGCTCCGCCCGGAGATCTTCGACTACCTGCCCGAGAACGGCGACCTGGTCGCGGACGCCTGCGCGGCGCTCACCAAGGAAGGCAAGATAATGGCCTACCGACACCGCGGCTTCTGGCAACCCGCCGACACCGTCAAGGAGCGTACTGCGCTGGAGGCCGCATACCAGGGTGGCACCCGCCCGTGGATGCTCTGGGAGTCCCCCGACCGCGATCCACTACAAGCGGCCATCGCTGCCATGGACAACGAGAAAGCGGGACAAATCGGCGCCGCCCCTCTCCCTGCGTTCCGCAGCTAATCGTGGTTCCTGGTACACATCCGGCCGGAAGGTACAGCTCAGGCGGGGTCTGTCTGGGCTGCGCCTGGGAAGTACCTGCTGCGCTGCTCGGACCCGCACCTGCCGACCGAGGACATCGCCCTGGGCTACCCGCAGCTCCTCGAGGTCGAACGCGGCTGGCGGGACATGCGCAGGTCATCGACCTGCGCCCGGTGCATCACCGCCTCGAAGACCGCATCCGCGCCCACAGTCGTCAAGGCTCATGCGAAAAGTTTGTCCTGCTCGTCGCGTAGCTGGTCAATCAGGCGGCCGAGCGGCAGGGTGACGTCGGCATAGGTGAGCACGGCGTCCTTCGCAACATCGTGCCGCAGCACACATCCTTCGGCGACGCCCATCGGCAGTAGGTTATCCGCCCGAGTCACCGGCGTTGCCTCAGCGAGGCCGTACGTGTCATAGCCGCCGAGGCCATCGACGGTCTGCCCTGCCTTCAGGTCACGCTTGGCAGTCGCAACGACGTCGACACGCGGGCCGCCCAGCGACACCACTGCCGCGTCAGAGAAGTCGACCGCCCGGACAACTGTATTCGGCACCTCGAAGTGGCAGAGGTGGTAAGGGGTGTAGAAGCTATACAAGGGACCCTTGCCGAGCTTGTACAGCTCCAGGTAGTGCCGTTGCTTCGGATCGTCATGGGTGCCCAGCACGTAGATGCCAGGGCCAGGTCGTGATCCAACGACATAGTCGACGATGCCGTCCAACTCCCGAAGCTCGTCGACGTCGTACCTGGTAGTCAGTTCATCGACGTGGCCGTCGTGATCCCAGCCGTTCATACCACGCTTGGGAACGGTGAAGCCGAACGCATTGGCGACGATCGCCTCCTCGAAGGAGACCTTCGTGCCGTCGGCAAAGCTGGTAACCATATATGGATCTTGGCCCCAGCGCTCTGCGAAACCCTTCTGCGTGGTCGGGTTGCGGTACTCGTCCTGGAGTCCCTTGATGTTGCCGGAGACGAGCGGCGTCACTCCGATGCCTTGCACGAAACGCAGCAGATTGCCCTGGACTCCGGGTTGGTCACCGTCGACTCCGGTCAGGACGACCCCCGCCTCGCGCGCCCGGTGGGCCAGCAGGGGACCGACGGTGCCGTCGAGCTCAGCGTTCATTGTGACGATCGGCAGCCCGCGCTCGATCGCCGCGACGGTGACTCGGGCACCGAACTCCACCGCGCCGGTCACGTCGACGATGCAGTCGACCTGCTCGCTCGCGATAAGCGCGGACGCGTCTTCAAGCACCCCGGGCTTACCGGCGGCGATGACCTTGTCGAGCTCCGCCGTCCCATCCACGCGGACCGGCTCGAGGCCCGCCTCCGTGTAGGCACGCTCGGCGGTGGCGAGGGTGCGGTTCGCAATCCCGACGAGGAGCATGCCCGGGACGGAGGTGATGATCTGGTTTGCCAGTCCGCGGCCCATGAACCCGGCACCGATCATACCGACTCGAATCGGCCGGCCCTCAGCCTCGCGTCGGCGCAGCGCGGCATCGATGATAATCATCGAGCGTCCACCGCCACCTCCGAGAGCAGCGGCCAAGCAGCGTCCTTCTCCGAAATCGTCGTGATCTCTACGGGCCACTCCACACCTAGGGTGGGGTCGTCCCAGCGCAGCCCCCGCTCGAAGCCAGGCGCGTACGCGGTAGTGACCTGGTAGAGGACCTCCGCGCGGTCGGTCAGGGTCAGGTACGCGTGCGCGAAATGGCGCGGCACGTACAGCGCCGTGCGGTTCTCCTCCGTCAGCTCGACGCCGAAGTGCTGCATGTAGGTGGGCGACTCGGGCCGCAGGTCCACGATCACGTCGTAGATCGCGCCGCGGTAGCAGCGGACAAGCTTCGCCTCCGCGTGCGGATCCAGCTGATAGTGGAACCCACGGAATGTGCCAGCCTTGTGATTGAAAGAAACGTTTGCCTGCTCGACCAGCGGATGGAGGCCTGCATCGATGAACTCCTGCCGGCAGAACGAACGGGCGAAAAAGCCACGATCATCCTCCAGCCGCTTGAGGTCGATCACGGCGGCGCCCGCCAGGGGTGTTGTCCGAATCTGCATCGTGAGTGGCCTTGTCCTCGCTTGCCGGTCTGTCAGGGCTTCTCATGTCGTCTGGCTGTCGTGGCACGGGATGATACGCACCTGCGGCGGACCCGCGATCGCCTGCTCGGCATACTTGTCGGCGTGCAGCTCCCCCGGACACCACCGCTCCGAGCCCGGACCCGGGATGGGTTGCCCCGGGAGGAACCGGATACTACAGCGCGGCGAGCGCTCGCGATGTCGTCGGTCGTTCCATCGACTGCGGCGTCTGGCCAGCGTCGACGACATCTCGCGGAGGGACGACCCGGTTGCCCTTCACGCAGAACCTCAACAGCGGGAGCACACATGGCAAGCAAGCTCGCATACCGGTTACGCAATGCACTACGGCAGTCAGGATTCGAACTGGTCCGCAACTCACCATCAGGAAACCTGCTCTCGCTGCACCTCAGCCACCTGTTCACCCGCTACGGGATCAACTGCGTGCTCGACGTCGGGGCCCGGCAAGGTGAGTTCGGCCGGTGGCTGCGAGGCACCGGCTTCCGCGGCCGCATCGTCTCCTTCGAGCCTGTCGAGTCGAACCTCGGACCGCTGCGGGTGGCCGCCGGATCTGACCCCGAGTGGCAGGTGGAGCCCTGCGCGCTGGGCTCCAGCGACACCACGTCGACGATCAACGTCACTCATTACACACACTTCAGCTCGTTCCGAACGCTCGGTGCGCTCGCCGCCGAGAAGTTCGGCGAGCACTCTCGTGTCGTCGGGACCCAGGACGTCCGTGTTCGGCGCCTCGACGAGATCTTCGACGAGGTCACCAAGGGGATCGCACTGCCGAGCGTCTATCTGAAGATGGACACCCAGGGCTGGGATCTCGAGGTGCTGCGCGGTGCGGAGGGCCGGCTCTCGCGGGTCATCGCCCTTCAGTCGGAGATGTCGTTCCAGGCCCTCTACGTCGACATGCCATCCTTCGACGAGGCGTGGAAGACCGTGCAGGGATACGGCTACACGATGTCGGGAATGTTCCCGGTGACAGTGGATGACGATCTTCGCCTGGTCGAGGCCGACTGCGTTGCGATCCGTCAGGATCGATAACCCCGGACGCCGTGACGAATACGATCTCGCAGCTCGGGGCACGCCCCGACGCCGATCACCGCCAGGAGGAGATCGTGAGGTTGCGGGCGGCCGACACGGAGTTGGGCAGGACGGTGCCGGAGGAGTCGATCAGGAAGCGGCGGTGAGCGACAGGCGGATCCGTCACACACCGTTACCCCCAACGCCACGGCAGGTGGCCGGGTGAATGTTGACGCTTACACGACTGTCGTCGCAAAATGGGTTAACGAAACCCGAAGAACCCGACGACCTACCCGACGTGACCCGACCGTCTGTCTTCTTCGCCAGAACCTCGAACGACGCGGAGGTGCCCGTGAGCTGGCGCACGCTCACCCCGGTCCGCCTGACCCATGCGCTGGCGAACCGAGCCGGGCGATACCGCAACGAGATGCGGGCCCGTCGTCAACGCCTGCACAACTACGCTCCGTACCCCGCCCTGGTCACGGCCACCACGCAGGTTCCAGCGGCTGCCAAGCCCGCCGTCGACGTGCACAACCACCTCGGGTACTGGCTCAACGGTGACCAGAGCTGGATGGTGCCGGACGTCGGGGCACTCATCGCCGCGATGGACGAGCTCAACGTCGCCACGATCGTCAACCTCGACGGCCGGTGGGGCGCCGAACTCGAGGCCAATCTGAACCGCTACGACCGGCAGCATCCCGGCCGGTTCGCAACCTTCTGCCAGCTCGACTGGTCGCTGCTGAGCGACGCGCGCTTCCCGACGTTGCTGCTTGACATGGTGCGCCGCGCGGTCAATGCCGGCGCTTGCGGCATCAAGGTCTGGAAGGATCTCGGGTTGAAAGTTCGTGATGCCTCCAAGCACCTCGTCCAGCCCGATGACCCACGGCTGGGCGACGTCTGGGAGTTGGCCGCTGAGCTGAACCTGCCGGTCCTCATCCACACCGCGGACCCCGCAGCGTTCTGGACTCCTCTGGATCGGCACAACGAGCGCTTCGAGGAGCTGGCCCGTCATCCCGAATGGCACCACGGGTCACGCGCGGTACCGTCGCACCAGGAGCTGCTCCGATCACTGGAGCGCCTGCTGGCAGCGCACCGCGACACGACCTTCATCGGTGCGCATGTTGCGAGCTCTGCCCACAATCTGGAGCGGGTTGCCCAGCTGCTCGCTGACCATCCCAACTTCGTCGTCGACCTTGCCGCCTGCGAGGCGGAGCTCGGCCGACAGCCACGCGCAGCCATTGCCTTACTCGTCGCGCATGCTGACCGCGTGCTATGGGGGACCGACTCCGTCCCATTCGAGGCTGAGCGCTATCGCACCTGGTTCCGCCTGCTCGAGTCGGCCGACGAGTGTTTCCCGTACTCACCGGGGCCAACGCCAGAGCAGGGCCGCTGGACGATCTCCGGCCTCGACCTTCCAGCCCCCGTACTCACGGCCCTCTACGCCGACAACGCCCGACGCCTCATCCCGGCGCTCCGGGAGAGCTCGCCATCTGATCATGCTCCCCGCGGCGGCGACAACGACTGCCCGCGATGAACATGACCATGGCGCTGGCGGTCGGGGATCACCGCGCTCGAGCTGCACCGGTTTGTCAGCTTGTCAACCCCCGCAGCACCGCGAGGATCGCTCGCGCCGATTCCGCGACATCGAATTCGAGGGCCCTCCGCGGCCCGTGCAGCGCCTTCATGCGCAGCACCTGCGGGTCCCGGAGATGCTCCTCGATTGCACTGGCCATCGGATCCACCAAGCCCACGGGTACCAGCTCACCGTACGCACCATTGACCAGCAGGCTCTCCATGCCCGTACCGCATCGCGTCGCGAGGATCGGCGCTCCGACCGCGAGGGCTTCGAGGACGCTCAACGGCATACCCTCCTGGCGAGACGACGTCACGTAGAGGTCTGCTGTTGACATCAACAGGTAGGGATTGTCGACGTGGCCAGGCAGCTCGACCGAGTCTTGTACGCCGAGCTCGGCCACGAGGAGCTCGAGCTCCGCCCGGGACAGGCCCTCCCCCAGGATGATCAACCGATGCTCGACGCCACCGGCGCGAACCTGGGCATGCGCTTGCACGAGCAGCGAGAAGTCCTTTTGCAGACAGAGCCGACCAGCGCTGACGACGGTCAGGATCCCGTCGCGGGGCTCACCGGAGGGCCTGGCCCGGTGGACCGTGTCGTTCTGCACCGCGGCAGACACCGGATCCAGCCCGGCCAGCCGCCGGACACGAGCCACGTCGATGCCGTTGAGCACTATATGTGCCTTGGAACGCGGCAGCCCGTTCGCGACGACACCAGCCAGCAGGCTCTCCGAAACGCACACTGCGGCATCGCTGCGGGTATGCACCCAGCGCGTCAACCGGTGCAGCGGGCGAGGGACCCACTCGTCTATGGCAGCGGCGAGGTCGCCCTGCACCAGTATGGCGAACGGACGCCCCGCCATTCTCGCCGCGGCATACCCCAACAGCAGGCCGAAACCGACTTCGGAGCCACTTACCACGACATCGGCGTGTCGCGCGAGGCAGGTGAGCCGAACCAAAGCCAGCTGCCAGGTGTACCGCAGCCGGCTACCGCGAGGGGTCAGCAGGTCGATACAGAGCGCCGGATCGGGTCGAATCAGGGGCCCGTCATCGACGTCCTGCAGCACGGCCACAGTTGTCGGGATTCCCGCAGTTGTCCATTGGCGGGCGTACTCCAGTGACACCCGCAACCCACCGTTGTCGCGCAATGAGTTCTCCACGACAAGAACTCGCAGTGCTCCCTTCCCGCCGGCTTCAGCTGTCGGCCCACCCACCCGGTCGGCCTTCACGCGCGGATGCCCGACTGATTCGGATCCAGCTCGGCCTCGAGCCGCATCGTTTCGCGCCGGAGACGGTACAGCCAGAGCGGTAAGACGGCCCAAAAGGCGATCCCGATGCCCCACGCCGCCCCAGGAGCTCCGGCGAGCAGCACACCTCCAACGCCTCCGACGAACGCGATCGGTCCGAGCACCCCGTGGATGGCCAGCGTCACCGGAGCGCGGTCCATCGCGTAGATCATGGCCGCGGGGCCGACGGCGAGTGCAGCGCCGACCTGGCTCACGATGACCGCCACCAGGATCTCCGACGTCCCCGGCCAGGTCGCACCGAGCAGGGCGAACCCGACCGAGCCCGGTATCAGGAGGAAGACCAGCCCCCAGCAGAAGCCGAGCCCAGCGACGAATGCCGACAGACCCAGCGCACCCCGCGTCCACTGCCGGCCGGTCAGCGATGCCTTGCGCCGCGCGAACTCCGGCACCGCGAAGCTGAACGCGGCCGTCGCGAGGATGGTCGTCGGCGCGAGCAGGATGTGCGCCCCGCGGAGCGCGCCCAACGCCTCCAGCGAGCCCACGGCGGCGATGACCAGCAACGTGCCTTGGTTGCACCCCTGCAGTGTCCCGAACTCAGCGAGGAGGTAGCCGGTGAGGTTGCGGTGGTCGCGCAGCCAACGACGGGTTCGTAGCGGGGCCGGCCAGGCACCAGCCTGGTGAACGCCCAACACTGCGGCCGCGGCTGCAGCGCCGCCCCACGCGAGGACCAGCGGACCGACCGCCGACATACCGGCCACCAGCAAGCCTGTGACGGCAGCGAGCTGCACGACGGCCCAAACGGCGTCGTTGAGCGCCGCCGCCGCGGGACGACCGCGGGCGAAGAACACATAACGCCATGCGTCCTGCACGGTCAGGGCCGGGAACACCACTCCGAGCGCGAACAGGGCCTGCCCGACGGCGCCGTCAAGCGAACCGCCGACAATCATGCAGCCGGCGCCCGCCACGGCACCGAGGACGAGAGCCGAACCCACGGCTGATCCTGAAGCGTATGTGTTCTCCGATGGGGACGCGTCGGAGAACCGGATCGTCAACGGCGAGGTGGAGATCGCTCGGCTGACGCCGATCGCCAGTGTGAACACGGTAAAGGCAACGGTGAAGCCGCCGAAGCTCGTGTCATCGACCGAGCGGGCGACGAGGACGGACAACACAGCGTTCGTCGCACTCGAGATGACCTGATCGATCAGGCTCCAACCGGCCCGCCGAACGATGCCGGCGACCCTCACGACTGTGGAATTCGGTCGCCGGGCTGATCGTCCGCGGCGGTCGTTCCCGGTCGGGAGCGGTCTGACCGACGGGCCACCCACGCGGCCGCCTCGGCGGCGACGCCGGGCCAGTCGACGGCGAGCGTGCGCGCACTCGGCGGTGTTCTCGGATCGGGCTCCGGAAGCTCCATATGTGAGATCAGCTCCGGATCGGGCCCGATGAGCACCCGCCGGCGGGTAGGACGACGGAACGCGCGCAGCGCGATGCCGGTCCGGGCCATGCCACGCGCCATCGAGCGCAGCCGCGCACTGGGCATCCCCTCGACGGGGAACAGGTCGGCCAGCACCTCCGCCGCGGTGAACGGCAGCAGTCCCTGATAGACCAGGCAGGTTGCGTAGTCCCAGTCCGCCCCTGCGAACGGACACGTCCGCAGGAGGTTCGCGTCCTCCCGCAGGACTCGTTGGCGCACCCCGAACGTGCTCGTCGTGCTGAGCGCTCGGAACCAGGCGACGCCCGCGATCGTGGTGGCGTGCGGATCGCCTTCCGCCCCCGGCTCAGGCCGGGGGGTGGGACGATTTCGCGGCGACCGCGTGTCGGCGGACTCAGAGCCGAGCATCGTGAAGTAATCGGCGTCTGGCCGGGCGACGGCTGCAGCTGCCAGGTGCCGCAGCGCATCAGATGTGTAGAGATAATCGTCCTCGGCGAACCAGGTGAGATCGTTGTCGCCGCCATCCCGGCGGGTCGCAAGCGCGATCGCCGCACGGTAGGACCGCCGGTTGCTGCCGGCGTAGAGGGGGACGACCTCGCCGCTGGCCTGCATGAGTTCCAGACGGTCCGCGGGAATGGGGCCGTCATTGAGGAAGATCAGCTCCGGGGCCGGGGTCAGCCCCTCGGTGGCACGGAGGAACGAGGCGAGCGCCAGCCGCTTGCTGTAATACTCAGGCCGCCCCTTACCGTTCTCCCCGCCGTGCGAGCGATAGACGACCCGCAGGTGCGGAGCATCCGGGCATGTTGCGAACACAGTCGTCTCCTCCACGACACTGCCTGAGGATCGTCGACCGGCAACGGCAGCGCCGCACTCGTCCTCGTTCAGCAGGGCTGGGATGTTACCGGTCGGCCGCTGAGCGTGGTGCCGCCGCCCCGAACGAGTGGCGCATCCTGCCAAGTATCCACCGCAGAGTGAAACATTGTGGCTGCGGCCGTCGAGATACATGCAGTGAGGTGGGAACGATTCACTCCTGAGGGGTCCTACGTGAGTACTGTTGACGAGACGCGCACGTTGCACCGTGTGCCGATGAGCGCGCCTCGCGGGCATGACACAGCGGAGCGAGGGTCTGCTGTCCACCGGACGCGGCCGCGGTCCGTGCGTGACATCCGCGCCTGGATGGTGGTCGTTCCCGTCGACGCTGCGCTCCTCCTGCTGCCGATCCTGTGGATGCCAGCGCAGTGGAAGGCGACCGGCGTCATGATGCTGCTGTCGATCGGGCTGCTGACCGGGGGCGGGAGGTACCGGGCACGGCTGCACGTGAGCGTGCTCGACGAGCTCCCCTCCGTTGTCAGCAAGGTACTCATCGCGGCGGCGATCGTCGCAACGGTGATCGCGCTGCGCCACGAGCAGGAGGCCGTCACAGCCTTCCTGGTCAACGTGGCCGCGTCGAGCGGGCTGGTCGTCGCGGGTCGCTTCGCGACGACGCAGCTGATCGGCTGGAGTCGGCGCCGGAGGCTGACCGCGCACTTCACGGTGATGGTCGGCGGCGGCCCACTCGCCGCGGAACTGGCCGAAATTCTGCGTGACAACCCCTGCTATGGCCTCACCGTCGTAGGGTTCATCGACGACGGTGAGGACTGCGTCGCCGAAGGTGTGGCGCCCAGGCTCGGCAAGCTGGCAGACCTCGACAGCGCCGTTCGACACAGCAGGTCCGACGTCGTGCTCGTCGCGGACGGCACCTTCTCCGAACGGGATCTGCTCGATCTCGTACGCACCCCAGCCTGCCTTCCGTGTGATGTGCTGGTCGTGCCGCGGATGCATTACTTCCATACCCAGACTGGGTTGGCCGACCACATCGGCTCCATCCCCATCATGCGAATCCGGACGCCGTCGCTGCGTGGGCCGGCGCAGGTGGTCAAACGCGCCTTCGACATCTTAGTGGTGACCGGGGCGTTGCTGCTGATGGCGCCGGTGCTTGCGGCTTGCGCACTGGCAGTGCGGCTCGAGGGTGGTCCAGGGGTGATCTTCAGGCAGCCTCGCGTCGGCCGTAACGGTGTGGTGTTCGAATGCTTGAAACTACGCTCGATGCGTCCGGTTAACGACATGGAGTCGGCCACGCATTGGTCCGTGGCCAATGACGATCGGGTAGGTCCGGTCGGCCGGTTCATTCGGCGTACCTCTCTGGACGAGCTGCCGCAGCTGTGGAATATCCTGCGCGGCGACATGAGCGTCGTGGGGCCACGACCGGAGCGGCCGCACTTCGTCAGCCGCTTCTCGGCGGAGTTCGACCGGTACGCCCATCGCCATCGGATGCAGGCCGGGCTGACGGGCCTGGCGCAGGTGAGCGGGCTGCGCGGCGACACCTCCATTGCGGACCGGGCACGCTTCGACAACTACTACATCGAAAACTGGTCGCTCTGGCTCGATATCAAGATCCTTATCAGGACCGTCGGCGAGGTGACCTTCGCCCGCGGTCGCTGACCGTAGACGAGGTGGCCGACACGCGGGAGCACGTCGGCCATCCAGGCTCCTTGGCAGTCGCCGCAGCGGGAGCCGAACCGAGAAGCAGGCCCTCGAGGAAACCAATACCCCAGCCGAGGTGCATGGCGGTAAACGCCAGAACGAGCGGTCTCATCAGAACGACACGGTCCGTCTCAGTGCGAGAGAGACGCCAGGCCCCAACGATTATGGTGGATAAATAGGCGGCAGGCGTAAACGCCGCGGCTGTGCGCCGACCGGACACGGCGGCCAGACTCGAAACCGCGAGCGCAAGTACGAGCGCAGGAGCGCCGACATGACGGGCGCGCATTGCACGAGCGCCGTTCTTCCGCACCATGGCGGCCTTGCCCCGCCCGTAACGTCTGTACTGTCGGAAGAAGTCGGTCAAGGATTCCCGCACGCTCCACGCCGTCCGCATTTTAGGATCGTAAAGCAGCGCAAATCCGGCCTGCCGCAGGCGGTAGTCGAAGTCGACGTCCTCGTTGACCAGAAGCCGTTCGTCCCAGCCGGAGATCGAGCGCGCCAGGTCTGCGCGATACACGCCGGAGGTGGCGTGATCGGTGTCCTGGGGCTCCTTTCCGTAGTGATAGATCGAGTTTCCCACGCCGAGCCTGCTCGACAGAGCGAGGGCGATCGCGCGACCCGTCACACTACTGGCAACGCCATAGCGCGTGCCTCCCACGCCAGCGGCGTCCGGACGCTCGTGCAGGTTCCGCAAGGCGTCGGCCAAATATGTCGTATTCCAGTTCGAATGCCCGTCGAGACGGGCGATAAAACTACCCGTCGCTGCAGCCAAGCCGACGTTCAGACCGGCAGGGATGATCCTGTGGGGGTTCCGTAGCAACTTGACCCGCGGATCCGACTCGGCGACACGTCGGACGATATAGGGCGTGTCGTCCGACGACTCCCCGTCCAGCACTAGCAGCTCCAGTTGCGAGTGCGACTGGGACAGGACCGAGACGATCGCGTTCATCACTGACTTCTGCTCATTGCGCACGACCATCAGCACGGAAACCAGCGGCGAGCTGGCAGTCTTGTCAAGCACTCGAACCCCTACGGTCAGTCGCTCCATCAGACATGCTTCGGCGCCGACGCCCGGACAGACGTGCGGATCGTCGCTGCAGCAGGATAAGTCACAGAGCATTGAGGACATGTTATCGATTGTCGGCTGTGCTCGCTGACGCGCAGCCTCCCATTCCTTCACAACGCGGAACACCACAGATCCTGGTAAGTCGCTGAAGCATCTGGGTTGATCCCGGCCGGGTAGATCATGAATCCAGGACTTTGCAGGTTGAAGTAGGTCTCGTAGGCGATGTCCGCCGAATTTGCCACAAAGAATTTGTGCATCGCCTCGATGTAGAACGCGCTGTCGGTGCCACCGCCGGTACCAGTGTTGAGCCCCCATTCCGGTACCGAAAGCTTCTTTCCATGAGATCGCGCAAACTCCAACCACGTCCCCAAGCCTCTTGGTCCTCCGTTCTGGGTTGCCATGTAGTCCCCGTCCCAGGCAGCCTGATCCGAGTATCCCGGATACATGTCGTAGAAATCGACGCCAACGATATCCACGACATCGTCACCAGGATATGCATCAGCGACCGAGCTAGACATCTTGCTTTCCTTGTTCATGTTCCAGTCAATGATCAGGTCTGGTGCGGTTGATCGCATCGCCTGGGCTTCACGCCGGAAGCATGCCTTATAGTTGTCGACGTCATCCCCCATCGACCACGCGTACCAATCGCCGTTGGCTTCCCAACCCAGCCTGACGATCGCTTCGCCGCGACCGAGGCGCACGAGGCTCGAACCGACGTCGCGAAAGTACCGGTCATAAGATCCTGTTGCGCATTGGGCGAAGGACGACTGCTCTACTGTCGGAAGCATGGCGATCCCGATGGTCAGCGTCGGATAGCCAGCTGCTGCTGATACGGCGCCGTAGATGTCAGGATTCCTGAGCTCTTCCCAGGTTCCTCTGTTGGGCCACGTTGTGACGTTGCCCAACGGGCGTCCTCGCCATGCCGCGAAGGCCATCGGGTCCTTCGATGCCACGCCGGATGACCAAGGTAAGCCGGCGGCGGTGGGGGCTGGACCACCGCTCCCGACTCCTGACTCGTCGATGGGCAGAAACACTACGAGGGACAACACTACGAGGGACGTGAGCAGCGTGAGCACTAATGCGGACTTGATCACGATCAGCCAGCCATTGCTGTTACGCGAGGTAGCATGGTGCCTGGTTCGCCAGAGCCCATGGTATCGGAGACGACCGGGCGACACCTGGGCTGGCTCATGACCAGCGGTCGACATAGAAGCGAGCATAGTCCATGCGGTCCACTCTTCCTGGGCGGGTGCTGGCGGGTCTGCGCGGGGAGCATCTCGACTTTCGCACGTTCCGGGTGAGTCGGGGCGGACGTGCTGGAGACCTTCCGGCCGTGCTTCAGCTCATGCTTGGTGGGCCGAACCACAAGCCGCGCAAGTACGCCGCGTTCTCGCGCGCCGCGCCGTGCCGCCGAAGGAGGATGAACAGCAGGTATCGGCCGAGTGTCCCGGAAGTGAGGACGAGCCGCATGGCCTCCAACCTCGATCGACTGTTGTGCCGCCGGACGTACTGCAGCAGGGATGCCGCGCGCAGCTGAACCATGCGAGACTTGCCCTCTCCCGATCCACCGCCGAGATGTGGGACGAGCAGGTCGGTGCGAACCATCTGACGCAGTCCCGCCTCGCGGATCTGTCGCCCGAAGGCCACATCCTCGTTGTAGACATAAAATCTCTCGTCGAATCCGCCGAGGTCGCAGAAGAGCTGCCGAGAAACCGCCATGCATGCCCCGCTGAGCCAGTCGAGCTCGATCGGACGACCGGGCGCCGGCCGCGCCCACAGCCCGGCGGTGGGGAAAAGCTTGTGCGCTCCCACCGCGTGCACGAGGGCACGCCGCACGGTGGGCTCCCACCCTCCGACGCCAATCTCCACACGCCCATCGGGCAGAACGGTGATGGCCGACACTGCCGCCAGGTGCGCGTCATGATCGAGCTCGGCCGCAAGACTGTCGAGCTGAGCGAGAGTAGGTGAGCTGTCTGGGTTGACGAAGATGATCGTGTCGTATTGAGAGCTGCGAGCCCCGAGATTCGCGCCGGCGGCGAATCCGGCCCCTGGCCCGTCGAGGTAACGAGTGGCGGGCCGCGCGGACGCAACATCGGGAAGGCCGTCCACACCGTGCGCGTTGTCCACGATCACGACCGGCAGCCGACTAGGAAGTGAATCCAACAGCGCTTCTACGAGCGACCGACTGCGGTACGCAACGAGGACGAGCTCGTAGCTGGGAACGGCCATTGCAGATTCCTTCATCGGCTCGGTCACGCGCCAAACGGAGTGACGACTTCTCATCTTGCAGGGGAACCTTCCGGAATGGATCTTACTGGTATTCGGATGGACGGCAACCGGCGTTCTACCTCCGCAGGCCGCGGCGCGGCGAAGATCCCGGTGAGCAACCAGCCCAGGTACACGATCGGAGGCTGCAAAAGCGCACCGGAGAGGACGAAGACCAGCAGGCAGGTCATCAGGCCGAGGGTGATCGAAGGCACGCGTCCAAGGAACAGCGTCAGCAGGAACATGAGAAGGATCAACGACGCCAGCAGACCGTACTCACCGATGATCTTCGGCAAGACCGGATAGTTGGCGGGAACCCCCAGCGGGTTGAAGAACTCGATGTCGCGCGTCACCGACCCCGCTCCGCGACCGACGAGCAGCGCAGACGCGTCGGTGTACGACGCGAGGAACACCTGTTCATAGGGTGCGACAAAGCGAGCGTTCCCGCTGGAGCCACCTGCCGACGTCTCCGTTGAGCGGTCTGCGAGCAGCTCCCCCGCCGGCGTCGCGCTCACAGCGACGACGACGACGACGACGGCGGCGGCCACCCTTATCGCCCATCGCCCCCCACGGCGCATCCCCAGCACGAGCAGGCCGCCGGCGAGTAGCACTATCCCGGTTCCAGAGAATGTCGTGAGCAGCCCTGCTCCAAATATCACCAGTCGCCAGCGAGAGCCGCCAAGCAATACCTGGATGATGATCGCGAGGGCCAGGAACTGAGAGGCAAAGCTGGCCTCGAGAAAGACGACGCCGTTGCTCTTGTAGATCGGCGAGCCGTAGTACAACGGGTAGCTCAGATTGAAGTCGGCGGACGACCACAGCATCTGAGGGGGTACGAAATCGAGGAGATCCTCGAACTGCCAGCCGGCCATCTGAGCGACCCACTGCGCGATACACGCAACCGCGGCGACAATCATCACCCGCTGGAAGAACTCGAGGACCTCTGGAAAACGTCGCCGCAGGGGTGCGGAGACGCGGGTGCAGCAGGGCAGGTAGATCACTGCGAGCAGCGCAAGGGAATTCAGCGACATCGCAAGACCGCCCCACGTCGTGGCGAGCAAGCTAGCCACGGAGCATGCCGCCATCGCAGCGAGGTATAGGACCGTGCGGGACGCGTCCGCCACGACGTGTCCTCGGAGGGCGAGCGAGCCCAGCACCAAGAACGTAAGAGGCAGAACGATGGAGACGACGGTCCCGGGCACGACGAACCGCTGGAAGACGATCAGTGCCACGATGAGGACTTGCAGGCATCCGATCGGGGCACTACTCGCGGGCCAGCACCGCCTGAGGGGGGTGGTGCCCGCCGGTGAAAGGGTTGGGTGGGGCCGACCCGCGCTGCCTCGCCAGCCCGGTGCTGGGGTCAGCGGCGAGCGCCTCTCGGTCACTGTCATGCTCAATGTGACCCCGGCGGCGCGCCGAGCGATACGGCACCCTCGCCGCGCCGCTTGGGCGGCCAGGTTGCCCAGCGCATTCTGCCTTCTCGGCAAGGTCCGGTGAGCACGTAGCCGATCACTCCGACACCGGAGAGCGCAATCCGTCGGCCGATCTCATGAGCGTCGTCAACGGTAGTCAGCTCGTCGATGACGATGACCACGCCGTCGACCCCGCGGCCGAGCGCGAGGCCCACCGACCTCTCGGTCAGTGGCGGGCCGTCCACGAGAACCAGTGATGCGGCGCTCTGCAACCGGGCCGTCGCCGAACGCAACACCTGGGGACGTGCGACGGCACCCGCTGCCGACTGTCTCCATCCGGCGAGGGGGACGATGCCGATTGTTTCACCGTCGATGTTCCAGGTTCGTAGGGACGACGCCATGGGCTTCGTTGGATCGGCGAGTGCATCGAGGCCGAGACCCGGGTCGACGTCGCTCAGCGCGCTGATACCTTGCTCCTTCAGCCCACCGTCGATCAGCACAACCGCCCGGCCTGTTCGCGCGGCAGCGACCGCCGCTGACACCACGAGCGACGTCGTCGTGAGTGCCCGTTGCCAACTCAGGAATAGAACGCTGGAGTTGCGCTCCGCTTCGAACGCGACGTCGACCGCCGCGAGGACGTCGTGCACCGCACGCAACTGGTCCGCCGACGGTCTCGTCACGACGACATCGGATGCGCTCAGCGAGGCAGGCGCCTCGTAGCGCGTGATCAGTGGCGCCCCGATCAGCAGGTCGAGATCGGCGACCGAGGCGGTGCGGTTGCGGCGCTGGTCACGCAGGACGGCCCAGCCGATGGCGAGCATCAGTCCGACCACCCCGACTATGAGCCCGTTCTGCTTCGGTCGCGGCGCCGATGGGGTGGTGGGAAGAGTGGCGACCTCCGCGGCCGCCACACCATCACGGTAAGCCGCAGCGCGCACTCGCATCTGCCCCTCGAGATAGTCGTCGACAACGGTGTCCTGGGCAGCTCCGAGGACCTCGATGACGCGCTCGGTTGCAAGTTCGCGGTAGGCCGCCACGACCGCGTTGGCCAAGGCTTGTGCCTCCTCGGGATTCGGGCGCTCCGCGATGATTGTCATCCGGCTGGTGTCCGTGGCACTCACCGCCGTCACGGAGCTGCGGATCTCTTCCAGCGGAAGTGTCGGGTCCAGGCGGCCTGCGGCTCTCTGGAGGACGTCGGCGGTCACCACGATCTCAGCTTGATCGGCGGTGAATCTCGCCAAGTCGCCGTCGCCCTCACCGGAAGGATGAAACGGCCTGTCGACGCTGAAGTAGACCGAGCTGGTCGCCGTGTAAGCCGTGGGCAACAGTGACGACAGAAGGTAGCCCAGTATCCCGCCGATGATGGCCACGCCGACGATGAGCGGGGCATGCGACCGCATCGATGTGAACACTCCGGGCCGTGATCGATCCGACAACGGGTCGAGGACTACGGTCTCATCGGTCACTATGTACTCCTTCGCTGGCACAGGGTCGGGGAGGTGCGCTCACGGCCGTGCACACCTCGCCTGACCCAGCCGGTCGTCCTCTGGGTGACACGCGCCGCCCACCGCTGGTCGGCTCGAGCCACCCATCCCTCTTGTCGCCCGAGGCCGCCGTCGCGTTACGTAACCGATCCCGGGGGGCGCGCGAGACACCAGGAAGAATGTCGATTGGTCGTGGGTCGACCCCACGGCAAGGTCATAAGGAGGACGATTGATCGACGCTTTGGACTGTGCGACGGGAGCCGTGGCTCACTGGCTGGTGTTCGCGGAGGAGGAGTTTGTTCCGACCGACGCGGGAGGTCGCGTCGAGTCGCTGAACCTGCTGCGGGCGGCGGCCGCTGCGGGCGTCCGGCTGCACGTGATCGTCCCGGGCCTCTCGACTTCGACGGACGCAGCGCACCAGGCCGCACTACCGACGGCACGGCTGCACGGCGTGCCGCGACGAACCGGATGGGGAGCGCATGCGTCCGTCCGACCGTATGTCTTCAAGTCCCGTCCACTGTCATCCGGCCTGGTACAGCGTCTGCAAGCGACTCACGCTGAGGACTCCTACGACGCCGTCGTGTGCATCAGCTTCCGCGTTGCGCATCTCGGCGAGGTCGTGGCGGAGGCTCTCGACCTGCCACTGTTGGTGCGCCCGCACAACATCGAGTCGGAGTACTTCCGCGTGCTCGCCCGCAGCGTCCGCCCCCCGCGCAACCTGCCGTATCTGGCCGAAGGGTGGAAGTTGCGACGGGCCGAAACAGCAGTGCACGCCTCGTCCCGTGTCACGCTCTTCGCGGACATCTCTGCGGCGGACGCCGAACGACGGGCGGAGCTGACTAGCACGCCGGTCGTGCACGTCCCGCCATTCCTCCCGCCATCCTCGACCACCCAGACGGCTGTCAGGCGGATCGGGGATGTGCGCACTGTTCTGTTCCTCGGCTCCCTCGACAACGGAAACAACGCCGACGGGATCCGCTGGTTCGCCGATAACTGCTGGCCCGTGCTGCACGCTCGGTGTCCGAGAGCCAAACTGCACGTCGTCGGCCGACGAGCGCCGGCCAACTTGCGCGACAGTCTCGAGCGGGCTGGAGCGACCGTGACTGTGGACGCACCCGAGGTCGACTCACACCTCGCCGCAGCCGACATCTTCGTGAACCCGGTCCGACATGGTGCTGGTATCAATATCAAGATGGTTGAGGCGATGGCCGCAGGTCTGGCGGTCGTCAGCACGAGTGTGGGTGCGCGGGGACTGCACTGGCGTGCAGGCGAACATCTGCTCGTGGCCGACGAGGCGGCTCACTTCAGCGCTACGGTAGCCTCCTTGCTCGAGGACGCCGACGAACGGGACCGGCTTGCTGTAGCCGGACGTCGCTTCGTCGAGCGAGAACTCGACGGCGTCCGGCAGATTATGCGGCTGCTCGATGTGTTGCAGGCTCGTTGAAGATATCCGGTGGACATGCTCGTCGCTACGCCGCCGTCAGCCACGGCTCCCACGCCGGCAGCGGCTCCACCGCCAGCACCAGGATCCCGCCGGCCGAGCGGTGCGGGGGGCGCGGGACGATGTCGAGCGACCAACCCAGCTCCGTGAGCAGCCGGTCGGCCTTGCGGGAATTGCAGCCGCGGCAGGCGGCCACGCAATTGTCCCAGGTGTGCTCCCCACCGCGGCTGCGCGGCACGACGTGATCGATCGTTTCAGCGCGCCGACCGCAGTAAGCGCAGCGTCGGCCGTCGCGACGCAGCACACCGGCACGGGTCATCGGAACGGCGCGGCGGTAGGGCACCCGGACATAGCGGGACAGTCGCATCACCGACGGCACGGGGATGGTGAGGTTCTCAGAGCGGAAGGCGGCACCTTCTAGGGCCGCCTCGACACACTCGGCCTTGCCGGTGAGCATCAGGACGACGGCGCGCTTGGCGGTGACGACCGTGAGCGGCTCGAAGGTGGCGTTGAGCAACAGAACCCGGGACCCCGTCAGGATCGCACCCGGGCGCGGCGCGGTCCCCGGTGCCTCCCCTGGCTCGGGGTCGGCACCGGTGGGGTCGGGTTGTCGATAAGGCACGCCACCACCTCCGCTGCGCTGAGGAGACCATAGCTGGCCCCGGTTGCGCACGTGTGATCCGCATCATGTTCGTGCTCGCCCCGTCACCCGACCTCGACGATGTCGAGCACGCGCGCCAGATGCCGGAAGTCCTCCGCGTTACGGGTGGCCAATCCGAGCCCATTCCGCTCGGCTGTCGCGGCAATCAGCAGATCGAGTCTCCGGGGCCGAGGATCCCGGCCGGCGACCCGGATCAGGTTGGCCATCAGGCCGTAGGACTCCGCTGTCGCGAGATCGAACGGGAGGATGTCGAACGTGTCAACGACAAGCTGCAGGCGCCGCTTGCGCCGTTGACGCTCGACCGGGTCGACCGCCGCGCCCACCCCGTACTCCAACTCGGCGACGCTGATCGCGCTCACGGCCACTACGTCGGCGACTGACCCGAGACCCGAGGCCGGCGGCGCGATCAGGACGCACGTGTCGAGCAGAACGTGCCGAGCCGTGGCTGAGGTCATCGAGTGGAACTCGAATCCCAGGGGTCGGCGGGGCGGTCGTCGCCGAAGAGCTCATCCGAGTCGGCCAGATCGCGCACCCACGCGTCGACGTCCGGCCCCGGTCCCGCGGCCGCGAGCAGGTCGTCGAACTCCTTCGCAGGCACCAGGCGCCGCCGAGACCGCTCGCGCTGATGGGGCACGAGATCGGCCACCGCCTGGCCGTGGACGGTCACGGTGAACGATTCGCCGTCGGCCACCCGACGCATGATCTCCGCGTTGTTGTTCCGCAGGTCCGACTGACGGATTGTTCCACCCATAGCGATAGGGTAGCGATCCGGTAGCACAAGCGCTATATCGAGCTTCTCAGGCGGCTCCAGCGTTCACTCGGGACGGGGGGCCCGGCTGATCAGTTCCTTCGCCATCGCCGCCGCCGTCAGGCTCTCGTGGCACACCCGGCGCACCGCGTCGGCGATCGGCAGCTCCACCCCGTGCCGCTCACCCAGCTCACAGATCGACACACACGACTTGACGCCCTCGGCAACCTGCCCGTGGTTGGCCGCCTCGGCCTGCGCCAGCGTCTCGCCACGGCCGAGGCGCTCGCCGAAGGTGCGGTTGCGCGACAGTGGTGACGAGCAGGTGGCCACCAGGTCGCCGAGCCCGGCGAGCCCGGCGAAGGTGAGCGGGTCGGCGCCGAGTGCCACCCCGAGCCGGGCGGTCTCGGCGAGCCCCCTGGTGATCAACGAGGCGCGGGTGTTGTCGCCGAAGCCCATCCCGGTCGCGATCCCGCAGGCCAGCGCGATCACGTTCTTGCCGGCCCCGCCGAGCTCGCAGCCGACGACATCGGTGTTGGTGTAGGAGCGGAAGTAGCTGGTGGTGCACGCCAGCTGGAGCGCCACGGCGCGGTCGTGGTCGGTGCAGGCGATCACGGTGGCGGTCGGCTCGCCGGCGGCGATCTCCCGGGCGAGATTGGGGCCGGAGACTACGGCGACCTGAGACGGCTCGACCCCGGCAACCTCTATCACGACCTCGCTCATCCGCTTGAGCGTCCCCAGCTCGACGCCCTTCGCCAGGCTGACCAGGGTGCTCCCGGGCGGAAGCAGGTCGCGCCAGGTGGCCAGGTTGGGCCGCAGCGTCTGCGACGGCACCGCGAGAACCACCGCGTCGGCGTCGACGAGTGCGGCGGCGGCGTCGGTGGTGGCGGTGATCGCCGGGGGCAGCTCCACACCGGGGAGGTAGCCGGGGTTGGTGTGGCCGTCGTTCACCCCGGCGGCCACCTCGGGGCGCCGCGCCCACAGCACCACGGTGCGTCCGGCGTCGGCCATGACCTTGGCGAACGCCGTTCCCCATGACCCCGCCCCGAGCACGGCGACGTGACGCACCTCGCGGCTGCTGGTCATGGCGCGATTCCGCGGCGGAAGAACTCGGCGGGCGCGGGCTCGCCGCGTACCTCGGCCAGCAGCTCGCGGACCCGGACCATGACCAGGTCGGTCACCTCGCGCAGCAGCGCGGCGTCCACCGGACGGCCACGGTACTCCGCGAGGTCCACCGGGGGACCGCACCGCACGGTGACGGTCGTGCGCGGCAGCGGGCGGAACTTCTTGTGGTAGCCGTCGAGGACCTCGCGGGTGCCCCAGTGCACCGTGGGCACCACCGGCACATCGGCCGACAGGGCCAGCCGGGCCACACCGGTGCGGGAGTGCATCGGCCAGCCGTCCGGGTCGCGGGTGATCGTGCCCTCCGGGTAGATCACGACGACCTTGCCGTCCTGCAGCGCCGCCGTGGCGTCGCGCAGGCTCTGCTGGGCGTCCGCGGACGCCCGGTACACCGGGATCTGCTCAGACCCGCGCAGCACCGTGCCGAGCACCGGGACGCTCCAGAGGTCGTGTTTGGCCAGGAACCGTGGCACCCGCCGGGAGCGGTGCACGATCAGCCCGCTGAAGATCGGGTCGAGATGGGAGATGTGGTTGGCGACCACCAGCACGCCACCCTCGCTCCGGATGTGCTCCCTGCCCTCGAACCGGCCACGGGCGCTCAACCAGCCGATCGGGTAGAAGAAGGCCGCCGCGAACGCGACCCAGAAGCCGCCCCTCTCCCGCCTCACGCATGACCTCCTGCTCGGTAAGCCCATCGGGGTGCACAGGGGGCATCCCGGTGGGTGAGTCTTGCCCGCCGGGCGCCCACGGGTCCACTGTGTCAAACGCGGGCCGCCCGGTGCGACGATGGTCAACGTGGGGTCGATGACCGTGGACCTGGTGATCCCGGTCAAGTCGCTGCACGCGGCCAAGTCCCGGCTGCGCGGGGCCGCCGATTGTGGAGCCGGCGACCATGGCGCTCACACCAGGCTGACCCTGGCCCTGGCCAACGACACGATCGCCGCGGTCCGTGCCGCACGTCGGGTTCGACACCTGCTCGTGGTCACCGCCGACCCGGTGGTCATCGCGGAGCTCGCCGCCGGTGGCGTCGCCGTTGCCCCGGACGGGCCGGTCGCCGGCCTCAACCCGGCGCTGGAGCACGGCGCGGCATTGCTGCGGGCCCGCGATCCCTCGGCCGTGGTGGGTGGGTTGCAGGCCGACCTGCCCGCGCTGCGGCCTGCCGAGCTGGACGCGGCCGTCGAGCTGGCCATAACCGCGTTCACCGCCGGCGGCGTGCACCGCGCCTACTGCGCCGACGCCGAGGGCACCGGCACGACCCTCCTGCTGTGCGCACCCGGGGCGGATCTGGACCCGCGGTTCGGCCCGGGGTCGGCTCGGCGACATCAGCGCTCGGGTGCGTACCCGCTACCCGGCGACTGGCCGGGTCTCCGTCGCGACGTCGACACGGAAGCGGACCTACGCCAGGCCGCCGACCTTGGGCTGGGTACGCACACGCGGGGGGTGCTGGCTCTCTGCTCGGGCAGGGGAGTCGGCTCATCGTGTGCACAACGGCCTGCGCGGTGAGTAGCGCCTCGGACAGCCGGCGCCGGGGAATGAGCGCCCGGGAGGCAGCGCACGCCTTCGGAGATCTCACCCTCACGGGTGAGTGGCGGGCGACGGGACGACGTCGTTGCGGTAGCGGTCGGCTCCGGCCCTGGGCCAGGTTGCGGGGACCGCTACAGTCACTCGATGATCGTTGAACGTCAAAGGACGGTGTGGTGAGCCCCATGAGCGACCAGACGTGCTGCCTGCGGTGTGGTGCCCGGCTGCGCCTGGACAACCTCAGTGAGCTGTGCGATCCGTGCACCCGCCAACCCGCGGCGATACCGCTGCTCCCACCCGAGTTCTTCACCAACGACGAGCGGATGCGCCGAGCCCTGGCCGGCTACGACTTCGCCACCGTCTTCCTCGCGATCCGACGAACCACCGGCTACAGCCAGGAACGGCTGGGAGAGCTGATCGAGCTGCCCCAAGAACGGATCTCCCGGATCGAACGCCGGACCCACCGGCTGCGCGACATCGCGATCGTCGCCCGGACCTCCTCCCGAACAGGCATCCCCGCCGACATGCTCGGATTCACCACCGGCGCAGCTACTGTGGGGACTGTCCGACACAGCAAGAGTCAGGAGGAGGTGGACTGGATGCTCCGGCGGACCTTCTTCGCGGCCGTCACCGGAATCACCGTGGGTCTGGGTATGGCACCGCTGGACCTGGACCGCCTCGCCGCGCTGGTGCCGGGCCCCGGCGTCGAGCTGCCCCGGCGGATCGGCGCGGCGGACGTGACAGCTATCGAGGCGGCGACCGCGGCGTTGCGGAAATTGGACTTCAGCTGGGGTGGTGGGCTGTCCCGCGACGTCGCGGTGGCCCAGCTCCGTTCGGTGCTGGCCTTGCGGAAGGTGGCGTGTACCGCGGAGGTGAAGGCCGGGCTGCTGGTGGCGACCGCGGACCTGGGACTGCTCGCGGCGTTCATGAGCTATGACTGCGAGCTGCACGCCGACGCCCGCCGGCTGTGGGTCATCACCCTGGAGGTGGCCCGACAGGCCGAGCATCCCGCCGCCGTGGATCTGACAGTAATGGGGCTGCTGGACATGACCAGCCAGGCGCTGCACCTGGGTCAACCGGAGGAGGCCGGGCAGCTGGTCCAGCTCGGCTACGGCGCCGTGGCCGGCGGTGCCCACCCGGTCCCGGCCAGCACCGCCAGCACCCTGGCCATCTACCAGGCACGCTGCAATGCTGCGCGCGGGGATGCCGCTGGCTGTGATCGGGCGTTGGGCCGGTCCGTCGAGCAGCTCACCGCCGCCGAACCGATCCTTGCCGGGCCGTGGAACGCCCACATCAGCTCCGCCCAACTGGCCGCTGGGCAGGGCCGCGCCCACTTTGATCTGGCCGTGGTCAGTGGGAGTCCCCGGCACGCGGCCCGGGCGGTGCCGCTGCTGGAGGAGGCGGTGCGGGACATCGGGCCGCGCTATGCCCGCCACCGCGCGAGCAACGTGGCCAACCTCGCTGGGGCGCGTGCCATCGCCGGGGACCTGGACGCCGCGGTACACCTCGGCGGGCAGGCGGTCACCGAGATCACCGCCCTGTCGTCACGGCGCACCCTGGACCGGCTGCGCACCCTGGACACCGCGCTCCGACGGCACGCCGCCGAGGCACCGGTCACCGCGCTGCGCGAGCAGATCCGCGGCGCACTGACCACAGCGCGGGCGTGACATCGCGGCGTGCCAGCCACCGCCGGCTCGCATTGGCTGGCACGCCTGGCAGGTGGCGGCGGCGAACCTGACCACGATCACGTCCGGATCCCAGCATCGCAACGAACGGCACCTTCGTCCGTTAGGTATGCGCGGCAGTGCCGTTCGTTGCGATCATGTGCGGTCATGACGGTCATCGGCCGCTACTTTCCTTCGCAGGAGCGGCACGTGCGGCAGCGAAGGCGCGCAGGTACTCACCGGTGGTGGAGAAGATCTCGAAGCGGCGGGCGGCCCGGTGGGCAGCGGCGCCGGAACGGACGGCTTTGAGCGGCTTCCGAGCCCGCCCGCACGCGGAGCACGCTCGGTCGTTGACCCTGGTCAGTACCCGCGACGAGACGATCACCGGGCCTATGAGCGTGGAGAGTCGCCGACGTCGTGATCAGCCCCAAGGCGCCAGACTGGGCCTGGAACGGCGGCCGAGCAGCACGCCGTAAGCTGGCCGCGCCATAGATTGTTCACCGACGGGTCGACTGCACCAAGGAGGTTGGGTGGTCAGCGCATCCGCGACCGTCGCTTCCCGGCGGCGTGCTCAGGATGTGGTGCTTACCTGGCAGGCAACTGCCCGAGGGGGCGCCGAACTGTCGGTTCGCGACTTGGGGAACGCTGTGGCGCGGACGGCCGGGCTGCCTGTCGACATAGTGTGGTGGGGCGATGGTGACACTCACCGCCCACCAGAATCCGAGATCGAGCGGGGCGTCTCGTGGCATTACATCGGTGACGCGGCCAGCTACGCGCAGACGGTTCGCAAGGTGATCGCATCCGAGCCACTGAGCACTGTAGTGATCGGCAATCATCGGACAGCCATGACCGATACCGCGCGGCAACCCCACGGCGCCGACCTGACGCCTGCGGGCCAGTTGATCTCGACTGGGGTACACTCTCCAGTGCCGCAGGTTGGGTAGGAGTGAGCCGCACGAGCGCCGATTCGGTACGCCGTTTCGCTCCCGCTGGAGTACTTGTGCGGGCCATCTCAAACGGCCTGCGGCTCCCGCGCTTGCCGCTACGGCCCAAGATGCTTGACGGTAAACGGCGCCTGATCGTGCTGTCGCGGATGGAGGGGTGGAAGCGTATCGACCGGTGCCTATCCGCGTTCGGTCGTCTGCCGACCGAGCTGGCACTGCGGGCTCAGCTCGACGTCCATGGTGAAGGCTCGGACCTGGAGCGGCTGAAACTGATAGCAACGGACCTGTCGTGGAGGCTGGGGCTGCGGGAGTTCCTGCCGTCGTGCCCAGCGCTGGAAGGGCCGCGGAGATCGTTCTCGACGGACTGACTGGTCTGACTTACGATCCCGACGACATGGACGAGTTTGCGCAGCGCATCGCTCAGGTAATCGAGTGGTACGCCAGAACCCTCGACCAGGTCGGCCGGGCCGTCCGGGCGCGCGCCTTCGCGTTGTACACCGATGATCGATGCGCGGCAGAGTACGTCGGTATGTGCCCGGAGAATAGGTTGCGGTACAGCCAAGTTCGCTGGGGTTGTCGGCGACGGCGCCCGCGTCGCGATGGGTGCCCTGCTCGGTCCAGGAATCCTCGTCGGACGCGCGAGCGTGCTCTATCCGGGGGTCGTGCTCTCAACGCAACTGATCCCTGAAGGCGTTGTGGTGAAGCTTAAGCAGACTCAGATCGTAGCCGAACGGTGGCCGAGTACCGAGGAACCTGCCCGACAAGCGTACTGGACCGTGTGACGTACGACCAGCGTGTGCGGTCGCCGGGCAACTCGGCGTACTGTGCGGCGTCCTCAGTCTGGGTGAGGACGCCGCCGCAATAGAGAAACGAGGCCGCCCTGGTAGAGAAACGAGGTAGATCGCCGATGAAGTACGCCGATCAGAGGGCCTTGCTCGTCAACATCCTCGAAGAGCTCCGACGTTGGGATCTCCTGGACTGCGGCGGTGGGGCCGTCAGCGTTCACCTCAGCTCGGGCGACATCCTCATGTCGACCACCGGCTCCGCGTTTCGGCGCTGGAACGTCACCGCGGCCGACTTCATCGTGCTGGCCTCTGGCGGTACCATCCTTGAGCAGACGGCCGGACTTGGGGTCTCGGGGACCCCGATCCATCTGACCAGCTACGAACTCTTCGCCAACTGCGGTGCGGTTGCTCATAGCCATGCCCCGTACAGCCGTGCCTTCGCGGCCCTCGGACGTCCTGTGCCGAGTTGCCTTAATACCCTGGACACGTTGGGCGAGGTGCCGTGTCTGGTGGCCAACGACACCGAGGCGAAGGCGATTTACCACGCGTCGCCCGTCCCGCTTGACTTGCCACAGGGCATGGTCCAGCGGCCCGACGTGACCGTTGTCAATCTGCTGCACCTCATCCCGCAACTCAAGCAAAAAATGCTGCCGCGCGCCGAGGAGTTGCGTCGCCACGGCCTTGCGTTGACGATCTATCGGCACGGTGTGGTCACCTTCGCCCGTACCCTCGACGAGGCGTTCGACATCTTAACCGAGTCGAGTCGGGTGCCCGCACCGCGATCCACCTGGCTGCACTGGCCGGGGGCCTGGACCGCATCAGCACCAACCCGCTGTTTCCGAATGACGGAAGGATCTCCGAATGACCGCAGTCACGGACACGCGACCCGGGGGAGCTGGCGCCTTGCAGTACGACCAGCGCCTGTATCGGATCACCGGTGGCCAGCCACTGCACGGATCAGTGACGGTCCGAGGCGCAAAGAACGCAGTCACCAAGCAGATGGTCGCGTCCTTGTTGACGGTCGAGCCAACGGTGTTGACCAACGTACCTCGAATTCTCGAAGTCGAGATTGTCTTGCGCATGCTCGAAGAGCTCGGTACCCAGGTAGAGTGGCTGGACAACGAGACACTGCGCATCGAGACGCCGGAGATCAAGAATTCTATTCTGTCGGAGTTATACTCTGGAGTTAACCGCATTCCTATTTTGATGATGGGCCCGCTGCTGCACCGAGTCGGCGAATCAATCATCCCGCTGCCAGGAGGATGCCAGATCGGTAAACGTCCCATCGACTTCCACCTGGCCGGGCTCAGGCGGATGGGCGCGGAAGTCACCGAGATGCCTCGAAGCGTGATCGTTAAGTGCCTCAGGCTCGAAGGTACCCATGTGACACTGCCGTTTCCTAGCGTCGGCGCCACGGAAAACATCCTGCTTGCCGCGGTGCTGGCCAGGGGCACAACGGTCATCCACAACGCGGCTGTCGAACCCGATGTGCTCGATACCGTCCATTTCCTGCAGCAGATGGGGGCCCTCGTCACTGTCGAAGTTGACCGGACGATCCTGATCGAAGGCGTGGAGAAGCTCCACGGCACCACTCATCGGCCACTCAACGATCGAATCGAGGCGGCGTCCTTCGCTGCTGCCGCCATCGCTACTGGTGGTCGGGTTGAGGTCCGCGGCGCGCGCCAGGAGCACCTCGTGACGTACCTGAATCACATCCGCAAGCTGGGCGGTGAATTCCAGGTTACGGAGCACGGTATCGTCTTCTATCGTGAGCGGAAACTGACCGCAGTGCCCATGCAGACCGGTGTCCATCCCGGCTTCATGACTGACTGGCAGCAGCCACTTGTCGTGTTACTCACTCAGGCCAACGGTGCGTCGGTGATCCATGAGACCATCTATGAGGACAGGTTCGGCTACACGGACCAACTTAATAAGATGGGCGCTAACGTTGCGCTGTCCACGGCCTGTTTGGGTGGGCGCGAGTGCCGATTCGCCAGCAAGGACTTCCGTCACAGCGCCGTCGTCATGGGCGCCACGCCGCTGCACGGTGGTCCGCTGGAGATCCCCGACTTGCGCGCCGGATTCGCCTACGTTGTCGCTGCTCTCATCGCTCGAGGGGAAAGCGAGATCAGCGGCACGCGATACCTTGAACGGGGTTACGAAGATCCTGTCGGCAAGCTTCGCTCGATCGGCGCTGAGATCGAGACAGTCCCGTTGACCAGCCCGGACCGAATATCAACCGAACAGGGGCCGTCATCCTGATCTATGGACAGGTGGCACAGAGCGGGGTGGAGGGAGGACAGCGAGCCCCACGGGGGACGGCCGCCCTGGCGATTCCGATTTCTTCGCCACGACGCTCCCCGGCCTGGGAACAATGCCACTTAGCTTAGTATCGCCCGGTGCGAGACCTGATGGGCCCGTCACCGTCTCGGAACGGCTTCTCGCGGCGGGCATCAGCCGCGCACGCTTCGAGGCACACCTCGCCGGCGGCCGTGTGTACGCTGCGGGCCGCCGTATCTTCGACCCAGACACCCCAGCGCCACGTCCCACGAGAATTGTCCTCAGATCCGACCCAACCTGACCACCGACGGGGCCCGCGCTGCCTCAGACGGACCTTGCCGTGGGCCCGCTCGGCGGCTGGGGTCGCGCGGTGTCCGCTCGGCGACGTGTAAGAGAGACGCATTCATGCCCAGCAACGCCCCAGCGGGCCAAGATCGACGGGGCCAGAGGCATTGAAAGGCAGCACGAGCGACGACACCGCCGTAGACGACGACACGGGTCGGCACGTTGACCAGCGCGAATGACCCGCCGGGGCGGCAGGGGCCCCCAGGAGCGCGTTCGCATCGGCGGATCAAAGGCCGATAGAGACCGATCAAGGACACGTCAGCAGCGTGCGGCCTTGACGGCGGACAGGAGAAGCGGGCTCATCTGGGCACGCTGGCCGCCCAGGTCGAGATCGCCCGGGGTCTGGAAGCATCGAAAGAACCTTGATCTTGGCATCTCGGTCCGCACCGATCAGGGGCCGGCGCCTACCCGATGCGGTGGTTGAGCCGGTACACCGATGTGCGTCACGTCGCGGGTAGGGGCCACGCGTAGGGCCCGGTGGGGTCGTCGAGCCAGACGTACTGGCGGTGTGGGTTGTCGAGCGCGCTGATACCGAAGCGGTCCAGGGTGGGGTGGTCGAGGAGGTCCCATGCCGTGACGGCGGTTTCGATGGTGTCCCAGATCCGGCGAGGCCCGGCCTGGATGACGGTCCATTGGCCGTCGGGTCCGGGGATGCGGCTGATGCGGGCGTCGGAGTCGCCTTGGTGCACGAACATCTCCTGCGCGGCGGCCTGGCCGGGTTCGGGGCGGAGTGGTAACCGGAGGCCGGGCAGGTGTAGTCGGCAGAACATCGCGAGGGCTGGGCTTCGGTGGGTGAGCCGGTCCGGGCCGAGGGCGGTGGTGCCGTAGTGGGCGATGCTGCGTGGACCGGTGACCTCCGCGGTGTCGCGGGGCCCGAGTGGCGAGGCCAGCGTGGGGCGTAGCGGCATGAACCCGCCGCCTTCGCGGTCGAAGCGTCCGGTGACCTCGTCAGGCGCGGTCTTGTCGAGCACGAGATAGGGGGTGTCGCGGTCGCCGTCGAGTGGGGCCACGATCCGCCCGCCGGGGACGAGTTGACGGATCCATTCCGGGGGGACGTGGGTGATGGAGCAGGTGGCGAGGATCCGGTCGTAGGGGCCGTGCTCGGCCAGGCCGTGGTACCCGTCGCGGGCGAGCAGTGTCGGGGCCAGATCGAGCTGGGCCAGTCGGGTGGCGGCCGCGGTGACCAGCTCCGGGTCGATGTCGATCGAGTAGACGTTTTGAGCGCCGAGCAGCGTGCTCAGTAGCGCTGCGACATAGCCGGTGCCGGTGCCGATCTCCAGTACCCGTTCCCGGCCGATGAGTTCCAGGCGTTCCAGCGGCACGGCGACGGCGGCCGGTGCGCTCAACGACGAGGTCGGCCAGTGCTGGCCGTCCTGGTCCCCGACCGGGCGGGTCTGGGTCAGGACCGCGTCGGCGTAGGCCTCGGTGGCGGGCACGTCCGGAGCGAACAGATGCCGCGGCACCGTGGACATGGCCTCCTTCGCGTTCGGGCTGGACAGCTGACCCGCCGCCACGAGGGCATCGACCATCCCGCGGGCCTGGACGCGCCAACGCTCGACGCCGTCGCGGTGTGGTGTGGGAACGGTCATGGGCGGGCTCCTCCGGTCAGCTCGGCGGCGAACGCCTCCGCGATGGGCAGGTCGCACTCCTCGGCCAGCCAGCCCCACTGACCCCCAGCGTTGCATTCCAGGAACAGCCATTCCCCGCCGGGTCTGACGATGAAGTCGAAGGCGCCGAAGAGCAGCACGGACTTGTTCAGGAATCCGCGCGCAGCGGTGAGCACGTCCTGGGGCGCCTTGACCACCGAGTAGGACAGCGAGTCGTAGTCGCGACGCCAGTCGAGCCGAGCGTCAGGTGAGCCTGCATGGATCGCTACGGCGAAATCGTGTTCGCCGACGACGATCAGACGGATCTCGTGGTCCTTCTCGATCTCGGGCTGGAACAGGTGCGCGGTCAGCTCGACCCCGGTCAGCTCGTCGAGCTCGTGCGGGCTGACCCGGTGGGTCCACGCGATAGTCTGGCCGTTGTCCTCGTCGACGACCGGCATCGCCAGCGGCTTGGTGATCAGTGTGCCGTGCTCGGCGGCGAACCGGCGGACGTCGTCGGCTCGCGTGGTGATCAGCGTCGGGGGCACGGCAAGCCCGAGGTGTTCGGCGAGGGCGAGTTGACGGGGCTTGTATTCGGCGTCGGCCAGGGCCGAAGGGTGGTTGATCCAGCGGACCGGCAGGCTGGCCAGAACTCCACCGATCGCGACCCGGGCCTGCGCGCGAGCGAACCGCCGCTCGGGTTCGGACATCGACTCCGGGAACTGGAAGTCGCGCGATCGCCGATACAGCACCGCGGTCATCTCCTCCCACCGCAGCTCCTCGCAGGCGTCCGGGGTGAACGCTCCACGCCACCCACCGGAAAGCGTGACCGACAGCTCGGCGCGCATCGGGAAGGCGCTCGGATCGAGCCACTCGCAGCGGGCGCCGCGCGCGGCGAGGGCGTCTGCGATGCGTTGAGCCGACCAGTCCGATTCGGACGAAACTGGTGGCCTCGTCCATCCTGGCCATCGCGCTCCTCATGCCCTCCCGAGCAACTCGGCGGTGAAGCCGAGGTTCATCCGGAGGATCTCCAGGGGGAGGTCGTCGTCGATCGTGTCGAGGGTGTCGGCGGCGCTGTGCACGTTTGCGTTGGCTCCATCGGCACCCTCGATCGTGAGGACGGCCGGGACACCGGCCTGGAGGAACGGCACGTGGTCGCTGTTGAAGGGGGTGCGGCTGGTCTGCACGACGAGGCTGGTGAACTCCTCGGCCGCCTCGGCGAGCGCGTCGATGACGTGCTGGGACCCGGTCGCGCCTTCGAGCAGGACCGCCGGTGTCGGGGTGTTCAGCGTGCCGATCATGTCCATGTTGACGACCGCGCGGATCCGGCCCCGTTCGCCGTCCGACAGCCGCTGGACGTACTGGAGGCTGCCGAACAGGCCCTGCTCCTCGCCGCCGAAGAGGATCAGCCGCAGGTCGAGCGATCCGGGATGCTCCGCGAGCGCCGCGGCGATCGCGAGTACCCCGGCGCTGCCGGACCCGTTGTCGTCGGCGCCCGGGGCGGGTGCGGTCGCGCCACCGGCGGTGTTGACCGAGTCCAGGTGCGCGGTCACCACGACCACGTCCCGCGGCGCTTTGCCGGCGCCCGTGCGCTCGGCGATCACATTGCGGCTCGTCCCCCCGCCGACCGCGACGATCTCCGTCGAGGTGGTGTACCCCATGGCCACCAGCCGATCGCTGGCCCAGTGAGCCGCCGTCAGGAAATGCGTGCTCGTGGAGTGCCGGGTGGGGAAGGCGGTCAGCGCTCGGAGATCGGCCTCGAACGTGGCTCGGGAGAGCCGGTCCACGCACTCCCGGATCCACGCCGGTCGCGCCCGCCGTGCTCCGACCGGTGGCCGCTCGGCCACGACGGTCGCGTTACGCGGTAGCGGCCGGACCGCGTAGCACGGCAGGTGCTCGAGATGCACGGTCTGGGTTGCGGCCGGGTCCAGCGCGACGACCAGGTGCCGGCCCCGGCCGGCGATCACGGGCACATCCGGGTGCTCCTGCTCGAACAGCCGGCCGTTCTGCAGGACGAGCTGCACATGCCCGGGCGGTGCCGACGTGCGTCCGATCAGAGCCGCGGTATCCGCCACCTGCTCCGCGACCCGCCCGACAGCTTCGGGGCTCCCGGTCACCACGAGGGCGTCCCCGACCCGCGTCCAATCCGCGCCCGCCGCGGCCACGGTGTCCGCCAGCGACGCGGCGGTGTCCGGAGTGACTCGCAGGACGGCGACGGCCTCGTGCGCCGGCATCGCGAAGTCCCGGATGATCGGAATGAGATCGGTGAGCTTCTCGACGTCGCCGGTGGGCTGCCCTGGACCGCGAACGTGGACCGCCGTGAGCCCGAGGTGGCGGGCAGCCAGCACGTGGCTCCGGTTCTCGGTGATGAACATGGTGTCGGCGAAGGTCAGCCCGGGCGACACCTTGGCCACGGCGGCCCGAAAGACCGCCTCGTCCGGCTTGAACACGCCCACCTCGGTGGAGAGCGTGACCCGTTCCTCGACCGGTTCGACGAACCCCCTGATCCCGAGCAGGTCCAGGATCACGTAGTACTGCTGCTGAATCCCCGGGATCTCGCTCGGCTCGGACGCCATGGTGAAGTCGGACACCAGGCCGAGCAACGCGGCCGGGGCGGCTCCGTCGCGCATCGCCACGACGGCGTCGAGCGTCTCCAGCGCCCCGGGGAGCAGGACATCGCCGCTCTCGAGGGTATTGCCGAGATCGAAGAGGACAAGTTTCACCGTCGGCCCTCCGTCCTCAGGATGTGAAGCTCTCGACCACGCCGGCCATCGTCGTCGAGGACGACGGCGGGGAGACCGCGTCGCGCCCGATGCCGCGCTTGGCGAATCCCCGCCAGACACCGGTGATGTCGGCCGGGTCCAAGGCCGACACCGCGGCGATGATGCCGTCGCGGGCCTGGGTATAGGTCGGCCTGTTCGGGGTGAGCTTCAGCCCCCCGATGACGTAGGAGAGCATCCGGCGCTCGGCCTCGGTGTGCCCGTGCTCGGCCACGAGGTTCACGAACACCTCCCACAGCGCCGTGCACCACACCTCGCCCGCGTTGTGCACCGCGTTGTTCGGTCCGCCGCCGTTCGGGCTGCGCGCCACGCCGGTGGGCAGGACGACGCCGGCGCTGATGTGCCTGAAGGTCAGCGGGTTCTTCGCCATGTCCGCCGTGTAGGGGTAGCGGCGGATCCCGAAGTAGTAGTTGTTCTTGAAGCTGGGTGTGACGTCGGTCCATCCGCCGGCGGCGAACACGCCGGCCGCGAAGTCGTCGGTGGCCTGCGAGGTCATGCAGATGGCGAAGAAATCGCCCCACCCCTCCCCCATCGCGCGACCCTGCAGGTTGGTCAGTCCGTTGGCGTTCCCGACGAGCCGATTCGTGATGTAGTGACCCAGTTCGTGGAATGTGATCAAGGCGTCGAAGTTGCTGGTCCGGCTGGGCAGCGGGTGGCAGCCGCGGAACTCGTACATCTGCATCCGAGGACTGGCACCGTCCGCGGGAGTGGACATGTTCGCGTTGTCGGTGCCGCTGACGTCCAGTCCTTCGGCGATGATCGGGTCGCCGCCGCTGCCGCCGCGACCGAAGTTGTCCAGTTGGGCGTTTCCCGCTGCTTCGTCGAATCCCGCCTCGTACCAGCGGTCGTGGAGCCAGTTTACGTGGAAGAACATGCCGACGATGCTCGCCTGCAGGTTGGTGGGATCCGACGCCAGCTTCGCATGGTCGTAGGTGTAGTCGAACGAGCCCGGCGAGTCGAGCCTGCCCAGCAGGTCACCGGAGCTGAAACCGTCCGGGTCCGTCAGGTCGGCGTAGGCGATGCAGTTGTTGCCGCTCGTCGTGACGGCGCCGGCCGGCAACCACGGGTCACCGGGGAGGAGGCTCTCGAGCTCCACCAGCCGCTGCGGGATCGGTGCCGCCTGGAAGCCGTCCGGCAGGCCGGTCGGATGGGGAGTCCCCGGCGCCGGCCCGTCCTCCGGCCGGAAGAGCTTGTCGTCGGTGTTGAACACGCGGTAGGCGAAGGCGACGTCGGCGGCAAAGTTCTTACGGAAGAGCACGTCAGGGCGGTCGACGGCGTCGATGACGTAGCTGAAGCCGGGGAACCCCTTGATCCAGAGCTCCAGGTAGTAGCCGGGTGCGAACTGCTCCTCACCCAGGGGGAACACCACGTCCTTGAGCCGGACCGCCCGCTCGAACGGCGACACCCCACCGGCCTCCGGTGGCTCGTACCGGTAGTACCGGTAGGGGTCGGCCGGGTCCTGGTCCTCCTGGGCGAACGCCGACGGATCGTACTCGCTGCCGGTGAGGTCGAGGGCCGCGGCGACGATCGCCTCCTCGGCGGTGGTCGTGGGCCCGCTGCGGGACTGCTGCGCCGTGGCGGCTCCCGGGAAGAACTGCCCCGCGAGTGAGACGACCTGGTTCGACCGGCTCACCGCGGCCGTTACCTCGGAGTTGAAGACCTCGACGCCGCCGGCCCGCTGCACCAGCTGGACCGTCTGCAGCCCCTTCCCGCTCACCGACACCACCTCGACGCCCGATACGTCCTCCGGCGAGAGTCGCCACAGGTCGCCGCGCTCCTTGACGAAACGCGTGACCGCATCCTCGGCCGAGCCCGGGGACCGCTCGGACAGCCGCGCCGTCGGCTCGGTGCTGCTCACCCGATTCGGCAGCTGGGTCGCGTCGTCGTAGTCGACCGTCAGGTCGGGCACCGCGTCGGTCAGGCGGGCGTGACCGACGGTCCCGGATGGAGCAAGGCTCCCGACGGTGGTGCCGCGTTCGGCTCGAACCCCGGCGTCGTACAGGGCGTGGAAGTCCTCCGGCAGTCGTTCCCGTTCGTCAGCCATGTTCCCCTCGTTACCGCACGTCGCGAGCTGCCGGTACAGAGTAGCGACTGCGTGTCACGGTGGTTCACGATGGTGTCACCTCGGCGTGCTCGGATGCGCCGGCCGCGTGCGACCACCAGGCCCGCCGCGCCTCGTTCATCGCCCCCACACCTCCTGGGCCACCTCGACGACCAGCGCGAGCTTGCGCTTCTCGTCATCCTCGGTCACCGGATTGCCGGCCACCGTGCTGGCGAAGCCGCACTGCGGGGAGATCCCGAGCCGCTCGACCGACACGTACCGCGACGCGTCCTCGATGCGGCGCAGCAGGTCCTCGCGCGACTCCAGCCGCGGATCCTTGGAGCTGACCAGCCCCAACACCACCCGCGTGTCCTCGCCGACGTACCGCAACGGCGCGAAGTCCCCGGCCCGCGGGGAGTCGAACTCCAGGAACAGGGCGTCGACGCCACTGCGGCCGAAGACCTTCTCGGCCACCGGCTCATAGCCGCCCTCAGCCATCCAGTGGCCCTTGTAATTGCCCCGGCACACGTGCATCGCCGCGACCATTCCCGCCGGCCGGTCGGCCACCACGTCGCTGACGGCGCTCAGGTACAGGTCCACGAGCACCTCGGGATCCTCGCCGCGCCGCCGCACGGTCTCGCGCACGGCCGGGTCGCACAGCATGGCCAGGGCCACCTCGTCGAGCTGCACGTAGGTGCACCCGAGCTGCGCCAGCTCCGTGATCTCCTCGCGGTAGATCACGACAAGGTCGGCGAAGAGCTCCTCGACCGACGGGTAAGCGCCCGGCTCGATCGCCTCGGGTCCCCGCCAGAAGTGCATGGTGGACGGAGAGGGCATCGTGATCTTCGGGGTCCGCTCGGTCGCCGTGCACAGGAACACGAACTCGTCCCCCGAGATCAGGCGCAACCGACGGAGCCGGCCGGTGACCAGCGGGGCGGTGAACGCCATGCGCCCGCCAGCGGCGTCGGTGAACTCGAACAGCGCAGGCGCGATATCGAGGCCGTCGACAGCCGTCACGAAATGCGCCCAGTACGAGGACCGGCGGAACTCGCCGTCGGTGATCGCGTGCAGCCCGGCGCCCTCCTGGAGCGCCACCGCGTCCCGGATGGCGTCGTCCTGGACGGTGGCGAAGTCCGATTCGGAGATCAGCCCATCCCGGCGTCGACGGAAGGCCGCACGCAGCGCGGGCGGTCGAAGCAGGCTGCCGACATGCTCGGCATGAAATGTTGTGGGCGACATTATCATGCAGAGAATCTATTACAGCCTGCCGCCTGCCGTCGACCGAGTGGATTAGGTCGAGTGCTGTGGTGCGTTGCATCCCCCTCCCCGCGGGGTCTCCGGCTGGCACCGGGCCAACAAATAGCGCGGTGCAGACTTCACCCACTTGACGGCGGCCAGATACGGCTGTTGACGCCACGACGGGGGACAATCGTCGCCGTGGGTGACAACGCGAGCAGCTCTTCGGAACCGACCACCTCGAGCAACGAAGCGGACGGCCCGCAGCAGCGCCCCGCACGTGCGCCGGGACCGCGGCGCTCCCCCCGCCCGAGCACCCGCCGGGCGCAGGCAGCGGACCGGCCCCTGAGCCCGAACGGCACGACCGCCGCCACCCCCGAGCGCGTCACCGACGCCGCGATGAGCACCAACACGGTGAGCACCACCGGAGCGAGCTCCACCGCGGTGAACGCCGCCGACACGGCCGCGGACACCCATCCCACAGACGCCCTCCCCGTGGACGCCGACCGTCCCGGACCCCCCGCCTCGCCGTCCGGGGCCACCACGGCCGACGCGCCGTCCGCCACCACCGTGCCCGTCAACCCACCGGCACGCACCCCGACCCGCGCGTCCGGGCTGCCCGAGGATCGCTACCTCAACCGCGAGCTGTCCTGGCTGGACTTCAACGCCCGCGTGCTCGCCCTGGCCGAGGACCCGAGCCAGCCGCTGCTGGAGCGCGCCAAGTTCCTGGCGATCTTCGCATCCAACCTCGACGAGTTCTACATGGTCCGGGTCGCCGGGCTGAAGCGTCGGGACGAGACCGGGCTGGCCGTACGCAGCGCCGACGGGCTCTCCGCCCGCGAACAGCTCGTCCTGATCACCACGCGAAGCCAGGCCATCGCCGACGCGCAGGCCCGGGTCTACCTCGACGAGGTGCGCCCCATGCTGGCGGAGGAGGGCATCCGGATCCTGCGCTGGTCGGACCTGATCGACGCGCAGCGAAGCCAGCTCTCGGACTACTTCTCCGCCCAGGTGTTCCCGGTGCTGACCCCGCTCGCGGTCGACCCGGCGCACCCCTTTCCCTACATCTCGGGCCTGTCGCTCAACCTGGCCGTCACCGTCCGCGACCCGATGAGTCACACGGAGCGTTTCGCCCGGGTCAAGGTGCCCAACAACGTTCCCCGGCTGGTGCGCGTCGCTGGAGAGGACGCAGCCGATGGATCCGGCAGCGGAGTCACGTTCCTCCCGATCGAGGACCTGATCGCCGCCCACCTCGGTGACCTGTTCACCGGCATGGAAGTGGCCGAGGTGCACGCGTTCCGGGTCACCCGCAACGCCGACCTGGAGGTCGAGGAGGACCGCGACGAGGACCTGCTCCAGTCGCTGGAACGGGAGCTGGCCCGTCGCCGCTTCGGCCCACCGGTGCGCCTCGAGGTGACCGATTCGATGAGCGAGCACGTACTGGAGCTGCTGCTGCGCGAGCTCGACGTCGATCCGGCCGACGTCGTCACCGTGCCCGGCCTGCTCGACCTCACCGCGCTCTGGCAGGTGTACGGGGTGGATCGGCCCGACCTCAAGGACGACCCGTTCGTTCCCGGCACCCACCCCGCGTTCGCGGACCGGGAAATGCCGAGGAGTGTGTTCGCCACCCTGCGCGACGGCGACGTGCTCGTGCACCATCCGTACGACTCGTTCTCCACCAGCGTGCAGCGCTTCGTCGAGCAGGCCGCAGCCGACAAGAACGTTCTCGCGATCAAGCAGACGCTCTACCGCACGTCCGGTGACTCCCCCATCGTCGATGCGCTCATCGACGCCGCCGCAGCCGGAAAGCAGGTGGTGGCGCTGGTGGAGATCAAGGCGCGGTTCGACGAGCAGGCCAACATCCGCTGGGCACGTGAGCTGGAGAAGGCGGGCGTGCACGTCGTCTACGGGCTGGTGGGTCTCAAGACGCACTGCAAGACCTCGCTCGTGGTACGCCAGGAGGGCTCGACGATCCGGCGCTACTGCCACGTCGGCACCGGAAACTACAACCCCAAGACCGCCCGGCTGTACGAGGACATGGGCGTGCTCACTGCCGACCCGGTGATCGGCGCCGATCTCGCCGACCTGTTCAACTCCCTCACCGGCTACTCCCGCCAGATCTCCTACCGCAGCCTGCTCGTGGCGCCGTACGGGGTGCGGCGCGGCATCGTCGGGCGCATCGAGGACGAGATCGAGTCGCACCGCGACGGTCACGCCGCCCGGATTCGGATCAAGGCCAACTCGATCGTCGACGAGCTGGTGATCGACGCGCTCTACCGGGCGTCGCAGGCCGGCGTTCCCGTCGACCTCGTGGTGCGCGGGATCTGCGCGTTGCGGCCCGGCCGTCCGGGGCTCAGCGAGAACATCCACGTGCGGTCGATCCTGGGCCGGTTCCTCGAGCACTCCCGCATCTTCCATTTCGGTGCCGCCGACGAGTACTGGATCGGCAGCGCCGACATGATGCACCGCAACCTCGACCGCCGGGTGGAGGTGCTGCTCCGGGTAGCCCCTCGGCTGTCCGCCAGGCTCGGCGAGATCTTCGACTCCGCGCTCGACCCGGCCACCCGCTGCTGGACACTGCACGCGAACGGTGCCTGGGAGCCGTCGCCGCCACCGGACTCCGACGTGTCACCGGTCCGTGACCATCAGGCCGAGCTGATGCGGCGCACCGCGGGCCGGGACGCCGAATGACCGATATCCGGTCCAGGCATACCAGGGGGTCAGCCACCCCGGCCCACCCCGGCGATCGTGCGGACGTACTGGCCGCGGGTGCGGTGCTGTGGCGGAGAGGGTCCGATGCCGGCGCCACGAGCGAGCTGGGGCACGGCGTGCAGGTTGCGCTGGTGCACCGGCCGCGCTATGGCGACTGGACACTGCCCAAGGGCAAGCTGGAACGCGGCGAGTCGATGCCGGCCGCGGCGGTCCGCGAGGTCGCCGAGGAGACCGGGTTCACCGCCCGGCTCGGCAGCGCTCTCGGTGACGTCAGCTATGCGGTTCCGGAGGGCACCAAGCTGGTGCGGTTCTGGGTCGCGGAAGCGTTGGTCGGCAGGTTCGTGCCCAGCGCGGAGGTCGACGGGATGCGCTGGATCGACCCGACGGTCGCCGCCGACGTGCTCTCCTACGGGCGAGATATCGAGGTGCTCGAGCGCTTCGCCACAGTCGGAGTGCCGAGCGCCACGGTGCTGATGGTCCGGCACGCCAAGGCCGGGAGCCGGCGTCAGTGGGACGGCGACGACGCGCTGCGCCCGCTGTCACGCACGGGGCGCGAGCAGGCCCGGCGGGTGGCCGGGTTGCTCCCGCTGTTCGGACCGGACCGGATCGTGAGCGCGCCGGCAGTACGGTGCTGGGAGACGGTGGTCCCGCTGGCCGAGCGGCTCGGCATGGACGTCGCCGACGAACCGCTGCTCAGCGAGGACGGCTACCGGCTCGACCCCGTCGCCGGCCGGGACCGGCTCCGGAAGCTCGCCGCCGGGCCGGGTGTCACGGTGCTGTGCAGCCAGGGCGGGGTGATCCCCGACCTGGTCGGCGAGCTGGCCGGGGATGCCGGCCGGCGCACCGGGGTGGATCCGGACGACGTGCCGTCCCGCAAGGCGAGCACCTGGGTGCTGGCCCTGCGCGAGGGGGAGTTGCTCACCGCCGACTACTACCCGTACCCGACGGGTTGATGATCGCGTCAGGGAACGTCCGTCGACGGCACGTCGACCTGACCCAGCCGGGAGTGCCGGATGCCGTAGGTGAAGTACCAGACGAGCGCGACCGCCACCCAGATCGCGAACGCGATGATCGTCACGGGCCGCAGGTCGATGATGATCCAGAGACAGCCGAGGATCGACAGGATGGGGACCACCGGATAGCCCGGGACCGTGAAGCCGCGGGGGAGGTCCGGTGCGGTCCGGCGAAGGATGATCACACCGATCGAGACGACGAGGAACGCCACCAGCGTGCCGATGCTCGTCATCTCGGCCAGGAACTCGATCGGCAACAGCCCGGCGAGCAGCCCCACCACGACGGCGACGACGATCGTGTTGTGCACTGGCGTCCGCGTTCGCGGGTTCACTGTGTGGAACAGCGGCGGCAGCAACCCGTCCCGGCCGATGGCGAACAGGATGCGGGTCTGCCCGTAGATCGTCACCAGGGTGACGCTGA
>JBOHEO010000011.1:0-51070 GCA_050701055.1 Pseudonocardia sp. | reverse complement strand
GCCGTCCCCGGGCAGTGGGAGTCCGACCTGATCATCGGTGCGAAGGGGAAGTCGCAGATTCGCACGCTGGTCGAGCGGACCACGCGGTTCGTCCTCCTCCAGAAAATCCCCGACGACCGCACCGCGGCGACTACCTCAGCCCTGAAGCACTGATCGCCATGGCCACCCCACCCGCAGCGGCCCCTGCCCCGAACTCCCCGGGCGATCATGAAATCGACCCACGGGAACGGCAGTAGGCCCTGAATAAGTCTCCATATAGACGCTACGCCCGATCCGCAAAATTAGTCGATCAGTTCGCGTTACCGCCACCATTGTTGTGATTTTGGATTTCTTGGAGTGTCAGGAACGATTGCACGGTGAGTGCTGCCGAAACCATCGTAGAGACGGCCGAGGCCGCGGTAGCGATAAGGTTCGCGGCGGCCGGCCCGATCGCAATAATGCAGACGCCTAGCAAGGTCAGCGTCAACACGGCCAGGATCCTTGTCCGCAGCAATTCACGCTTGGCCGGGGGTGGCGGCGGAGGTGGCGGCTCCCCTCCCGACCGGCGGATCCACCCAACGAGCCAAATCATAGAAGGCGGCAGAACGATCACCGTCATGGCTAGCAACGGGATGTGCCAGGGTTCGATCTGCATAGGTCACTCCCTCGTCGCGTCCTAATTGAGTCCGAGCGCGCGACGTATGTCTTCGATGAACTCAGTGGTAAGATCCTTGCCTCCGAGGAGTTCCTTGAAATGTTCGGAAACGGTATCGGAAAACTCCTGGTAACCTGGGGTGATCGGCCGCGGCAATGCGTCCTCAACGGCACCGCGAACTTTCTTCAGGTGCGGGATGAACGTTTGCAGCCCGGAATCCTCGTATGCTCCGCTCCGAGCCGGGGCCAGCGCGTAGGCGGCGATAATTCGCTGTGCAGGTTCACCCGTCAGGAAACGGATGAATTCGCCGGCTCTCCCAGATTGTGGTGCATTCGATGGAATGGCGAGACTTCCGCCGCCGAGGACGCCGTTGGGAAGCGGGCCGACTCGGATGCGCTGTACCCGACTGTCGGGGTCGCCGTCCTGCTGAAGCTCGCGATACTCCGCGGGCCAGTTGCGCATGTAGGACAGGCTCTGCTGGCGGAAGACACCTCGCGTTAAACTCTCAGTGTCGCTGCGCGTGACCCGTCCTTTCGCGGTCGCGGCTCGTAGCGGACCGAACGCCGTCTGCCACCTCTCCAGTGCGAGCACTGGAATTCCGGTCTTGGAATTGATAATGTCTGGATCGCGGGAGACAGCGTGTTCGAGCATGTTCACGACGAATACCTCGCTCGAGCCCGTTGATGACGGATTTAGCTGCCCAGCGAACTGTCGGGACTGATCGGCTACAAGCTGGTCGATGATCAGCGAAAGCGGAGGAACCTCGTCGCCAGGCGGAGGCGAATCAGGCTTCAGCCGCTCAAAGATCATGCCGACATCAGTGTTGAACGGTGCTGCCCAGTATTCCTTGGATGCCGGATCACCTAGTTGACTTGGTAAGAGGGTGGAGGGAATGAACTCCTGTGCATCCTCCAGATGTACGGGCATGATGTACCCGCGTTCTCGAAAGTATGCAATATGGATGACGTCCAGGTTCAGGACGTCTGCGCTGCCGCTCTCCGCTCTGCTGATCATGGCGTTCCGCTGGTCGCGGGTGGACTCGCCACCAACCTCGTCCACGATTACGGTTGCCCGCGGGTTCGCCTGGTTCCACATCGAAACCAGCAGGTTGCGGACGCCGCTCGAGTCCGATCCCGTCACGAATTTGATGTTCACCGAAGGCGTGCTGCCTCCCGGCGTCAGATACGTGCCGATGGCCGACAACGTGCCTGTGGCAAGCGCGCCTGCGAGAAAGTCACGCCTGGTGAACTCGCGACGGCGATGTCTCGGAGGCATCTCGGAACCTTCGTGCGTGCGGAGGGTCGATCGTCTGACCCAGAAGACCAAGTGCCCAGTACCTCGTTTCCAGGTGCGACGGCGTTACCGGTGGCCGGCAGGGTCAGCTGATCATGAGTGTTGAGTGGCCGGTGCACCCATCGGCGCCCACCCGGATTCCTCGGCCGCTTCCCGCGCGGCAGTGACGGCCGGCTCCTCGCCATCATCGACCAGACCCCCGAGCAGTTCGTACCCCCACTGCTCGGTGGCGAACCGGTAGCGCCACAGCATGAGCACCTCGTCCGTGCCCTCGTTCACGATGAGCGCGATCGCGATCCGCGCCGGGTGCACCACGTGGTAGTCCCACCGCTCCCCGCTCGGCGCCTCCACATCCACCAACCCCAGCCGGACCCACCGGTTGTCATAGATCGTCCGCTCACCGAAGGTCTTCCACGCTCCACGCTGCTCCGCCACGCGAGCACCCTACGGAGCACCCTGCTCGTTCACCGCCCGGCGAACGGTGAACGAGGGTGGGGTTACTCGGCTTGGGGGCGCAGCTGGCAGGCTACGGGCCAATCGGCAGTGGCGGCACGATCCCCGCTTGGCCGAGGAACAGCCACACCACGGCGACCAGGATCGCAATCATGATCAGGTCGAACAGCCCGGCCCCGCGCTTCCGGCGCGCCATCACAACCCCATCCCGGACACCTGGACGCCCACCGAGAGCGTTGCGTCGTCGGCCATCAGCTCGAGCGTCGCGTCGAGCAGCACCAGCGTCCACCCGGTTCCACTGCGGCCACGCCGCACCGCGCAGGTCGACCCTTGCCGGCACCAGCGTCCAGCCGGACGCGAGCGCGACCAAGCGCGACCAGCCCTCGACGCCGCGCGCGGCCGCCCCCTCTGCGGCCGGCGGTAAGCCGGCTGCGGTGCTGCCCCCCGTTCCCGCCTCGCCGCGCTGCGTGCCCGCGACTGCGTCAGAGTTGCCATGGCGCTGATGATGCGGGCACTGGCCGCGCTGCGGGGCCGATTCGCGCAGTCCGTGCTCGCGTACCGAATCCTCCAATGCGCCGCAGACATCCCGCAGGAGTATGCCGCCAACTCAACTCCTCAACTCCAACGGGGCGTCACGGGACCGCGTTCGGAAGCGGAACAAGCTCGCCGCCCAGTTGGAGCAGATCCTTCGCACCAGCCGCGACGGTCCGGTGCCCGCGGCACCACAGCGGTTTACCGGCGCCGGCACCCTCTCTGCCGAGCACGACGCGGTTGGGGTTCGAACCCACGACCTGACGGATTATGAGCCTGACCAGTGATGTCGCTCACAGCAACTACCAAGGCATTCGTGGACCACGGTTACCGCGATGGGTGCGAGAAAGTCACCTGTGGACCGTGGTTCGCACCCAAGCTCGCACCAACGACTCAGCGGCTCGCGACGAGATCGGCGAGTCGCGTCAGCATGGTTCGCCCGGCCTCCGCCACGGCGTCGAGCTTGCCCACGGTCGCGAGGCGAACGGCGCGCTGGACCTGGTGCGGGAGGTGAGCCGCCTCCGCGTTCCGCAGACCCGTGGTCAGCGCCACCTCGGCCTCCTCGCGCTCGTGCACCGCGAGGAGCACGTCAGCGGCGGTGATCCGTTCGATGGCGGCCCACTGCGGCGCGGCGGGCGAGACCGCGACGTCCGCCCCTCGCATGATCTCGATCGCGTGCGCGGCGCGCCCGGTGCTGGCGAGTCCGCGCAGGTGGACCTCCCGATAGGTGAACTCGTTGGCCAGCATCCCGGAGTCGGGTGCGCGGTCGAGATGGCGCCGGTAGCCGCGCATAGTGTCGTCGAACAGCTCCGCTTGCCCGGCTTCACCGGCGGCACGGGCGAGCGTGGCGCTCGCGGCCGCCGCGGTGCCGGAGTCGGATGATCGAGCAATGGCGTGCCGCAATCGCGCGATTGCCGCCGGGATTCGGCCCGCCTTCCGCAGTTCGTTGCCGTGCATCGTTAGCGCCTCGGTCGTGAATGCCGGTTCGTCGAGATGCATCGCGACCAGCAGAGCACGCCCGGTCCACCTGGCCGCACTCGCCAGCTTCTCCTCCGGCAACAGCGTCCCCAATGCGACTCCGAGACTGAGCCGGGCCCGCCCGAGAACAGCCAACGATTCGCGCTCGATCAAGCCTTCCGCCGCTCGCGATTCCAGACGTGCAACCAGCGGCCATAATTCGTTGACCGCATCCGCGGCGTGCCCGGCCTTCCGCGCGATCTCGGCGAGCGCGAGCACCGATCCTGCGAACTGCATCATCGCGGCGAATGTAGCGTCGTCGGCTTCGGTGACACCCAATGCGTGAACCGGAATACCCAGCTTGTGCGCGATCTGGCGCAGGGTTCCCACGTCGTCGATCACCCGTCGCCGGGTCTCGATCATCGAGATGTAGCTCTTGTCGTAGCCGAGCTGTTCGGCCAGTTTCTCCTGGCTGACACCGTTCAACCGCCGGTAGGTACGCAGGATCTGGCTCAGCTCCCGCGTGCGCAGCGCACGCGAGGCGTCCGGGCTCGACCAGAGCCACAGAGCAGAGCCCGCCACGCCCTCAGCCCACCCGCTCGAACCAAGCGCCGATCGAACGCTTGTAGCCGTCCGGCATTTGCAATCCATCCACCTCGGACCGGGAGAAAAATCCGATCTCCTTGTGCTCATGCGACAGAACCGGGTCCATATCGGAAACCGGGTAGCAACCGTAGGTCACGATGAACACGTGTCGCTCGACCTCGTTGATGTAGTACATCCACGTATCGAGGATGGGTCCCGTCGAGACCTTCCACTGAGTCTCCTCGGTGATCTCCCGGGCAACGCAGTCCTCCGGGGTTTCACCGATCTCGATACGCCCGCCGGGAAGCTCCCATTCATCGCGCTCGTTCTTCAGGAGTAGAACGCGTTGCCACGAATCGAGGACGACGCCTTTAACCGAAACGGAGAACTTCGACGGGGGTGGCACTGGACATCCTCTCGGGAAGTGTGCTGGTCCTCGGCGAAGGTAGCAGCCGCGTCGCGTCCCCGTGGTTGACAATCTGTCAGTGGACGCGCACTACGTGTGCAGGTGCACTTGTGGCATCCCCGTAAGGAGGTGGCTACGTTGCTCCCGGATGTGCCCATCCGCCGATCGACAGCGCCAGAGGATGTCGCCGCCGATCTCGCCCGAACCGGCTTGGCCCTCGTCGACGCCATGCCCGATCCCGCAAGCATGCTCGCGCTGACCCGCCGACTCGGGGCGGTCGTCGTTCCACACCGTGACAGCGGGCCCGACGGTGTGACGATCATCGAGGACCGCGGGGCCCGCGCGGCAGCACTGGCCGGCTTCACTCGTGCGGCGCTCTTCCCGCACACCGACCGATCCGGCACGCTCCATCCGCCAGGCCTGCTGTTCACGGTGTGCGGTCGGGAGCCGACCAGCGGCGGCGAGTCCGTGTTGGTCGATGGCTGGGCTGTCTACCTCGATCTCGCCGGGAACGACCCGGCCGCACTGGCGGCCTTGTCCGCGCCACGGTCGGCGATGTTCGGCGGCGCGGACGGGCGCCTGACGTCGGTGTTCACGATCGCGAGTGGCGTCGTGTCGGTGCGCTTCCGCCTCGACGCGTTGGCGCGCTTCGGACCGCGGGCCGAACCGCACGTTCCAGCGCTGCGGGCCGCGATCGAGCGGCACGCGTGGACGCTTCCCGCCCGTGTCGGCACCGGCTACATCGTCGACAACCGCCGGTGGCTGCACGGCCGCCGTGCCTACGCCGGTCCTCGTCTCGTCTATCGGATCACGGCCGATGCGTCGCGGCCCGGCACGATCGTCGGCGGGTTCCCGGAGCGGCTCGACCGGATGGCGGCGAGCTGACCCGTGCCCGAGACCGCGACAACGGCTCAGCGCCCGCCGCCGCTCCCGTGGAGCGAACCGGCCCACACGCACCACGCGGGAAGGTTGCTCGATCACCCGCGCTCGGTGCTGCTCGACCGCACGTGGCCCTATGAGCCCGTGTCCTGTATGACCGGTACCCGCGTCGTCGCCCTGCGGGTGGCCGACGGAGCGTTCGTGTGCCCGTTGTGCGGGCTGAGGACGTCGTGAGGGCCGCTGCGGCCGTGGAGCCGGCCCCCGCCGTGCTGCCGGTCGAACCGCCGTGCGACGCGTGCTTGGGGCCCGTCCGGTTCGACCCCTGCACCCGGCGCTTCTCCCACACCGGACCGACGTCGTGCCGAGGGATCGACGACCTGATCCTCGACGTTCCCCGCCGCGAGTGGGAGGACCTGCGGCGGCTGCGCTCGGGAGGCACGTCGTGATGAGCAGGCGCAGGCGGACGGTCAACGTGGTACGACTGGACGTGCTGGCGATGACGTCGGTCTCAGGCAGCCGCACCCACCTGATCACCGCGGCGGCGTTCGACGACGGCGTCTGGCAGAGCGCGGGCCGCTATCGCGCGGTCTGCGGCGCGACCGTCGTCGCAGCGTCCATGTCGTCGATCCCCGGCCCGGACTGCCGCCCCTGCCACGAGCCCGCGCGGAGCAGCGTGAACGGCTGACGGCCCAGGGTGGGGAGTTTGGGGAGGCTCGCGGGGAACCCCGCGAAAGTGCCGAATCCGGCCGTTTCAGCACTTTGGATGATCTTCGAGCTGGCCTCCCACTTCGGGGTTTTCGCAGGTCAAGTTGGGGGGGAATTTTGGGGTGGGGAGGCAGGTGGGGAGAACTCCCCACCTCCCCATCCGTCTCCCCACCCGAACTCCCCAAGATTCCCCACTCGCCTCCCCCGTTCGGCGGCGCCCCCGCCAGGCCCGCGATCCGGCCGGTGGGGTGTTTGCCGTTCGCGCGGGAACCGGAGGCCGCAGGGGGGACAGGGGGCGCCCACGGCCATCGTCGAAGGCGCCGGATCAGCCGGATTCACGACTTTCGACGATCTTGGAATCTGCCTCCCTGACGAGGGTTCGAGCAGGTCAACCGAGGGAGTTTTCGGTCAGGGAGTCCTCCCTCTGCCTCCCTGACCGCCTCCCTGTCTGCCTCCCTGCCGATCAGCCGTCGCCATCGCCGTTCCGTGGCGTGGCCGCCCTCCCGCTGCGCTTCGGCATCCGGGACCCGAGCAGCTCCGCTGCCTCCCGGTCCGACGCCGCGACCCATGCCGCGTACACGCGTAGCGTCGTCGCTCCCCCGCCACCGTGGCCGAGCCGACCGGCGACCGTGCGGAGATCGATGCCCGCCGTGAGCAGCTCCGTCGCCGAGTAGTGGCGCAGCGCGTGCAGGTGCGTGTCGATCCCGAGGCGGGTGGCCATCTCCTTGTAGCGGCTCGACACGGCGTGCGGTGAGTAGGGCGCACGGTGATCGGGCGTCTTCACGCCGGTGAACACGTACGTGTCCTGGGAGAACGGCACGCCGAGGTCCGACAGGCGCACCTGCACGCGGGCCCGGTGCTCACGCAGGAGCGCGACCGTCTCCGAGTCAAGCGCGATGCGCCGCATCTGATGGGTCTTGGTGACCTTCTCGACGCCGACGCCCTTGTGCAGGTTGTAGGCCCGACGGATCTCGATCATCTCGCCGTCGAGATCGACGTCTCGCCACCGCAGCGCGCAGACCTCCCCGCGACGGACACCGGTGGTCATGACCAGCCACACCAACATGCGCCAGTCCGCGTCCATCTCGAACGCCTCGTCGAGCAGGCGGGCGGCGTCGGCCGCCGACGGCGGGTCGGGTTCCGGCACTTTCTGCCGCGGACGCTGAGCCACCCGCGCCGGGTTCGCCGCGATCCAGTCCCACCGGACGGCGGCCGACAGGGCGGCACTGATGATCGAGTGGATCTGCCGCACCGTGGACGCGGCCATCGGACGGCACGCGTGCGGGCGGCACTTCGACTTCTCACAGTCGTGCTCCGGGTCCTCGGACCGGTGCTCGACGAACGGGCGGCCGTCGCAGCGGACGCGGCAGCGCCGCAACTCGCCGTAGAGCATCTCCAGCGTCCGGGCGCTGAGCCGGTCGGCCGGTTCGGCGCCGATGGCGGGCACGATCGTGCGGTCGATGTAGCCGACGTAGGTGCGCCGCGTACTCGCCTCCAGCTCCGCGCCGCGCAACCCACTCGGCGAGCACGTACGAGAGCGCCACCGTGGACGTGGGCGCCCGCTGCGCGTCCGCCTCCGCGAGGAGCTTCGTCAGCACCTTCTGCGCGCGCTTCTCGGCGGCCTTGTCGGTGCCCTGCACGGTCTCGCTGCGGTAGACACGGCGGCCGGTGACGGGGTCGTCGCCCGCGTACACGCGCACGCGCAGCGAGCTGCCGCGCCGCTCGATCCGTCCCCGCTTGCGGTTGTCCGCGTCCTGACCAGGCATGTTCCGAATGCTACTCGCACCCAGGATCGCACCCGACCGATCAGAGTTGATCGTTCGAGATCTATTTTCACTGGTCAGATGTGGGGCGGGTGGGGTTCGAACCCACGACCTGACGGATTATGAGGCGGCGAATTCACCCGGCAGTAGTAGACGACCTGGGCACGAGAGTCCGTAGCGACACCGCGAGGGGCGCTGGTCAACTACAGACGACGCACGTTCATGGACAAAACCATGGACGAGTTGACGATCATGCTGCTTCGTACGGTGATCTGCGGAAGAGCGTCCTCGCAAGATCCTACCGGCTCGCGGCGTTCCGTCCAGGTTCCGTGCCGTGCGCCTCACACGCTTTCGAGGTCTGCCGGTGTCCGTCCGGTGCTTGTCGCACAGGTCCTGACCTGCGTCAGGCTTACGGGCTCCTCACTGCACGGACTGCGCCGGACGCGGGCGAATGAGACTAGACGGTATGGAGGTCCGGGCTAGGACCTCCATACCGTCTAGAACTGAGACTGTCGAAGATCGACAAGGCTTCGCCATCAGCTCTGGTTCGCCGCGCCGCTGAGGTACATCCAGCCGTTGCCCCGCCCACCATTGAGGGCTGAGGCGGTTGGGGGATTATCGTGTGTATGGGTGAGTTGGTGGGGGTGCGTCGGCGGTGGCGGCTGGTGGTCGCAGGTGTAGTGATCGTGGGCGGGTGTTGGGCACTGACGACCTGGCTGTCCGTGCCTCTCGGTTTCCTGGCGTTGCTGGTCGCAGTGGCGTCGCTGGGGCTCAACTGGTTGTGGCGGCGCGAGCGGAGTGGTGATCAGGTCACCCGGGATCTCGCTCGTGCGGTGCGGGTGGAGCGGCAGCGGTTCTTGGACCAGGCTTTGGCGGTGGCGTGGCGGGCACGCCCGGCGAAGGTGGGTTTCCGTGACCCTGATGACGGGGACCTGCCCGAGTCGGTGGAGACGCTGCTGTTGCAGTGGCAGGACACCATCGCCGGTGAGGTGGGGTCGATCGAGGACATCGCAGAGTTCTACACCCGCCAACTGGGAGGCAGGTTGGTGGTGTTGGGGGCACCGGGTGCGGGCAAGACGGTCCTGCTGTCGCGTCTGGTACTGGACCTGCTCGACCGCATTGAGGTGGGTGGTCGGGAGACCGATGGTCCGGGGTCTGGGGGGCCGGTCCCGGTGCTGCTGAGTCTGCCCTCCTGCGACCTCGGCTCCAGCGACATCCAGGACATGTCCGAGGATCAGGTCGTCGCCGGGTTGCAGGCCTGGATCGTGCGACGGCTTGTCGAGGACTACGGTCTGCGGTCCGCCCAGGCGACGGCCCTCGTGCGGGACCGGCGGATACTCCCGGTCCTCGACGGCCTCGACGAGATGGACCCGCCATCGTCCACCACCGCGGCCGCGACTGGCGTGGCGGTGGCTCGGCCGCGTGCCCGGGCGGTGGTGCGGGCGGTGAACGCCGCAGGCCGGCCCCCGGTGGTGGTGGCCTGCCGACAACTGGACTACCACGAGATCAGCCGACCCGTGACCGGGCAGGCGGGGGCCTCTCAGGCGGCGGGCGGGGGTGTGGCGGTCCTCAACGGAGCCCGACACGTGATACTGCGCCCGCTCGACGCCGACGCCGTCATCGGTTACCTCACCGACCGCTTCCATGGCCGCGACCAACAGCTGCGGTCGCGGTGGCGGCCGGTCGCCGACGCCCTGACCCGCGGCGCGCCCCTCACCCGGGTGCTGGCCAACCCCTGGCAGCTGTTCTTGGCCGTCACCGCCTACACCACCGAGAGCAGCGACCCTGCCGACCTGCTCACCATGAGCCCCGACCACGCCCAGACCCACCTGCTCACCGCTTTGATCCCCGCCGTTGTCGAACACGATGACACCGCCGCCCGCCACGGCTGGACCGCCGAACGCGTCACCCAATGGCTGGCGACCATCGCCGCACACCAAACCCGTATGGCCGCCGAACACGGCAGCTCACCGACTGATATCCACCTGCTGGACCTGTGGCGCATCGCCGGGCGCCGCCACCCCCGCTGGGTCCCCGCCCCTCCTCGCCGCCACACCACTCCTCGCACTCGGATTCGAGAATCTGTTGTCGGGGCCAGGCTTCCGCTGGTCCATCCTCGGGATCGTTTTCATGCTCTTTGCTGCGTTCGTGGGGTTCTATGCGTTCAATGCGACGTCGCCGATGCAACGGCTCGACCTCGCCGCGGTACGGACACCCCGCGGCCGATGCCGTCTCCGCAACAACCTGGCGGTCGGGCTGGCGGTGGGGCTGGCGGTGGGGCTGGCGGTGGGGCTGGCGGTGGGGCTGGCGGTGGGGCTGGCGGTGGGGCTGGCGTTCGGGCTGGCGTTCGGGCTGGCGTTCGGGCTGGCGGACGGGCTGGCGGTCGGGCTGGCGGTTGGGCTGGTGTTCGGGCTGGCGTTCGGGCTGGCGTTCGGGCTGGCGTTCGGGCTGGCGTTCGGGAACGGCTACGTATGGCTCCGTTACGCCCTGGGTGTTCGCTCCGCCGCACGGCACGACACCCTCCCGAGACGGCCAGCCCGATTCCTCGACTGGTGCCTGGCCACCGGGCTGATGCGTATGGCCGGCAACTCCATCCAGTTCCGGCACCGTCAACTACAGGATTGGCTCGTCACACCCCCCGCCTCGGTTACCGCCGCGCCTCCGCGGCTTCCCATCTCCTGAGTGAGATCAACGCAGATGACTTCGCGTGAGAGCGGGCCACGGTAAATGACCACCGGCAGCTGCCCACTCTCTGCAGGGGTGCTGACTACCGGAGGTCTGAGCCCGTCCGCACCTTTTTTAAACGGTCTGGTTTTGTAGGTTCTTCAGTGTACCCAAGGAGAAGCTTGCCGAGTGGACGCTCGAAGACGCTCGAAAAGGACCGACCAAATCCATTTGTCGAGATCCTCACCGCTCTCCGCCGGAACAGCGGCAGTGAGCATGGGGACGACGGCAAGGCATCCAAGAAGCCGGAGGGCTCGCCCCCGCTGGACGGGATCACCGGTGGACCGCCCGTGTCACCTATCGAGTGACGCCTCTGTCGTGCAAGCCGGTCTGCGCCACTCCGACGGTTGCAAACTGTAGCCTTCGACGCTGGCGTGAAGAGCCGATGGCGTCTGCGATGCGGCCCGCGTGGGCAAGTTGCTCGCGTGCTGCGTCGTGCTCGCCGGTGACAAGGTGCGCGTAGATGAGATCGGTCCGTAGGCTGGCTTCTGCGCGGCAGAACTCGGCATCGTGCCGGTTGAGCGCGTCCGTTAGAACGTCGATGGCGTCGGGATGGCCGAAGCGGGCGAGGGCATGACCGCGCCAGCGGGTGAGGTGCACGTCGTCGAGCGCGAGATACGGGCCGTCCTCGACGCGTTCGGGGTGCGTGGGCAAAAGGCGCTGGGCTTCGTCGAACGCGCGGAGGCTCGCGTCCTGCTGGTCGTCGGCGGCGAGCGCTTCACCGTAGGCGGCGGCGAGCCAGGAACGGAGTAGGGGCGCGCCGTCGCGGCCGAGCGCGCGGGCTTGGGTGCTCATCTGAACGGCGTCGGTCGTGCGGCCGATGTCGGACAGCACGACGGCCTGTTCAGCGAGCGCATGGGCGTGCAGGGCCGGAGACTCGGCGGCGCGGGCGGCGGCGCATGCGTGGCGGTAGTGGTTCCACGCGTTGTCGATCTCGCCGCGATCGAGGGACTGCCATCCGGCGAGGGTGTGGGCGTCGGTGAGGACGGCAGCGAGCGCGCGTTGCATCGGCTCGTTCGTGCAGTGGTTCATCAGCGATTCGATGTGCTGGGCATGTAGGCGCAGTGCACCGAGCAGGGTCGCCGCGCCGAATCGACGGTCGAGTCTGCGCGTCGTCTCGATCTGGTCCGCGAAGAGCTGAACGGTGTCGGCGTCGACGCGGTGCGCGGTGTCGATGAGGCGCCCGAGTTCCGCCGCGCCGCACGCCCACTCATCGCGTTCGGTGTCGCATTCCTCGACGTGGTCCGCGAGCGTGGGCGGGCGGAGAAGTTCATTGGTCGGGATGCCGAAGATGCGTTCGAGCAGTCGGCGGGTGGCCGGTCGCGGCTCGCGCGGTGCGCTCGCGCTCGACGGTGCGAGAAGGCGCCCGAGATGCCGGGCGCTGAGCGTTCCAGATTCCCCGTTCTCGCGGGCGAAGACCTCGGCGTACTCGACGAACTCTTCGAAGGCCATGTTCCGCTCGCGGATCTTGACCTCAAGCAGTGTTCGGGCGGGTGGCTTCCCGGTGCTGCTGGTCGCTGCCATGTCGGCTCCCGTGTTCCCGGACGCGGTTGGGCCGCAACGTCGCCCGAACGTCCTGCTCGTGTCGTTCTGCTCGTCAATCCCGTGAGTGACGCTGATTTCAGTCTGTCAGAGGGCGTAGGCGGAGGTGAGTGACGGTGTATGTGAGGTCGCGGTGTCGGGTGTGTCGCCGAGCGATCGAGCTACCTCCGTCGGGGCCTCCGCTGGTGCTGTGCTGGCGCCATCGATTACGCGATGTCGCCGCCGACGCCGTGCGTGCTGTGATGGGCGCGGACTTCCCGGTCTCACGTGACGGCCCCGGCGGGGCCGGGAACGTGGCGGGTGTGACGGGCGCAGCGAGCCCGTCACACCCGCCACTCCACACGTCCTCTGCTGGTCAGGTGCCGATCGGGCCCGTCACAGACGCTGTGACGGGTCCGATCGATGTAGTGACGGGTGACTACCCGTCCCGGTAGCGGTCCACGGCCGCACGCAGTTCGGCAGTGACGTACCCGCGGACCTGCCGGACCGCGCCGTCCGGGTCGGTGATTCGGCCGGGTCGGGGCGCGCACCCCAACTTGCCCATCCCCCGTCCGAACGCGGTCGACTCGACCCCGAGAGCCGCTATCAGCTCAGCCGTTGGGATGAACGCCCGCTTGGTCAGGTCGTCGCCGAGATGGTCCGCAACGGACGCCAGCGGTTCGGGCAGCATGGACTCGACATCCTCGGTGTCGGCGGGGCCGGGACCGAGCGCGCGGACCACGACGTCCGCGTCGATGGTGATCGGTGCCTCACCGGCCGCATGTCCGGCGAGCGTTCCGGCGGCCTCGCGCAGTGCCCGGCCGCGCGCGCAGATCGTCTTCCATTCCGGGTTGGGCATGTAGTGCGAGCGCACCGTCATCGCGAGCACATCGGCTCCGGTGTCGGTCTCCCCGTCCGGTCGCAGGATGCCCACGCCCTTGTGGGAGGGCAACAGTTTGGAGGAGTCGTAGCCACGGGTGTTCATCTGCTCGCCCAAGATGATGTTCGAATCCCGCCAGTCCATCACCCGCAGCGCGAACCGTGACCCGAGTACCGCGCGCAGCGCGGACGGGATCGTCTTCGTGTCCGGACGTTGGGTGGCCAGGATGACGATGATCCCCGCCGCCGGGCCCTTCTTCGCGAGATAGGTCAGTAGTTCGGCGATGTAGGCGCCGATCGTGGTCTTGCGTGCTCCAACCTCCTGTTTCATGGGGTTCTCCAAGAACACCTGCACCTCATCGATGATCACCGCCGTGATCGGCATGTTCAGGACCGGGTCACGCGAGATCTGCGGGGTGATCTTGGATTCGGGGCAGATCAGGTCGTCGAGGTCGGCCATGCGCGCGAACCGGGCCTGAGTCTCGGCGACCAGCTCGACCAAGCCATCGCGGACGGCTTCCACGTGCGTGGTCTCGTCGCCGCAGACGAACCGGTAGGCGACGGCTTCGGCGGCCTTCCAGTCCTTGCCGCCCTTCCCGTCGAACACGTACAGCCTGGTGAACGGGTCCAGGATCAACCCCGCGGCGGGGAGTCGGGTGGCGAACGTCTTGCCCTGCCGCGGGATCGCCCCGACCAGCAACGACGTCCATACTAACGGCAGATCGATCCGCCGGTCGCGGGCGTCGCGGCCGAACGGGACCGGTCGCCACGCGTCCCACCGCTCTACCGTGATCAACGGGGTCGGGAGCGGCGGCGCCGCGTACGGGTCATCATCGGCGACCCACATCGCCACCCGCCCCGCGTGCCCGCCGCGTCCACGCACCCGTTCGACGATGAGCTGTACCTCGTCCACCGCGAGGGCGGACGCGAGCGCATCCCGTTGCTTGATCACATCGGCGGCCTTGCGGGTCGCGGGCAGGTCGATCGTGATCGCCCACCCCTTGCCTTGCCGGTGGGCACGCTCCACCAGCCGCAGCGTCTCGTCCTTGCCGATCAGTTTCGCGTCCCGGAAGGCGTCCACCAGGACTTGCGGGTCCATCGTCCAGGTCAACGACCGCGGACCGGACAGCACGGCCTTGCGGCCGGGTGAGCCGTCCTTGCGACGGCCCACCCACGCAAGTGCCCTGGCCGTGGCGCCGGTGAGCACCCACCACACTTGCGGCCCGTAAATCGTGGCCGCGATCGTGAGCCCGATCCCCGATCCACTGAGGACGGTCAGGGTGACCCGCCACCGGAAGATGGTGAGTGCGCGGATCTCGACGTACTTATCGGCCAGCTTCTCGGCCTGCTCGGCGGCGTCGCGGTAGTCGTGCACCCGCACCCACCGCCGCCACAACCTCGCCGCGTGCACCAGACCGCGAGCAACCGCGGACACGGTGCGCCACGGGGCCCGCAGCATCCGCGCCACCGCATCACGGGCAGCCTGCCGGGCGAGCGCCCGCGTGCGCAGCGCGGGCGGCGCGATGGCGACGTGGCGCCAGTGCTCAACCGTCGTGCCCGGCCGAGCCGGGGGACCGGAGTCCACCAACTCAGCCTCGAACACCCGACCCGCCGCCACCAACTCCGCCCCGGCCTCGTGCTCGGGGACGGGCCCCCTGTCCTCCGTCGGGTTCATCGGTGCCCACCGCCCTTGCGTTGGGAGGGCCGAATCTCGGTGACCGTGAGCGCCTTCGTCAGCGTGTAGGCCGCGAACAGCGCGGGCAGGCCGAGCATCACCCACAACAGCGTCGTGTTCGTCGCCGCGTACGTGATCACCAACCACTGCGCCCCGGCGATCACACCCGCGGTCACCAGCACCCGCCCGACCAGGGACACGGCACCGGTGCCGACCCGGGCGATCTCGGCTGCCGCCCGCGCCCGCCGAGCACCGGCCCCCGCCTTGATCACCATGGCGAGCACCGCGAACATGGCCATCCCCCGAGGAACATCTCACCTGCGCTCAAGTTGATTCCGGTCATGTCTGTTGCCCTCCTTCCCGCTCATCCGTGCTCGTCTGGTTGGGCGTGCGGCCCGCGCGGGCCTGCCACACCGCGTGCAGGGCCCGGCGGTCGTCCTCGGACAGGCCGCCCCACACCCCGACCGTGTCCGGTCCGGCGGTGCGCAACTCGAACTCCAGGCACTCCCGCCGCACTGGGCACCCCGCGCACAACCGCGCGGCCAATTCCCGATCCGGCGACCCGGCGCCCGTCCACATCGGAAGGTCACCATGAGTGATCTCCCACAGACACAATCCGTGGCAGGCGACCAGCCTGGACAGCACGTCGTCCGGGACGTGCGCGAGGTTGTCCAACTCGGCCGCGTCCATCCGAGCCGCGTCCTGCTCGGTGGCGTCCTGGTCGCCGTTCCGCTCGTGGTTGTGCTCGTGGTCGGTGGCGCTCATACCCGGCCGCCGATGATCCGAGCGACCTCACGGACACCCCGGCGACCGGTCGCGATCGCGGCCACGTCGATGCACGTGCCGGTCTCGGCGGCCTGGTCGGCCATCTGCTCGACCGCCACCGCGGGGATGACGTAGCGGGACCGGACCCGGACCGCCGGGAACGCGTCCTCCCGGATGGCCCGGTAGATCGTCGCCGGGTCGACCCGCAGCAGGCGGGCGGTCTCAGCGACGGTGTAGAAGGTCGGCCGCGTGGCGGCCGGGGTGTCGTCATCGCGTGCACTCATAGCTCGATTCCCATCAATAGAAACATAATTTCAGCTATTTTAGAGCTGAAAGTGGCGCTCAATGGCGTGAGACGGTCCGGAACGCGAGAAGCAGTGCGAATCGGCCCCCGGCGAATCAGAGCGACGGGCTAACGTCTGCGATCACGGTGGAGCGCGGAGCAGAATGGGGGATCGGTGTCGCAGGACTGGGCAGCTGTCGCGCGGGCGATGGACCGCCGGTTGACCGAACTGGGTATGCGTCAGCGCGATCTCGCCGAACGCGCCCACGTGTCTCAAGCGATCGTGCGGGAGCTGCACCGCAACACCGCGCAGCGCCGCCGCAGCGCCCGCACCCTCGAAGCACTGTCCGTGGCGCTGGGGTGGCACCCCCACCACCTGCAAGCCGTCCTGGCCGGCGACCTGCCGCCCGACCCGTCCGACCCGGTCGTACTGCCGAGCGATGTCGTCGGGGGACGGCTGGCTGCGATCGAAGGTCAGCTTCGCGCGATCGAGGACCGGCTGATCGATGTGCAAGCCCGGCTTTCGGGCGAGCGGGGCGGTAATGACGGGTGATGTTCTCGGTTGCATGCCATCAGGAAACGCGGCGAAACGTCCGTCTCACAGATGGCAGCAGTTATCGCCAAGGGTGATAACTCGTATTAACCGTGCAGGTCAGAGCGGCTGACGGGAGGTCGGCGGATGGCACACGCAACAAAGCTACAAGCCGTCCGCGCCGAACTCGGCTACTCCGCAGCCACCACCATTTCCCTACTCGCCCGTCGCGCCACCGCGCACCAGATCACGATCATGAGCCCCGTGAGCCTCAAGACGAAGCTGTCTCGCTGGGAGAACGGCCACGAAACCGTCGGGCTAGTACCGGCAGTTGTTCCGCGAGGTCTACGGCCGCACAGATGCAGAACTCGGCTTCCCCGATGATGACGCGCACGGGCCGGGTGAGGAGCTGCGGGCGCGGCTCGCCGCCGCCCGCACCGTCGACACGGCCACGGTCGAGACGTTCCGCGCGCAGATCGAGCACACCCGCCGACTCGACCGCCAGTTCGGCGCCCTCACCCAGCTTGATCAGCTTCGCCACAACATCGACCACGTCGTGGACCTACTCATGTACGGGCCCCCCGCCGGGCACCGGACCGGGCTCGCCGCTGCGCTGACGGAAGCGTCCACATTGGCCGGATGGCAGGCCCTCGACCGCGAGGACACGCCGCAAGCGTGGGAGCACTATGAGCGCGCCAAGCACGCCGCCCGTGAAGCCGAATCGCCGTTGCTGCTCGCGCACGCCACCGCCGAACAGGGCTTCGTCCTCACCGCACTCGGCAAGAACACCCACGCCGCCGACCACACCACACACGCCCGCGCACTCGCCGACCACCGCGCACCCCCGTTGCTGCGCGCGTGGCTCGCTGCCGCGCACGGGGAGACGCTCGCCGCCATCGGTGACCGGGACGGGGCGCTCCGCGCGTTCGACACCGCGGGGGCACTGCTCCCGACCGACCCAATCGACCCGGCGTTGCCGTTCCTGTTCCTCGGCGGTGGCCACCTCGACAGGTGGCGCGGCAACGCGCTGGCCCAACTCGGCGAGCCCGACGCGATCGCCCAACTCACCGGCGCACTCGCGCGCCTGCCTGCCGCGTGGGTGCGGTCGCGGTGCGCGGTACTGGTCGACCTCGCGTTCGCCTACGCCGCCGCGGGTGACCGCGACGCCGCGCAAGCCCACGCGAGGGCCGCCCGCCAGCTCGCGCGACAGGTACGTTCGGATCGGCACCTACGGCGACTGTCCGGTCTCGTCCTACCCGGCGGACGCGCGACCGCGTGATGCCAGGAAGTACATCAGCGCCACCAGGGTTCCCGATCCGAGCAGCTCACCACGCGCGGCCAACCCGAGCACGCCCGCGAGCGGCACCCACTTGACCCGCCCGGCTTCCTCGGCGTCGGTCGGCTCACCCACCTTCTCGAACTCCCGCCACAGGTAGACGTCCATCGGGGCCGTTACGTTCCCCGGCAACGGCTCAAAACTGATCAACTTCACTGGCTCACCCATCGGCGCCCACCCGGATTCCTCGGCCGCTTCCCGCGCGGCAGTGACGGCCGGCTCCTCGCCATCATCGACCAGACCCCCGAGCAGTTCGTACCCCCACTGCTCGGTGGCAAACCGGTAGCGCCACAGCATGAGCACCTCGTCCGTGCCCTCGTTCACGATGAGCGCGATCGCGATCCGCGCCAGGTGCACCACGTGGTAATCCCACCGCTCCCCGCTCGGCGCCTCCACATCCACCAACCCCAACCGGACCCACCGGTTGTCATAGATCGTCCGCTCACCGAAGATCTTCCACGCTCCACGCTGCTCCGCCACGCGAGCACCCTACGGAGCACCCTGCTCGTTCACCGCCCGGCGAACGGTGAACGAGGGTGGGGTTACTCGGCTTTGGGGGAACGACGCGGAAGACGTGAGCGAAGCAGCTCCGCAGCCTTTCGATCGGACGCCGCAACCCACGCGGCGTAGACGCGGAGCGTCGTCGAGCCGCCACCACCATGGCCCAGTCGCCCCGCGACGGTCCGGAGATCGACACCCGCCGTCAGCAACTCCGTCGCCGAGTAGTGGCGGAGCGCATGAATGTGCGTCTCGATCCCGAGCCGCTTGGCCATGTCGCTGTACCTGCTCGACACGGCGTGCGGTGAGTACGGCGTGCCGTGGTCTGGCGACTTCACACCCCCGAAGACGTACGTCTGCTCGGTCAGGACACCGCCCAACCCCGCGACTCGCGCCACCACCCGCGCGCGGTGCTCACGCAGCAACGCCACCGTCTCGGAGTCGAGCGCGATACGCCGCATCTGGTGCGTCTTGGTGTCCTTCTCGACCCCCACGCCCTTGTGCAGCACATAGTTCCGACGGATCTCGATCATCTCGCCGTCGAGGTCGATGTGACGCCAGCGGAGCGCGCAGACCTCCCCGCGGCGGATGCCCGTGGTCATCACCAGCCACACGAGCGTTCCCCAGTCCTCGTCCATGTCGAACGCCTCATCGAGCAGGCGCGCGGCGTCGGCCGCCGACGGCGGGTCGGGTTCCGGTGCCTTCGCGCGAGGGCGCTGCGCGATGCGGGCGGGGTTGGCGGCGAGCCAGTCCCACCGCACGGCCGCCGTGAGCGTGCCACTGATGATCGAGTGAATCTGCCGGACCGTCGACGCGGCCATCGGATTGCATGCGTGCGCGACGCACTCCGAAGCGGCGCAGTCGTGCTCGCCATCGGCCTTGTGCCGCTCGATGAACGGGCGACGGTCACAGCGCTTGCGGCACCGCCGTAGCTCGCCGTAGAGCGTTTCCAGGATGCGCGCGTTCAGCTTGGCGATGGGCACGGTGCCGATCGCGGGCTTGATCGAGCGCTCGATGTACCCGACGTACGTGCGGCGGGTGCTGTCCTCGATCTCGTTCGCCCGTAGCCACTCGTCGAGCGCGTGACTGAGACTCGCGGAGGTCTCCGGTACGCGCTGCTTGTCGACGTCGGACTGTAGCCGCGTCATGACCTTCTCGGCCCGGCGCTGCGCGGCGCGGTCGGTGCCCTTGACCGACTCCGCCAGATAACGATCCCGCCCCGTCACCGGGTCCTGTCCGGCGTACACCCGGACCTGGAGGGAGGCGCCGCGGGTGCGCACGCTGCCCCGCCGACGCGTGTCGTTCTGGTCATCTGCGCTGGTCATGAGGACAGCATAGGCAGACTTTCATGGACACAAGCATGGACAGCGAGCGGTCAAGATCACCGCTCTAGCCTGTTTTTCCTGGTCAGCCGGTGGGGCGGGTGGGGTTCGAACCCACGACCTGACGGATTATGAGTCCGCTGCTCTGACCAGCTGAGCTACCGCCCCGACGCGAGGCTAACGAACGAAACCGGCCCGACCCCCGTGCGGGGGCCGGGCCGACCGATCGAGAGACCTCAGCGCGACAGCGCGTGCACCCGCTTCCGTGCATCCTTGGCGACACCATCGGCCTGCTGCGCCACCTCCGAACCCAACGCCGACGCCCGCACCGCAACGTCGCGCCCGAAACGAGAGGCCTGCGTCGACATGCGGTCGATCAGCACCGGGGCCTTCTTCTCCAGCTCGGCCCGCTTCTTCTCGGCCGCCTTCTGCAGCGCCGCCCCGCGCTCGGTGGCCGCACGCTGGAGCTCCGCACCCCGCTTGGCAGCCGAACGCTGCAACTCCGCGCTGCGCTTGGATGCGTTCTTCTGCAGCGCTACCCCGCGCTTCTCGGCCTTTCGCGCTGCCTTGACTGCCTTCTTCGACCAGTCCGCCTGCAGGTCAGCCACCCGCGCCCGAACCTCCGCCCCCCGCCTCCCCGCCCGGGACGACACCGCCGCACCGGCTCCCGGCGCGAACCCGGCAAACCCGGCGGCCAATCCGGCGGCGGTTCCCGACACCTGACTGGCCTTTCGGCTCATCCGTCGGCCCCGCCGGGCAGCACGCCGCGCCCTACGTCGCGCACGCCACCCGAGCGAGGGCCTGCCCCCGGTGTCGGACGCGGCGATGAGCAGCCCGCCGAGCAGCCCGACATTCTTGAAGAAGTGGATCTGCTGGTCCTGCTTCGCCGCCGGATCGGACTCCTCCCAGAACCGGTGCCCGGCCAGCGTCGTCGGGATCAGCGACGCGGCGAGCGCGGTGGAGGCGAGCCGGGGGAACTTGCCCAGCGCCAGCAACGATCCAGCGACGATCTTCACCGTGGCGTCGATCTTGACGAGCATCTCGTCGTCGGGACGCTCGTCGATCGGGGCGACCTCGACGGCTCTGTCGACGGCGGGGGACACCAGGTCGAGGACCGGTCTCGCCGCCTGGACATGGCCCTGCGGCGATTTCAGGGCGGCGATACCGCCGTTGATGAACATGGCCGCCAGCATCGGGCGGGCGATTCGTCGAAGCAGCATGGCGACCTGTTCCCCGTGGGGCCGGCCGCTAAACCTCAGGCGGATCGGCAATCATTCTGGGATGACGGAAGCGCGGTACGCCATCGGTCTCGACATCGGCGGGACGAAGATCGCCGCAGGGGTGGTGGACTCGGCCGGTACGGTCCTGACCGAACTGGTCGAGCCGACTCCCGAGGAGTCCTCCGCCGATGCCGTCACCCCGGTCCTGCTCGGTGTGATCGATCGGCTCCGCGAGGCGTACCCGGACGTCGAGGCGGTCGGGTTGGGTGCGGCCGGGCTGGTCGAGTGGCCGGCCGGTCGCATCCTCTGGGCGCCGAACAACGCCTACCGTGACTGGCCGGTGCGCGCGCAGCTCGAGAAAGCCAACGGGCTACCGACCGTCGTCGACAACGACGCCAACGTCGCCGCCCTGGCCGAGGCCCAGCTCGGTGAGCGGCACTATCGGGACATGGTGCTGTTGACCGTCGGCACCGGGGTCGGCGGCGGGATGATCCTCGACGGGCACATCTACCGTGGCCCCACCGGCCTGGGCGCCGAGATCGGCCACATGATCGTCAACCCGGACGGTCTGCGGTGCCCGTGTGGTAACCACGGGTGCCTGGAGGCGTACGCGTCGGGCACCGCGCTGGCGCGGTTGGGCCGCGACGCCGCCGCTGACGAGCCGGACGGCCTGATCGCGCGGCTGGGCGCGGTGCAGGGCCAGGTCACCGGCCCGACCGTCATGGCGGCGGCCCGACAGGGTGATGCGACGGCGACGGCGCTCTTCGGCCGCGTCGGTCGCTGGCTCGGTGTCGGCATCGCCTCGCTGGGCAACATGTTCGAGCTCGAGGTCGTGATCGTCGGCGGCGGCCTGGTCGACGCCGGTGACCTGCTGCTCGGGCCGGCGCGCGCCGCGGCCCGCGAGTTCGCCTACGCCCCGCAGGTGCGCGGCGTGGTACCGGTGCTCCCGGCCACCGCGGGCAACGATGCCGGCATGATCGGCGCGGCACTGCTGGCGCTCGAGGCAACACCGGTCACTCACTAGGGTGAGGATGTGTCTCTCGTGCTCGGACCCGTCCTGCGCCACGTCGCCGAGACCACCGCCGCGGTGTGGGTGCAGGTCGACCGCGCCGCGACGGTGACCGTGCTCGGCTGCGCGGCGCGCACCTTCGAGGTCGCCGGACACCACTACGCCCTGATCACGGTCACCGGCCTCGCGCCGGACACCAGCACGCCGTACGAGGTGCACGTCGACGGCGAGCGGGTCTGGCCGCCGCCGGTGAGCCCCTACCCCCCGAGCCTGATCCGGACTCGTGGACCGGCCTCCGACGCCAACAACCGGATCATCTTCGGTTCCTGCCGCTACCCGAAGGTCGCCGACCCGAAGACCGCCCGGAGGCTCGGCATCGACGCGCTCGACGCCTACGCCGCGCGGATGGCCCGGCGCCGGCCGCAGGAGTGGGCCGACGCGTTGCTGCTGCTCGGCGACCAGGTCTACGCCGACGAGCTCACCCCGCGGAACCGTCGCCGGATCGCCGGTCACCGCGACCGGCACCCGGACTGGCCCGACGACGAGATCGTCGGCTTCGACGAGTACGTGGGCCTGTACGACGACTCGTGGACCGATCCCGAGATCCGCTGGCTGATGTCGACGGTGCCCACGGCGATGATCTTCGACGACCACGATGTGCGCGACGACTGGAACACCTCCGCCGCCTGGCGCGCGGAGATGGCCGGGACGCCGTGGTGGCGTCACCGCATCCGTTCCGCGCTCGCGTCCTACTGGGTCTACCAGCACATCGGCAACCTTCCTCCGGACGAGTTGGTGGCCGACCCGGACTACCGCAAGGTCATCGAGCATGGTGGCGACACCTGGCCGCTGCTGGCGGAGCTGGCCGACCGGGCCAACGCCGAGGTGGACGGGAACAAGGGCGTGCGGTTCAGCTTCCGGTGGGACCTCGGGCACAGCCGCTTCATCATGATCGACTCTCGCAACGGTCGAATCCTCGACGACGGTTCCCATCTCATGCTCGGCGACACCGAGTTCACCTGGATCGAGGAGCAGGCGAACGCCGACGGCCGCGTCGACCATCTCGTCCTCGGCACGTCGCTGCCCTGGCTGCTCCCGCACGCCATCGGCGACCTCCAGACGGTCAACGAGGTCGCTGCCGGGCGGCCGGGCTGGCGCGGCCGGCTCGCCGAGGCGATCCGCCAAGCCGCCGACCTGGAACACTGGGCAGCCTTCCGCGAGTCCTTCGACCGCCTCACCCGGCTCATCGAACGGGCCGCGGCGAGCGGGCCGGCGAGCGTCAGTGTCCTGTCCGGGGACGTGCACCACAGCTACGTCGCACGGGCCGACCTTCGGCCGTGCGAGCAAGGCACACCGCGCGAACGAGCCACAGAGCACCACGCTTCGGTCCACCAGCTCACCTGCTCCCCCGTGCACAACCACGTCGACTGGTTTCTCCGGCCGGGGTTCAAGCTCGGTTGGTCGCGCACGCTGGCCGCGCTGACCCGCCGCTGGGCTGCCCGGGGCGGCGCGCCTCCGTCGGCGGTAAGCTGGGAACGCCTGGCCGGGCCGCTATTCGGCAACATGATCGCCACCCTGAACATCGACGACCGCCGCGCCGAGATCCTCTTCGAACAGCCCCGTTCGGCCGCGACGCTGGGGGAGATGGCCCGATTGGAGCTCACGCCGTGACCGATCTTGCGAGGGCACCATCCACCACAGCCGAGCCTGCGCGGGCACCATCGGCCCGGACCGGCTCCGCCATCGCCGGGCAGACCGTCGTACTGCGGCCCACCACCGCCGAGCACGTCCCCGCGTTCCTGGCGATCCTCGGTCATCCCGAGGTGGCGAAGTGGTGGGGCGGCTACGACCTGGAGCGGGTGCGCCGCGAGCTGCTCGGCCCACAGGGCTTCGCGATCGAGCTGGCCGGCGAGGTGATCGGACTGATCATCTACTACGAGGAGGACGACGCCGACTACCGCCACGCCGGCATCGACCTCGCCCTGCACCCCGACCACCACGGCCAGGGCCTGGGCGCCGACGCGATGCGCACGATGTGCCGGTTTCTGCTCACCCGAGAACATCACAGCCATCACCGGATCGTGATCGACCCCGCCGCGCACAACGAGCGCGCGATCCGCAGCTACCAGCGGGTCGGGTTCCGGCCGGTCGGGGTGATGCGCCGGTACGAGCGTTCCGCGGACGGGACCTGGCACGACGGGCTGCTGATGGACCTGCTGCGGGAGGACCTGTAACGGCGCCGTTCTGGACGGGTTCGGTCTGCGGTGCTTGGCCTCCGGTCAGGCGGGCTCTCTCCGTGTCTGAGCCAGGTCAGAACCACGAATTGGGCATGCACGCTTTGCACGTTTCGACCGGATGGGAATGTCTGAGCGCTACCGTCGGTCCCGGGCGCACACAGCTCTGGGCGCACACAACTATGAGAGTGGGGATAATGACGGCTGGCGATGACGGGCAGACCCGGCACAACGCCGCGCTGGAACGGCTGCTGGCCCGGGCCAAATGGAGTCCGGAGAACCTCGGCGCCCGGTGCAACGAGCTGGCCGTCACGTTGGGCTTGGGTGCCTGTGGCCACCCCCGCAACGCCCGCCGGTGGGTGTACGCCCCGGCAGGCCGCACGGTACCCGCGGTGCCCCGCGCACCGTGGCCGGCCCTGGTGTGCCACCTCTTGTACCAACGACTCGGAGAGCCGGTCACGCTTGAGGCGTTCGGCTGGGCCGGTGCCGGACCGTTGCGGTACGTGCCAGCCGACGACGGTCTGGACCAGCCGTGGAATCATGACGGAGCGGTAGCAGCGCTGGCCGCGGTGGTGGATGCTGACGCCATGGAGCGCCGCCATTTCCTTGCCATGACCGGGCTGACTCTCACCTCGGTCGCGCACCAGTGGTTGTTCGACCCGGCCAGGGTAGCGGCTTCCCTGGTCGGGAAGCGGGTCGATCATGCGCTCGTGGACGACCTCGAACGGGTCGCCGAGGCCCGGCGTCGGATGGACGACGCGATGGGTGGCGGCACACTGCTTCCGGCTGTTCGGGAGGATCTGCGGCTGGTGGTGGTGATGCTGGGCAACGCCGCCTACACCGAAGAGGTCGGCAAGCGGCTGCACGCCGTAGCCGCCGAACTGGGCCGACTCGCCGGCTGGCTGGCCTACGACTCCGACCAGCCCGCGATTGCCCAACGCTACTTCCTGGCCGCGTTGCGTGCCGCACACGTCAGTGGTGACCGGGCGATCGGCGCCAACATCCTCGGCTTCATGAGCGTGCAGGCGGCGCAGTCGAGCAACCCCCGTGACGCAGTCATTTTGGCCGAGTCCGCGTTGGCCGCCGAGAAGGAGCTGACCCCCGCCGTAGCGGCATCGCTGCACGGCCGCCTGGCGCTCGGCGCCGCGTACTCGGGAGACGCCACAACCAGCCAACGCGCCCAGAATCGCAGCTTCGAGTTGCTCGCGCGCTCGATACCCGAGAACGAGCCACCGTGGATCTACTGGTTCACTCAGGCCGACGCACACGGCCTTGCCGGTTGGTCGCTGCTGGCGCTCGGACGACCGACAGAAGCCGAGCCATACCTCCGGAGCGCCGTCGCGATGATCGATCCTGCCTTTGCGCGGGACCGCTCCGGGATGCTCCTCGATTTGGCCGGTGCCCGACTCGGCGCAGGTGCGGTCGAGCGGGCGTGCGCGACCGCCAGCGAAGCCGCGGCAGTCATCCGCCGGCTCGACTCGCCCCGTGAACGAAGCCTCCTGATCGACTTCCGCCGCGCCGCCGCGCCCTATGCCCGCTCGATCGCGGTGCGAGAGTTCGACGCGAAGCACGGCGACCTGCTCGGCAGTTCGCGTGTTTGACCACGGGAGAAGGCACCGCGATGACGTGCGCAGCCCCGCGCCCTTGGCGGCAACTCACGGTGAAACCCGTCCCTGACCCCTTGATGCTCGTCACGGGCCGGTTCCCGCTCTCGCCGAGCGGGGGACGAGTCACGCCCAGCTCGGCACTGCCGTCCGGGCCGGATACTCGGCCGTTCGGGCTGCGGTATGCGGTTCGGCCGATGGAGTGCGGGGCGCACAGCAAGAAGCCGACGAAAAAGACCAGGACCAAGCCAACGAAGATCACCCCAGATGGCCAGGAGCAAGAACGCTACGAGCCGGATACCGAGGAGTATGTCGAGATGGACGAGGAGTGAAGGCGTTGACCGTGCTGGTGATAGCGCAGGCTCAGGACGGTACGGCTGATCTGGTCGTGGACGCGCTGCTGGCCCGCGGCGCGGACGTCGTGCGGATCGACACCGCCGACTTCCCGAGCTCGTTATTCCTCGCTGCCACGCCGGATCGCATCGACTTGCCCGGGTGGCTGTGCGCGCATGGCCGCCGGATCGACCTGGCGTCGGTACATAGCGTCTATCGGCGCCACCCAGCCCACTTCGAGTTCCCCGCGGGGATGTCGGAGCCGGAACAGCGGTTCGCCGCGCTGGAGTCGGCCTTCGGTCTCGGCGGTGTCCTCGCCGCCCAGCCATGGCGCTGGATCGACGTGCCGGGAGCGGTGGCAGACGCATCGTACAAGCCCCGGCAGCTCCGCGTAGCCGCGCAGTGCGGGCTGACCGTGCCGCGGTCGCTGGTGACCAGCGTAGGTACCTGCGCCCGTGCGTTCGCGGCCGAGGTCGGCGGCGCGTTGATCTACAAGTCAATGTCCACCGGGGTGGTCGTCGAGCAGGACGAACTGCGGATCATCTACACCTCCCGGCTGACCGCCGACGACCTGGACGACGCCGCGATCGGTCTGTGCTGCCATCTTTTTCAAGAGTGGGTGCCAAAGGCGTTCGACGTGCGGCTCACCGTGGTCAGGGACCGGTGCTTCGCAGTGGCGGTACACGCCGACAGCCCCGAGGCCGAGGTGGACTGGCGCTCCCGCTATGATGATCTTCGCTACGAGGTGTGCATGACGCCCGATGAGGTCCGCTACGGTGTGGTGGCTTACCTGCGTAAGTTCGGACTGACCTTCGGGGCGTTCGATTTCTCGGTGACACCGGACGGCCGGTGGTGGTTTTTGGAGTGCAATCCGGCTGGTCAGTGGGGGTGGCTGGCCGAGGAGACCGGGCTGCCGATCGCCGAGGCGATCGCCGACGAGCTGGTGGTCGCCTCGTGACCGCCGCCGTGGCGCACCGCCGGGAGCTGGCCAGTGTGCTGGCCGCCGGTGGGGCTGTGCGCAGCTCCTGGGTCCGGCGAGCCTTCGAGGAAACACCGAGGGAGAACTTCGTTCCTCGCTTCTACCGTCGGGAGTCGGGCCGAACGGTGCTGGTGGACGGGACCGATCCCGTACAGCATGACGAATGGCTTCGCGGAGTCTACACCGACGACGCGCTCATGGTCCAGATGACCCCGACGCCCGAGATGGTCGACAAGGCCGGTGCCCCCACCAGCTCCAGCTCCATGCCGACGGTCATGGCGGGGATGCTCGAAGCCCTCGATCTCCAACCCGGCCACCGGGTGCTGGAGATCGGCACGGGCACCGGGTACAACGCCGCACTGCTGTGCCACCGGGTCGGGGCGCAGAACGTGGTGAGCGTGGAACTCGACCCGGGTTTGGCCGATGCGGCACGCCAAGCACTTGCCGGTGTCGGGTTGCGCCCGGCCGTGCACGCCGGTGACGGTGCGGCCGGGCTCGCCGCGGCGGTACCGTTCGACCGGATCATCGCCACCGCGTCCGCCGATCACATTCCGCCCGCGTGGATCGCCCAGCTTGCCCCCGGCGGGTCAATCCTCGTCGACCTGCGCGGAAGCCTCAAAGGTTCACTGCTGCGGTTGACAAAGACCGGCGACGACGTTGTCGAAGGGTCGTTCCTGAACCTGCTCGCAGCGTTCATGCCCATGCGCACCCGGCTGGACAGCCCGCACCGCGACGGCGAGACCTGGGACCAGGTGCTCGACAAATGCAACCCGCAACATGCCACGACCCCCGTCGATCCCGGCCTGATGGCAGACAACCGGTCATTCCAGTTCACGGCACAGCTGCATCTGGCCGGCCGGCGCCTGTGCGGTTTCCTACGCTCATTCGACGGTGCGGAGGTGTCCGGGTACTGCACCGACGGCAGCTGGTTCACCGCCGGTCTCAACCCCGATGACGACGGGCTGTTCCCGGTCAGGCAGGGCGGCCCGCAGCGCCTCTGGGACACCGTGGAGTCCAGCCATGCGACGTGGCGGCGGCTCGGCGAGCCCGGCATCGAGAGGTTCGGCGTCACCGCCTACGACGTCGCCGCACTCCAGTACGTGTGGTTCGACCACCCGGACTCCCCGTATCGTTGGCCGCTTCCGCTGTAGCTCCGGCCCAGAAGCCGCCGGTAGGTCGAGGATGTCAGTATGTCGATCAAGCCACGGAGCAACGTGCGTCACGAACGCCCTGACGGCACACGGCTGGTTGAAGTGGCTGGCGGCGAACCGCCGTGCTGCCCCGCGGATCCGGAGCCGTTCGGCGGGAGTGAGGGCGAGTGCGCGCCGTAGGGCGGCGGCCAGGTTGGCGGGATCCTCCGGTGCGGCGGTGAACCCGGTGCGCCCGTCGATGACTTGCTCGGTCAAACCGCCAGCTGTGGTGGCGATCACCGGTGTGGCTCCGGCTGCGTAGGCCTCGATCGGGACACGGCCGAACGGCTCGGCGCGAGAGGGCACCACGACGCCACGCAGCGCTGGATGTGCGAGCAGGCGGCGGATGTCGGGGTGGAACCGGGTCAGCAGCGTGGCGCTCAGTCCGAGCCCGGTGATCTTCTTGGCGAGGTGCTGCTGGTGGTCTCGGCGTGCCAGGTCGGGTCGTATTCGGGGCTGGTGGCGTCGAGGTGGACCGGGAGCACGACCAACCGCACCCCGTTGGGGAGCAGGCTGGCGAGGATCGTCAGGAGTGCATGGTTGGAGCGGCCGGCTCCGGTACCACAGCCGTAGAACCCGTCATGCAAGGTCATCACCACGGTCGGCTGCTGCGGTCTGATCATGTGTGATCAGCCAGATCGCGGAGGAACCGGACGGTGCGGTCGAGGGTGCAGTCACGCAGCGAGTGCCAGGTGGCGGTGCGCAGGCGAGCGGCCAGATTTGGATGTACGGGGGCCAGAGCCTCGGCGGAGTCCGTGTAGAACGTGGCGAGGCGGATCAGGCCGGGTCGGCTGCTCCATGGATGGCCGGGTGTGAGCCGGTCCGCGCGGCGCCGCAGACTGACGCTCGGGTCGAGCTGGAACACCACGTAGGTGCTGGCGAGGGTGAGAACCCTGCGGTCGAGGCAATCGGACACCCAGTCGGCCCTGTCGGTGAGCAACTCGTCGTCGGTGACGCTGTAGGCGTAGGCCAGTGCCGAGAGCCAGTCCCGGTCGCAGAACACCGGGCCGTGGCAGCGTGCGGCCTGGACTTGGTGGTGTTTGTGCAGCCAGTTGCGTTGATGTTCCGCGTCATCGTCGACAGCCGGATGTCCCTCGATCGGAATAACATCCCCTGTCAGAGTCGTGTATTCACCGATCACAGCCCGGTTCTCGGCGGCCAGGGTGGTCGCGGCAGTGGTCTTGCCCGCGCCTGGCATGCCTTCCAACACCAACACCGGGTACAGGTCGGTGACGGTGTCAGAACAGGGAGGCTTGATCAACGACATCGTTGCTCCGGGCGTAGTCGCAAGCGCGCAGCTTCAGGCCGGTGGGCACCGCGGTGGTGGGTTGTAAGGGCCATCCAGCCAGCAGACCGGTATCTGCCAGTAGCGGTCCGTCCGGGGCGTCGAGCAGTAGGTCGCGCCCCACCGCGCAGCGCACGGTTCCGCTGAGCACCGCGCCGCTGGACAGGGCGGTGATCTCGTAACAGGAATCAGGAAACGCCTCGAGGCCGAACAGCTCGACCAGGTCGACTACAGTACATGCCTCGCGCTCCAGCCCCACGGGCCATGGCACGGTCTCGATGATCTGCTGGTAGGCGGTACACAGCTCGTCTTGGCGTTGGGTTTGGCCCGGGAGTCTCCACCATGCGGCGAGTTTGACGCGCCGCTGGCGCCGCTCGGGCGCCAAGCCGCTGGTCGAGATGCGGTGCTCGCACGCGCGGACGGCTGGCAGGCGGCCGCGGGCGAGCCAGGTGAAGGCCAGCGCGCCTTGTTCGGCAAGCCGGTCGCTACCGCGTTCGGTGGCGGTCAACCCGACCTTCGTCAGGCCGGCTCCGAACCAGGCCAGATAGAGTGCATACTCGCGCCCATCGTCGACGGTGACGTTGCGGGCGAGCATCTTGCCTGGATCAACTGCCCCGCACGGGTCGCACTGGACTCGGGTGGCCGGTGGCGGGATCGGGTGCGCGAAAGGACAGGGTTGGCGCCGTCGCTGCCGGGCCAACCAGACGCCGATGCAGCTGCGTTGTCCACCAAGGTGGTATCCCACCTGGGTTCCCGGCAGGACTGGGTGAGTGCGTTCGGCGCCACTGGGGTCAACCAGTCCGATGCCAGGGGTCCGGTTGTTCCAGTAGAGCCCAGTAGCGCGCCAGACGCTGTGTTGCTCGGTCACGCTCGTACCTTTCGTAGAGTCGGCTGAACGTCTTGCTGCCCGTGAGGTGGTCCAGGTCGGCGAAGGCGTCGCCGGGGCTGTCGGGCATGTGTAGATGGTTGCGCAGCGCGTCACCGTCGCCGAGGCGGCGAAGGACGTCGAACTTGATGTCCTTGGCCTTCCCGATCGCTGAGGGTGACGCGACAAGGACGAACACGGTGACAGGGGCCGAGGTCAGGTAGTCGTCCCGGCGGGCGACATAGTCCGGCCCGTAGGCGTCGGGGTACAACCGGCGCACGTCCGCCGGGGTCAGGTGTCGCTGGGCCTCCTCGATGACGGTGTGGCTCTGAGCCAGTAGCTCGCGCACGGGGACCGGGTCGCTGCCGGGCTTTGACCATGCTCACCGTCAGCCACCAGCCGGGCCAGATGATGTCGGGGGCGGGCCGCCGCATCGACCGTGCCCAATCCAGCAAGCACATACACCCTTGTCGGGGCGTCCCATCAGGGTGCTCAGGGAGCGTATGGAAGGCCAACCTGCTGGCGTCGATGGCGCAGATCTCGCAGTCGCTGTCCCGGCTGCGAGGACGTTACGAGGATGCGGTGCAGGCGTTGCGCCGCGCGGAGCAGATCTCACCACACCACGTGCAGCGCGACCCGATCACCCGCGACGTGCTCGCCGAGCTACTCACCCGCATCCGTCCCGACTCCCCGGCCGGGCGAGAACTACGCAGGATGGCCTACCGCGCCGGCCTACCCGGATAACCATTTGGGGCCGGATCCCGCTCAGGAACACCCGCTACCGCCGCCGCGCCACGATCGGCGCGGCGGTCGCGCAGGACCACCAGGAACCACGCCGGTGCACCCAGGCGCGGAAACCCAACCAGGCGCGGGTGCATCGGTGGTCCCGCACGGGCTTCTCAGAACGCGGTGCGCGCCAGCCAGCGTTCGAACACCGCACCGTCACCGAGCACCTGCAGACGTGGGTCGGCGGCCGGGATCCGGCGCATCAGCCCCAGCAGCAGGTCCACGGCCGCGCCCCGCACGGCCACCGTGCCCTTCGCGTGCCCGGGCTCCCACTCGATCCCGCCGCCACCGCCGCCCCGCACCGTCCACTCCCCCGCGGCCCCGAGCCCGTCGTCGGTGGCATGCAGGTGCATCGTCGCGTACCCCTCGAGCCGCAGCTCCGGCTGCGGCCAGGCGGCCAGCAGCGACAGCCACTCCGACACCCCGTCCGCGGCCACGTCGGCGGGCAGGTCGAAGGGCGCGTTCAGGGCCAGGGCGGCGTCCGCCCGGTGCACGGTCGTCTCGTGCAGCCGCCGCCGCAGCCACCACGCCGCGGGGCGCGGCCCGAGGAAGGTCCACACCGAGGTCTCCGGGCTGACGCCGTCGACCGCGTCGACCAACAGCCGGACGCCGCCGGTGAGCCAGTCGGCGGCCTCGCCCGGATCGGCGGGCTGCTCGCCGTCGAGCACCGTGCGCGGCTCGATGACGGACTCCGCGCGCCGGGCGACGATCGTCGCGGCCCACCGGTCACCGCGGCCGAGGTGGGCGGCGAGCTGCCGCAACGTCCAGTCAGGGCAGGTCGGAACGGGAGTGAGGGGATCGGCGGCGCGGGTGAGGTCGACGAACGCCCGGTTCTGCGCGACCAGGGCGGCGGGGAAGTCCAGGGCCATGCGAGAACGCTATCCCCACCCCCGGTTACGGACGCGGAGCTCGTCCCCACACCGAACCTTGCCCTCCGATAGTAGGATGACAAACTAAATCCAGGGCGTCTGCTCCGACGAGAGGAACCCAGGAATGGCTCATCCCGGATCGACACAGCTCCACGTGCCCATTCACCCGATCCGGTTCGTCACGGCGGCGAGCCTGTTCGACGGCCACGACGCCGCGATCAACATCATGCGGCGGATCCTGCAGCGCCAGGGCGCGGAGGTGGTGCACCTCGGACACAACCGTTCGGTCGACGAGGTCGTGGCCGCGGTGATCCAGGAGGACTGCCACGGCGTCGCGATCAGCTCCTACCAGGGCGGGCACGTCGAGTACTTCAGCTACCTCGTCGAACTGCTGCGCGAGCGCGGCGCCGGGCACGTGAAGGTGTACGGCGGGGGCGGGGGCGTGATCGTGCCGGCCGAGATCGAGCTGCTGCACTCCCGCGGGGTGTCGCGCATCTTCTCCCCCGTGGACGGCCAGCGCCTCGGCCTGCCCGGGATGATCAACCTGATGATCCGGGAGTGCGACACCGATCTGGCCACCACGCCACCGCCGTCGTTCGACGGGCTGTTCGCCGGCGAGCACGCCATTCTGGCCCGGGCGCTCACCCTGGCCGAGGCCGGACGGCTGCCGTCCGACCTCGACCTGGAGCCCCGCCACCCCGTCCCGGTGCTCGGCATCACCGGCACCGGCGGTTCTGGGAAGTCGAGCCTCACCGACGAGCTGGTCCGCCGCTTCCGGCTCGACCAGGAGGACAAGCTCCGCATCGCCGTGCTCGCCGTCGACCCCACCCGACGCCGCGGTGGCGGGGCGCTGCTCGGTGACCGGATCCGGATGAACGCACTCGGCGTGCCCGCCGGCACCGGAGGTCACTCCGGCGGACAGATCTTCTTCCGCTCGATGGCCACCCGCGGCAACGAGAGTGGCCTCCCGGAGCGGCTCGGCGACGCGATCGCGGTGCTGAAGGCCGGCGGGTTCGATCTGGTGATCGTGGAGACCCCGGGCATCGGCCAGGGCGACGCCGGCATCGTCGCGTTCGTCGATCGCTCGCTGTATGTGATGACGCCGGAGTTCGGCGCCGCGTCGCAGCTGGAGAAGATCGACATGCTGGACTTCGCGGACGTCGTCGCGATCAACAAGTTCGAACGCCGCGGCGCCGAGGACGCGCGGCGCGACGTGGGCCGCCAGCTCGTGCGCAACCGCGAGGCGTTCGGCTCGTCCTGGGAGGACATGCCGGTCTTCGGCACCAGCGCGGCCACCTTCAACGACGACGGGGTCATGGCGCTCTACCAGCACCTGGCGGAGCTGCTGTCGCGCAGCGGGCTCACCATCGGCGAGGGCCGGCTCCCCCGCACCAGCCGCAAGACCTCCTCGGAGCACGCCTCGGTCATCCCGGCGAACCGGGTGCGGTACCTGGCCGACATCGCCGAGACCGTGCGCGCCTACCACGCCGACACCGTGAAGCAGGTCGACGCGGCCCGCGCCCGCCAGCACCTGCGCACCGCACGCCGCTTGTTGGCGGCGGCCGGCGCCCACCCCGGCGGGCTCGCCGAGGTGCTCGAGACCGCGGAGACCGCCCTGCCCGCGCAGGCCGCGGCATTGCTCGACGAGTGGCCGCAGGTCGTCGAGGCGTACTCGGGCGACGAGATGATCGTTAAATCCCGCGACAAGGAGATCCGCACCCGCTTGACGCGGGAGACGCTGTCGGGCAGCACGATGCGCCGGGTGTCCCTGCCGCGCTACACCGAGGATGCCGAGCTGCTGCGATTCCTGCGCCAGGAGAACCTCCCCGGCAGGTTCCCCTTCACTGCGGGGGTGTTCGCGTTCAAGCGCGAGGGCGAGGACCCGGCGCGAATGTTCGCCGGCGAGGGCGACGCGTTCCGCACCAACCGGCGATTCAGATATCTGTCGTCGGACTCCGACGCCAAGCGCCTTTCCACCGCGTTCGACTCGGTCACCCTGTACGGCCGCGATCCGGGCACCCGCCCGGACGTCTACGGAAAGGTCGGCACGTCCGGGGTCTCGATCGCAACGTTCGACGACATGAAAATTCTCTACGCCGGATTCGACCTGACCTCGCCCACCACCTCGGTGTCGATGACGATCAACGGGCCGGCGCCGACGATTCTCGCGTACTACCTCAACACCGCGATCGACCAGCAGGTGGAGAAGTTCCGGGCCGAACACGACCGCGGGCCGAGCGCGGCCGAACACGAAGAGCTCACCGCGTTCGCGCTGGCCAATGTGCGCGGCACGGTGCAGGCCGACATCCTCAAGGAGGACCAGGGCCAGAACACCTGCATCTTCTCCACCGAGTTCTCCTTGCGGATGATGGCCGACATCCAGGAGTGGTTCATCGCGCACCAGGTGCGCAACTTCTACTCGGTCTCCATCTCCGGTTATCATATCGCCGAGGCCGGGGCGAACCCGATCTCGCAGCTCGCGTTCACGCTGTCCAACGGGTTCACCTACGTCGAGAGCTACCTCGCCCGCGGCATGGATATCGACGACTTCGCGCCGAGCCTGTCGTTCTTCTTCTCCAACGGAATGGACGCCGAGTACAGCGTCATCGGTCGGGTGGCCCGTCGGATCTGGGCCGTCGCCATGCGCGAGCGGTACGGGGCGAACGAGCGATCCCAGAAGCTCAAGTATCACGTGCAGACCTCCGGGCGGTCCCTGCACGCGCAGGAGATGAACTTCAACGACATCCGCACCACCCTCCAGGCGTTGTGCGCGTTGTACGACAACGCGAACTCGCTGCACACCAACGCCTACGACGAGGCGGTCACCACCCCGACCGAGGACTCCGTGCGGCGCGCGATGGCGATCCAGCTGATCATCAACCGCGAGTGGGGCCTGTCGATGAACGAGAACCCGTTGCAGGGCTCGTTCGTCATCGACGAGCTGACCGACCTCGTCGAGGAGGCCGTGCTCGTCGAGTTCGACCGGATCGCCGAGCGCGGCGGGGTGCTCGGGGCGATGGAGACCGGCTACCAGCGCGGCCGGATCCAGGACGAGTCGATGCGCTACGAGCACCGCCGCCACGACGGCACGCTGCCGATCGTCGGCGTCAACACGTTCACCAAGCCCGAGTCCGGCGACGTCCCGACGGAGATCGAGCTCGCCCGGGCGACGGAGGGGGAGAAGCGTTCACAGCTCGACCGCCTTGCCGACTTCAACGCACGGCACAAGGCCGAGGCGGAGGCGGCGCTCCACCGGCTCCAGGAGGTGGCGACCGGCGACGGTAACGTCTTCGACGAGCTGATGCGCGCCGCCCGGGTCTGCAGTCTGGGCCGGCTGACGGAGGCGTTCTTTGAGGTGGGCGGGCAGTACCGGCGCACCATGTGAGCCGCCGAGAGCGTGCGACGCGCACGTCCGCACCAGCGTTGCGGTGCGGTGATGGTGGGAGGGGTGGAGCGTGCGGGAGGTGGTTGATGACCACGGCGGTGGCGTGCGCGTCGGCGACGTGGGGCGGGTCGTGTCGATCGTCCCCTCGCTCACCGAGGCGGTCGCCGCGACGGCGCCCGGTCTGCTCGTGGGCGCCACCGACTGGTGCAGCCACCCCGCCGACCTCGATGTCACCCGGGTCAGGGGCACCAAGAACCCCGACGTCGCCAGGATCGTCGCGCTGGCCCCCGACCTGGTGCTCGCCAACCATGAGGAGAACCGGCGCCCCGATCTCGACGCGCTGCGCGCCGCCGGCGTGCCCGTCTACCTGACCGATATCCGCACGCTCGAGGACGTGTTCGGATCGCTGGCGCGGATGCTGTCGGCGTGCGGGTTCGACGAGCCCGACTGGCTGCGCGAGGCGCGCGAGGTATGGGCCGCGGTGCCCGAGCCGAACGAGCGGCGGCGTGCGGTGATCCCGATCTGGCGCAAACCCTGGATGGCCGTGGGGCGCGACACGTTCACCGGCGCGGTGCTCGCCCGGCTCGGGGTCGACAACGTGCTGGCCCGCTCGCCCGAGCGGTACCCGCGCTTCGATCCGGCCACCCTGGCGCCGCACGACCTCGTGGTGCTGCCCGACGAGCCGTACCTGTTCACCGCCGACGACGGCCCGGAGTCGTTCACCGCGCCGTCCGCGCTGGTCAGTGGCCGGTTGCTGACCTGGTACGGACCAAGCCTGGTGGCGGCGGCCCGCACGCTGCCGGCCGCGCTGGCATGAGCACCCCGCTCCCGCTCCCCGCACCTCGTACCCCCACTCGCAACGAACGGCACTTTCGTCCACACCTAACGGACGAAAGTGCCGTTCGCGCAGCCGTCGACGGGTTCGCCGCCCTCCCGGGGGGTCAGTGGGCGGGCCGCGCCCGCGGTCAGCAACCCGAGCAGGAGTGCGACGGCCACCATCAGCAACGCCCGCAGGATCCCGAGATGCGCGGCCAGCAGCCCGATCACGGGCGCTCCGACGAGGAACGCCGTGTAGCCGATCGAGCTCACCACCGAAACGCGGGCGGCGGCCCGGGCGGTGTCGTCGGCAGCAGCGCTCATCCCGACCGGAAAACCCAGCGCCGCCCCGCTGCCCCACACCAGCGCTCCGGCCAGCGCCCAACCGGTAGAACCGCCGAGAACGACCAGGAGCAGCCCGCCGAGCGCCAGGACCGCGGTGGCCCGCAGCACCGCGACGCGCCCGAAGCGCTCCAGGGCGGCGCCACCGAAGAGTCGACCGGCCGTCATCGCGGCCACGAACAGCCCGAACCCCACTGCCCCGACGGCCTCGCTCGTGCCGTAGCCGTCGACGAGGGCGATGGCCATCCACTCGTTCGCCGCGCCCTCGGTGAAGGCGAACGCGAGCACGACAAGACCGATCACCAACGTGCGCGGCTCCCGCCAGGCGGTGCGAATCCCCGAGCCGACGTCGGCAGCCGCGCCCGGGTCAGCCCGAGCGGGGAGGAAACGGCGGACCGCACCGAACACGACGAGCGGGACCAGCACCGCGACGACGAACACCTGTCCCGCGAGCGGTACCCCAGCAGCGGCGGACGCGGCGCCGAGGCCCGCCCCGGCCACGGTGCCCAGACTGAACCCGGCATGCAGCCGGGGCATCAGTGGCCTGCCGAGCTCGCGTTCGACGGCGGCGCCCTCGACATTCATCGCCACGTCCCAGACACCCGACCCCGACCCGACGAGCACGAGTCCGGTCGCGGCCGCGATCACGATGCCGCTGAGCAGGCCGGATGCGAGGCCGGCGAGGCCGAGGCCGACCAGGACCGCCCCGGCCAGCACCGTCCGCGCCGACCCCAGACGGTGCACGAGCGGACCGGAGAGTGCAAGCCCGGCCATCGCACCGCCGGACAGGCAGAGCAGCAGCAGCCCGAGCTGTGCTACGGAGAGGCCGAGGCCGTCGCGCAATGCGGGGGTGCGGGAGATGAACGACGCGAACGCCAGCCCGTTCCCGGTGAACGCCACCGCCACCGCCGTGCGCGCGAGCCGGACGCCGGGCGCCGTCAGCGCCTGGAGATGCACCCGGTCGACGCTACTTCCGCGGCGCCGTGATCGTCGGTTCGACGCGTGAACCGGCCCCGTACCGTCGACTCGACGGTCACGGCGTCCCGGCCCACATCGCGAGCCGCGGGGCGAGTGCGGCATAGAGATCCGGGTCGATCCCCATCCCCGCGTGGCTGCTGCCCACCTCGACGCACTCGGCCGCCGGGTCCAGGCACAGCTCCCAACGCACGACGCCATCGGATCGGGAGTAGAACGACACCGCCGGGACGTCCGGTAGCAGTGGCGCGGCGAGGCCGGCCACGGTGGCGTCGCCGCAGGTTCCGGCCATGCAGTCCCGGTCCAGTACGCCGCGCACGCCGAGTGCGCTGAGCCCCACCAGCGCCTGACCGGCCAGCCGGACGACCGCGTGCGCGCCGAGGGGATCCAGCACCGGGCTGCCCAGCATCACCAGTCCACGGACCAGGTCGGGACGCCGCACGGCGACGAGCCTGCCCAGCCAGCCGCCCCGGCTGTGCCCGATCAGGACCACCGGACCGCCGGTGGCGCGCGCGTGCTGCTCCATCCGGTGTTCGAGGCGGGTGACCAGGTCGCTGGTGCAGCCGAGGTTGAGGCCGAGCTCCGCACCGATGGGTCGGTAGTCGCGGGCCCGCAGCCACCGACGCAGCACCGCCATGCTCGCGTCGACTCCACCGAACCCCGGAACGACCACCACGCCCAGCCCATTGCCCGGTGTCCCGCCCGTATCGGTCCACGCCGGGTGCCGCTTCAGTCGCCGCCGCCCGATCCCGACGGCGGGGGCCAGCTCACGAACGACGGTGCGGACAGCGCTCGACGCGTGCCTTCGTTCGCTCATCCCGCCATCATCGCCCCTCGTGACGCACGCGGGCCGACGTGCATTACCCCAGGCTGGCCGTCCTGTTTCGGGCCGTGGCCATCAACGGAACGCTGATGCAGTTCGATCTTATGGTGCCACGTTGATCATTGCTTAGCCGAGCAGCCAGGTCGCGACGATAGCCCGTCCGCTCCCCGCCCGGGGCCCGACCGATACGGCTCACCCGATTCCCCATTCAGCGGAATCCGCCCCAGATGCGTATGATCGACGGAGTCATGTGCGGCGGAGCTTTTTTCATTCATTGTTTCCGTCGCTCTGAGTGACAATGTGATGGAGGCGTCATGTCCACTGCTGATCCGGCCGCAGGCCTCGAGGTCTTCCTGCCCCCCTCCGACGGCGATTCGCCGCTCGACCAGGACGAGGAGTGGTGCGAGGCCATGGTCGATGGGCAACGCCGACGCATCCGGTTTCACGACTACCACCTGATCTACGATATCCCCGGCATGTACGAGAAGATCTTCTACACCTTACTGAAATGCACCTCCCCGCGGGTCATCAGCGGGCTGCTCACCCAGGTCCTGGCCGAGGAGGGAATGCGGCCGACGGATCTACGGGTGCTCGATGTCGGGGCCGGCAACGGGATGGTCGGCGAGGAGCTCAAGGCATTGGGCGCTGGCGCGATCCACGGGATCGACATCATCCCCGAAGCCGCCGCCGCCGCACGCCGGGATCGTCCGGGAGTCTACGACGACTACCTCGTCACCGATCTCACCGATCTCACCGCTGAGCAGCGCGACGAGTTGATCGCCAACGACCTCAACACGATGACCACGGTGGCCGCGCTCGGCTTCAGCGACATGCCGCCCGCAGCCTTCGGGGAAGCATTCAACCTCATCGGCACCCCGGGTCTGCTGGCCTTCAACATCAAGGAGGACTTCGTCAGCGCCGACGATCCGAGCGGCTTCAACCACCTGATCCAGCGGATGTTCGACGAGAAGGTGATCGTGCCGTTGGCCGAGGAGCATTACCAGCACCGGCTGTCGATCCGGGGCGAGCCGCTGTACTATGTCGCGTTCGTGGCCCGGAAGCTGGGCGACGTCCCCGGGGCCTGGATCGGTTGAGCAGGCGTCACAGGCTGGCACCGTACACGATGTTGTGCCGGGCGAGGGTCGGTTCCGAGCCGAAGTAGACGTGCCGTGACATGTCCTCGGAGTAGCGGCTCGCGGGCGGGGTGCGGCCCAGCGCCTCGGCCATGCTCCGGATGTGGTGAGGCGCGGCGCCGCAGCACAGCCCGAGGTACTGCACGCCGGCAGTGTGCGCCGCGCGGGTGAAGTCGGCGATCTCGTAGCGGTTGCAGGTGAACGGGTCCAGGCCCGTCGGAAAGGGCCGTCCCGCGGGGAAGCCGGCGTATCCCGGATCGGCGAGCGCCTGGAAGTTCGGGTGCTCGTCGTCGGTCCGGTAGGGCACCGGTAGGGCTGCCACCGGTACGTTTACGGCATCGACCAGATCCCCGAGCAGGGGCAGCATCGTGGCCGGACCCCAGGCGCAGTTGAGCCCGACGACGTCGGCGCCGGCATCGGCCAGCCGCTGCATCGCCACTGGCAGCATGATCCCCTCCCGGGTCTCCGGGACGCCGTGCAGGTTGAGCATCATCACGGCGGGCAGGTCAGCGCCGCGGATGGCGTCGAGCGCGATCAATGCCTCGTCGAGGTAGCGGAACGTCTCGCCGACGATGAAGTCGACCCCGGCCTCGGCCGCCCAGCCGACCTGCTCGTCGAAGATGGCCCGGACCTGCGCGGGTGTCTCGGCGTTCGCCGGGTCGAAGATGTTGGTGTTGCAGATGTCGCCAGCCAGCAGGGTGCCGCTGTCGATCGCCACCTTGCCGGCAATCTCCAGGGCCTGCCGGTTCATCAGCTCGAGCAGGTCGTCCTTGCCGATCACCCGGAGCTTCTCGCGATGGGCGTAGTAGGTGAACGCCTGCACGACATCGCTGCCTGCGTGCACGAACTCCTCGTGCAGCGCGGCGACCCGATCGGGATGCTCCAGTACGACCTCCGGCACGAACGCGCCTGCCTGGAGGTAGCCTCGCCGCTCGAGCTCGAACAGGTAGCCCTCGGCGCAGATCACCGGCCCCCGAGCGAGACGGTCGAGCAGGCCGAGGCGGATGGGGGCGGACGTCGAGGATGAGGTCATGCCAGTTGCTCCGATGCTCGGCCGGAGTTCGACCCACCGGGCCGGTGCCGTACGGCGCCATGCCGGTGCCGTAAAGCGCAATACAGTGCGGCACGATCGACGGAAGTGATGTTGCCGCTGTGGCAATACCGTCCCCAGGCTCCGGGAGACCGTAACATGACCGACCAGCCGACGAAGCGCCTGATCGCCGCTGCCGAGCGCGCGGCCACCGTGACCTGAACGCGGCAGCGGAGGTCTCAACTCCGTTGCCGCTCCGGCTGTGACCTGGTGAGGTGAGGGACGCCATGTCAGAGTCCCCGAAGGGTGAACCGATCACGGAGGAGATCATGCACGATCCGCACTGTGGCTCAGCGCAGGGTTTAATGACGACGGCATGAACTTCCTCGACTATCTCGCAACCCGCTGGGACAACATCGCCGAACTCGGCGTCGAGCACGCGCTCGTCACCGGGGTCTCGGTCCTCATCGCCACCGTGATCGGGGTCGGCCTGGGAATGGCGACGTACAACCGGCCGGCGTCGGGTCAGCTCGTCATCGCGGTGACCTCGGTGTTCCTGACCATCCCGTCGCTCGCCCTGTTCGGCCTGTTCATCAACGTGCTGGGCCTTGGCACCACGCCGGTGGTCGTCGCGCTGGTGATGTACTCGCTGCTGCCGATCGTCGCCAACACGATCGTCGGGCTGCGCGAGGTGGACCACGCCGTCGTCGAGTCCGCCCAGGGGATGGGGATGAGCCGCGGGCAGCGGCTGCTGCGCATCGAGCTGCCGCTGGCCTGGCCGGTGATCCTGACCGGGATGCGGGTCTCGACGCTGCTGGCCCTGGGTATCGCCGCGATCGGCGCCTACATCAACGGCCCGGGCCTGGGCAACGACATCTTCGCCGGCCTGTCCCGGATCAGCAGCCCGAACGCACTCAACCTCGTCCTCGGTGGGACGCTCGGCGTGATCATTCTTGCGATCTTGTTCGACCTGCTGTACGTGCTGCTCAACCGGCTGACCACATCACGGGGGATCCGATGAACGAGCCTGCGAGCGAATCATCGACACAGCGTGAGCCGGCGAGCGAGCCATCGACGCCGCGCGCGAAGATCCGCCTCGACAAGCTGACCAAGCGCTTCCCCGGCCAACGTGAGTCCGCCGTGGACGAGCTCTCCCTGGAGATTCCCGAGGGCGAGATCGTGATCTTCGTCGGCCCGTCGGGCTGCGGGAAGACCACGACGATGAAGCTGATCAACCGGCTGATCGAGCCGAGCTCCGGGCGGATCTTCCTCGACGACGAGGACGTGACCGGGGTCGACCCCGACCGGCTGCGTCGCCGCATCGGCTACGTCATCCAGCAGATCGGCCTGTTCCCGCACATGACCCTTGCCGAGAACATCGCCACCGTGCCCAAGCTGTTGCAATGGGACAAGGCACGGATCGCCGCCCGGGTGGACGAGCTCATCGCGACCGTCGGGATGGACCCCGACGCCTACCGCGACCGGTACCCCAAGCAGCTCTCCGGTGGCCAGCGCCAACGCATCGGGGTCGCCCGCGCGATGAGCGCCGACCCGGACGTGATGCTGATGGACGAGCCGTTCGGCGCGATCGACCCGATCACCCGCGACCGGCTACAGAACGAGTTCCTCCGGCTCCAGGCCGAGATCAAGAAGACGATCGTGTTCGTCACCCACGACATCGACGAGGCGATCAAGATGGGCGACCGGATCGCGATCCTGCGCGAGGGGTCACGCATCGCCCAGTACGACACCCCCGAACGCATCCTGGTGAACCCGGCCGACGAGTTCGTCGCCGACTTCATCGGCCGCGGAGCCTCGCTCAAGCGGTTGAGCCTGAGCCGGGTGCGCGACATCGAGCTGAGCAGCTGGCCGACCGTCGCGCACGACGACGACCGGGCCGCGGCACTGCGCACGCTCAAGGACAGCAAGGAGGGCTGCCTCCTGGTCCTGGACGCCCAGCGCCGTCCCCGCAGCTGGGTCAATGCCGATCACCTGGGACGCACCGACCACGGATCACTCGCCGACGTCGGCCTGCCGCTCGCGGTCGTCGAGCCGAGAGCAACGCTCAGTGACACGCTCAACGAGATGCTCACCGCCCGCTACAGCACCGCCGTCGTCGTCGACGAGTCGGGCAAATACGCCGGCGTGGTTGACATCGACACGATCAACATGGCCATCCGCGGCATGCGGACCGCCGAGCGCGACCGCCTGCGTGGTGGGCTCGAGGCCGAGCCAGAGACGTCGCCATGACCATCACCGTTCCGGAACAGCTCACGGCACGCTCACGCCGCCGCGGCATCGGCGGCTACCTCGTGACGCCCACGGTCCTGGTCGGAATCCTGCTGGCCACGTACGCCCTGATCGCCGCGTATCTCCATGCGAACGACCGGGCCCTGGACAGCATCGAGGAACGCCGGGTCAACCTCACCTTCATCACCCAGGCGACGATCCAGCACATCACGCTGACCGCGGTCTCGACGCTCCTGGTCCTGCTGATCGCCATCCCTGTCGGCATCCTGCTGACCCGCCCGTTCACCCGCCGGATCACCCCCGCGGCCGTGACGGTGTTCAACATCGGACAGGCCGTACCGTCGATCGGGTTACTCGTGCTGTTCGCGATCGGCTGGGGCATCGGCTTCTGGCCGGCCATCGTCGCGCTGGTCGCCTACTCCGCCTTGCCGGTGCTGCGCAACACGATGATCGGGCTGACGCAGGTGGACGCGGCGGTCGTCGAGTCCGGTCGCGGGATGGGCATGAGCCGCCTCGGCGTTCTGACCAGGATCGAGCTGCCGCTGGCCGTACCGGTCATCCTCATCGGCCTGCGCACCGCGTTGGTGATCAACGTTGGCACGGCGACGCTCGTCGCGCTCACCAATGCGGGCGGGCTCGGCGCGATCATCGTGACCGGCCTGGTGCAGAACCGGCCGGTCGTGACGGTCGTCGGCAGCGTGCTCACCGCCGTGCTGGCCCTGTTCATCGACTACCTGGGCCGCGTCGCCGAGGACGTGTTGCGCCCGAGGGGATTGTGAACCCACCGTAGGACCCGATAGAAGGAGATGCCATGCGTCATCCGAGAAGGGCCAACCGAGCCCGGTTGTTCGCCGTGCTGGCAGCCGCCGCCCTGGCCGTGACCGCGTGCGGCGGTGGCGCTGGTGGGGGCGGCGGGGCCAGCGGCGGCTCGCTCGGCGCGATCGACCTGTCCGGCGCTTCGTTCACCGTGGGTTCGAAGGAGTTCACCGAGCAGATCGTCCTCGGCGAGATCGCCGTTCAGGCACTCCAGGCGACCGCGGCGGACGTCGGGGAGCTGACCAGCATCACGGGCACCACCAACGTCCGCACGGCACTGACTGCCGGCCAGATCGACATGTACTGGGAGTACACCGGCACCGGCTGGACGAACCACCTGCAGCACACGACCGCCGACGCGGCAAAGGACCCCGAAGAGCTCTACCAGGCCGTCGCGATGGAGGACCTGGCGAAGAACAAGGTCGCGTGGCTGGAACCCGCGCCGCTGAACAACACCTACGCCATCGCCACCGCGCAGGACCGGGGCCGCCAGCTCGGGGTCACCAACCTCACCGAGTACGCCGCGCTGGTCGCGCGGGACCCGGCGCAGGCCAGGATGTGTGCCGCCGCGGAGTTCCTCACCCGCGACGACGGGCTCCCGGGGCTGGAGCGGACTTACGGTTTCGACCTGGCGCCCGACGCGGTCGCCGAGCTGGAGCTGTCGTTGGTCCCACCCCAGGTCGCGTCGGGCCAGAACTGCAACTTCGGTGAGGTCTTCGCCACCAACGGCGACGTCGCGGCCAACGAGCTCGCGATCGTCGAGGACGACAAGCAGTTCTTCGTCGCCTACAACGCGGCGATGACCGTGCGCCAGGACGTGTTCGACCAGAACCCGAGGCTGGCCGAGGTGTTCGGTCCCATCTCGCAACAACTGACCTCGGACGTCATGCGCGGGCTCAATGAGCAGGTGGAGGTCGGCGGCGAGCTGCCCGAGGAGGTCGCGGAGAAGTTCTTGCGGGACAACGGGTTCATCGCGTAACACGCTCGCCTCCTTGATTGTGCCGGCGTGTAGTGCACAGAGCCACTTTCCGGACAAGTACGACTCGCGCACCTACTGGCTCGACCTCACCCGCTTCTACGCCCGCCCGGATGTTCCAGCTGTTCGTCGTGTTCGTGAACCGGGTGGGCGTCGACCTCACCGACGTCCGCCGACGGATTTCAGTCACCGCTCAGAACTGCCGCCAGATCGGTTCGGCGCGATAGTGGAGTTGGTGGGATCGACATCGCCACTCCGCCCATGTCTATTGGGCGTTTCCGTCGCTGCTGCGAGACGCGTGAACTCGTCCACAAAGGATGCAATTAGCCGCGGCTTTGTGTCATTGAAGACATAGTCGAAGAATTTAACCTCCCGTCCCACTGCCATCCAACCCTGCCATTTCTTCCATGTCTCATCGTCAATCCACCTCTTCTGATGCAATTGATATGTTTGTTCAAAGATTTCGACTGCTGCGCGTACGTATCGGTAGCACTGCTTCTCCGACGGAGTCATCGCGCGCCATGCTCCCCAGACCTCAGAACTTTGCGCTTCGTCCAATTCTTGCGTGCGCTTTGTATCCGTAACAGCTTCCCACACGTCATTAAGAACTGGATTCCGATCGGCCTCACGCAGCAGATCTACATACTGTTTAGCTAGCAGGTAGTAAAGTTCATGGCCCTGCACCAGTACCTGATTCCGCACCTGCCGCCTCTGCAGCAGTACTTGGTAACCGACAAAGAACAAGCTAAGAGTGAGCACGGCGACCTGCACCACCTGGAGTGTAACCATGGCTCCTCGCTCGACCATAGAGTTAGCAGACGGCATCATCCGTCGATTTAGACGTCGAGATCGGTGTCGGGTTCGAACACCGATCCATCCTCGCCGTCATTGTGACCTGAGTGCGCGGCCTCGGCGAGCCCGCCGAGCGCCGCGACGCCCTCGGTCACCAGCTGGCGCATGTGGCGTAGCAGAGCCCCCATTACCCAGGCTCGCAGGGACCCCACGGTCATGATCGACAGACCGCCACCCACTGCGCCGAAGTCCGATCACCGAAGCTACCGGCCGTGCCACCCGACGTGGCTGGTCAGACCTACTGTCTGCAGAAGTTGGACCGGGCAACCACAACGATAGGCGTGCCCAAAACTCTGCTCAAGTGCCAAAGTTCTAGACGCTCGGCGGAGGATTGAGGCTCAGTACGCGCGCCGCCGAGATGTGTCCGAACCCCCCTGTACCTTCCAGGCCGGGACCCCATCGCGGAGGCAGCATGCGCATCACCCTCGCCCAGGTCGACAGCGTCCTCGGGGATGTCGTCGCCAACCTCTACCGCGCCGAGAAGGCCGTGGACGCGGCGGTGGACGAGGGCGCCGAGCTGATCGTGTTCCCGGAGCTGCACCTCACCGGTTACTGCATCGGTCGGATCGACGCGGATCTGTCGATGCACGCCGACGACGCGCGGCTCAGCCAACTCGCCACCCGCGCTGGTTCGGCCGACCTGGTGGCCGGCTTCGTCGAGGACGGCCCGGGGGTGCACACCTACAACAGCGCGGCCTACTTCCAGAGCGGTCAGCTGGCCCACGTGCACCGCAAGCTGTACCTCCCGACGTACACCACGTTCGAGGAGCGCAAGTACTTCACCCCCGGCCCGTCCCTGCGCGCCTTCCCCGCAGTCTGCGGCACCCGGATGGCGATCCTCGTCTGCAACGACGCCTGGCAGCCGCAACTGGCGTTCCTCGCCACCCAGGACGGTGCCCGGGTGTTGATCGTGCCGGCGTGTAGTGCACAGAGCCACTTTCCGGACAAGTACGACTCGCGTACCTACTGGCTCGACATCACCCGCTTCTACGCCCGGATGTTCCAGCTGTTCGTTGTGTTCGTGAACCGGGTGGGCGTCGAGGGCGACCTGTACTTCTGGGGCGGTTCCCACGTGGTCGACCCGTGGGGTGAGATCGTCGCCGAGGCACCCACCGTCGTCGAACACCTGCTCACCGTCGACATCGACCTCACCGATGTCCGCCGGCGCCGCCGCGACATCCCGCTGGTCAAGGAGGCGCGCCTGGGCTTGATCAACCGGGAGGTCGAGCGGTTGCTGGACGAGGGCGGGGACCTGTAGGTCAGGGCACGGCACCTCGCTCGACGACCCATTCCGCAGGCTGCCCGGTGATCGCGGCGACGTGGTCGAAGTCGGCGTCGTAGTGCAGGACCGCGACTCGATGGTGCTCCGCGACCGCTGCCACGAGCAGGTCCGGAATCCCGACCGACCGAGTCATCGACCGGGCCGCGAGTACTACAAGAACCGCTCGACCTGCCTCCTCCGCGCGGCGGCTGCGATGATCTCGCGCAGGCCGGCGTTCTTGTAGCTGCCGACGCCGAGGACGCGTTTGGCCTCCTCCAGGATATCGACGTTGATATCGACGAGCTTCTTGACCATCTGCACAATCCCTGTATAGACCAATCCGAGGCTGAGTCTATATCAGCTCCAGGGGAACGGGGAGTTGCTGGTGGGGTGCAGGCGGCCGGTGCGGTAGCGATCGAACCGGAACGGCTCGAGCAGCGCGCTCGGCTCGCCGAGCAGCTCGCGGGCGACGAGGTCGCCGACCCCCAGCATCTTGTAGCCGTGGTTGGAGTCCGCGATGACGTAGGCGTTCTGCCGGAACGTGTCGAAGACGGGGAAGCTGTCCGGGGTGAACGCCCCGAGCCCGCCGGAGGGCTCGCGCCGGTACAGGTGGCGCCTGCCCTCGAACCGCCGGTGACAGTGGGCGAGCGCCGAGGTCCACCTGCGCACGAAGTCCTCCCCGACGGCGAACTCGCGACTCTCCGGGCCGTACGGGTCGACCGCGACGTCCCCCGCGGGCCGCTCGATCCGCACGGGCGCGGCCCCGCCCTGGACACCGCCGAAGGCGAAGTCGGGCTTGTAGTAGATGCCCCACATCTCGTCGGTGACCAGGCTGGCGTCGAGGTCGTCGTGCAGCGGCCGGTCGGAGTCGACGTGCAGCACGGGCGGCGGCACGCCAGCGTTGTCGACGAACTCGCGTGGGTCGACCGCGAGGACACCCTCCTGGAGTGCCCAGTACGTCCACATCGGACGATCCGGGTGCGACGTCCCGTCCGGGCCGGTCACCACGATGCGGTCGGGCAGGTCGAGCATGGCCCACAGGTCGCGGATCCACGGACCGGCCGCGATCACGAGCTGCTCGCACCGGATGTCACCGCGGTCGGTGTGCACCGCGGTGACCGCACCGCTGTCGACGGTAAGACCGGTCACCCGCACCCCGGTCCGGATGGTGACACCCGCGGCCTCGACCTTGGCCGCCAGCCCCTTCAGGGACGCGACATTGTTGGCGTAGCCGCCGCGGCGCTCGTGCAGCACGACCGTGGCACCGGGCGCCTGCCAGTCGGCGAACATACCGGTCAGGTACGCGCGGCAGGCCGCCTCGCCGACGACGAGCTCGGAGTCGTAGCCAATCGCCCGCTGCTCGGCGTGGATCTGCTCGACGTCGGCGCGCATCGCCTCCGGTGCGACCTGCACGTACCCGACGCCGTGGTAGGCGAAGGTGGCCGGGTCGGACTCCCACACCTGCACCGAGTGCGCCATGAGCTCCCGCATGGCCGGCTGGAAGTAGTTGTTGCGCACCACCCCGCACGCGACGCCCGACGCCCCGGCGGCGACCCCGGTCTTGTCGAGCACCAACACGTCCCCGCCGTCGCCCTGACCACTGGCATGCAGTCGGCGGGCCAGGTGCCAGGCGGTGGAGAGCCCGTGGATCCCGGCACCGATGATCACGTATCGGACGTGCTCAGGTCTCGTCGTCACCACTGTCCTCCGCCGCTGTCATGATCACCGTCTGGTGCGCCCTCCGCACGGATCCGGCCGGGTTCGCACCGATCCGGTGATCTTGACGCTCATCGAGCCCTGAGGCCATCGCATCTCCTGCGCCCAGAACGAGCGTAGCTCTCCGTGCACCCGCTGAGCTGAGCTCCGCACACCGCGTGAGCCCGGTAGCCATCGCCACTTCCGACACGCGACCAAGGCCGGCACAACGACCGTCGCCGGCAAGCCGAGCGAGACATTGCGGCCGATGACCGAGAAGAGCATCCTTATGCAGGCTGGCATCGAGAGGAGACCCGGTGAGCGGGTATGTCGTCGTCGTCGAAGGCGACGAGGTAGGTGGTTTCAGTTCGTGGAGTCCCGACTTTCCCGGCTGTGTCGCCGCAGCAGATGACTACGACCGGTGCGTCGTCCTCATGCGTGCAGCCATCGCGGGCCATCTCGACGTCATGCGGGAGTACGGCGACCCGATTCCCGAACCGTCCGCGGTCGGAGCATTCACGGTCGCTGCGGCGTGACCACCGACTTCGCGGGATCACCGTCCACCTGCACGCCGAACTCGGCGCCCGCGTCCAGCAGGACACCAGCCAGGTACTGACCCACCGACCGCTCGCAGTGCAGCAGGTAGCTCGGTACGCCCTCGAGATCGTCGCGGACCAGGTCGGTGACCACCGCCGCCACCGAGGTCCGCAGCGCGGCACCGGACGGCACGAGGTCGTCGGCGAGGTCGATGGCACACACTGTGGCGAGCAGGTCGGCCGACCGCAGGCCGTGCAGCCGCAGGAGCGCGCGCCCGTGGGTCAGGTCGATCACTGAGGCGAACTCGCCCGCCGGTCCGACGAGCGCGTCCAACCGGGCGCTCAGCGCATCCTGGGTGCCGGCGGCGTCGAGCACCAGCCACTCCCCCGGTCCCGAACCGACGACGAGAGCCCCGTGGGTGTCTCGGACTGCCCGTCCGAATCGGGTACCCAGCGCCGCGGCGACGGCCCCACCGTACGGGGCCCGGACGGCGACCTTGGCCAGCTGGTTGAGGTCGGTGACGGTGACCGATCGCCCCGACTCGGTCACCGAGATACCCCGACGTGCGGCAGTGGGCAAGGTGATCGGGCTGTGGGCGGTCGGGGGGTCGGTCACCCGGAGGGGACCCACCGGGGTGTCGATGGCAGGTCGGAGACGCTCGCCGTCCGGGTCGAGCTGGGCGAGGTGCTCGGTGACCACAGCGGGGATCCGCCGGCCGTCGGGTAGGTGGACGGTCAGTTCGGTGCCGGGCGCGGCGTGCGCGACGTCCACCTGGGCCAAACAGACCGATCGACCCAGAGTCGGGGACATCCGGCTGGAGGTGACCCGGCCCAGGATGGGCGTTCCGGCCGTGTCGACACGCGCTCCGCCGACGCTCCGCGCGCCGACGATCAGGCTGGCCTCCGGCGGCACCACCGACCCGTCGACCGGCGCCAGGCCCACCAGCCGGGGACCGCCGCCGGACTCCCGCTGCCACACCAGCTCGGGCTTGCCCGCGAAGTCGGCCTTGTCGAGCTTGACCAGCCGCTCCAACCCGGCGCTGTATGCCTTGGTCAACCCGTCGGTATCCTGCCCGACGATGAAGTGGCCCTTCTCCAGACGCAGGATCCGCTGGGCCTCGACGCCGAACGGTGCCACCCCGAGATCGTCGCCGTGCTCGAGCAGCGCCTCCCACACAGGCAGGCCGTAGGCGGCAGGCACGTGCAGCTCGTAGGACAGCTCCCCGGTGAACCCGATCCGCCACAGCACGCAGCCCTCGACGCCGGCCACCCGGGCGGTCCGGACGTGCATGTACCCGAAGTCGGTGAGATCCACCCCCGCGGCGAGCCGGCCCACGAGCTCGCGCGACCGCGGGCCGGCCACGTTGATACTCGCGTATGCCGTGGTGAGCGGGGTGACGTGCACCTGCCAGTCCGGGCGCTCGGTCTGCAGCCAGCTCTCCACCCACTCCCACACGGCCCCCGCCCCGGACGACGTGGTGGACATCAACCAGCGGTCCTCGCCCAGCCGCCCGGTAACGCCGTCGTCGAGCACCACGCCGTCCTCGGCGCACATGACGCCGTAGCGCACCCGGCCGACCGCCAGCTTCGACCACGTGTTGACGTAGAGCAGGTTGAGCAGCGCGGGCACGTCCGGGCCGCGCAGATCGAGCTTGCCGATCGGGGTGACGTCGATGATCCCGACGCGCTCGCGCACCGCCCGGACCTCGGCCGCCGGGTCGCCGTAGTGGTCGGGCCGGACCCACTGCCCGGCGATCAGGGGCCGGGCCCCCAGGCGTTCGTGCGCGGACCGGATCGGCGAGTGCCGGACCGGCTGGAAGATCCGTCCCGCCAGCGCACCCAGCGTGACCGGCACGTGCATCGGGCGCCACGTCGTCGTGCCGGTCTCGGCGATCGTGGACCCGGTGGCCTCGGCCAGCACCGCCACCGCATTGACGGCCTCCAGCTTGCCCTGGGCCGGTCCCATCGTGACCGTGGTGTAGCGCTTGAGCAGCTCAACCGAGTCATAACCCTCGTGGGCCGCGGCATGGATGTCGGCGGAGGACACGTCCTCGGAGAAATCGAC
>JBOHEO010000010.1:0-54115 GCA_050701055.1 Pseudonocardia sp. | reverse complement strand
GCTCGACCTGGAGACCCGGATGCGCCGCCACGGCGCCACGGGCCCCGCGTTCGAGACGATCGTCGCGTCCGGGGCGCACTCCGCGATACCCCACCACCGGCCGACGGATGCGTTCCTGTGCCGGGGTGATCTGGTCAAGCTCGACTTCGGGGCGCTGTCCGGTGGCTACCACAGTGACATGACCCGCACCGTCGTGCTGGGTCCGCCGGCCGCGTGGCAGCGCGAGCTGTACGACCTCGTTGCCGCGGCACAGATCGCCGGCCGGGCGGCCGCGCTCCCCGGCGCCGATGTCGTCGCTGTCGACGCCGCGGCCCGCGCGGTGATCGTCGACGCCGGCCGCGGTGACGACTTCCCGCACGGCCTCGGCCACGGCGTCGGGCTGCAGATCCACGAGGCACCCGGGCTGGGTCCCACCGGCACCGGGGTGCTCGTGGCCGGGATGACGGTGACCGTCGAGCCCGGGGTGTACCTCGTCGGGCGCGGTGGGGTGCGGATCGAGGACACAGTGGTAGTGCGCGACGGTGAGCCGCAGCTCCTGACGCATACCACCCGCGAGCTGCTGGAGATCTGACCCGTCAGGTGATGGATTCCCGGACGAGCTCCTGCAGTGGCGGAGGGTCCTCCGTACTCAGCTCGGGTGCCTCCCACCGCACCTCCACCCGGTCCCCGTCGAGGTCGAGAGTGCCCAGCGCGTTGTGGAAGATCGGCCCGCGCACCACACTCCAGTCGAACGGCGCGCGCCGCACCTTCGCCAGCCGGGCCAGCCCACGGCCGATCAGCCCGGCCGCCCCGAAGCTGGCCGCCCCGTTCAGCAGCCGCACCGGTGCCGACAGCGGGTTCCGGATCGGTGAGCAGACCGCCTGGTAGACGGCCGTCGGGCCGGCGGGGAGTTCGGCGCGCACCAGGTAGGAGTAGTGGACGTCACCAGACAGGAAACCGATGCTCGTCGGCGCTGGGCCCTGCCGTCCGGCTGACAGATCGATCAGCAGCCGGGCCATTGCCTCGAAGGAGCGTCGGAACGCGGCCCAGTGCTCCAAGTCGATGGTCTGTCGGATCTTCTCCCCGACCCGCGCGGCACGGGGTCCCCACGCCCCGTCGCAGATCGCCTCGTTCCAGTTCTCCAGGTAGTGCAGCCCGGACGGCAGGAGGTACGGCAGCGAGGTGCCGATCACCAGGTGCTTGTGCTCGGAAGTCGCCACGTCGCGGAACCAGTTCCACTCCGCCTCGTCCATCACCATCCGCTCACCCGGGGTGAGTATCCGCGCGCAGCGACTGTCCACCACCACCAGCCGGGTCTCGCCGAGGTCGCGGGTGTAGGACCAGCGGTTCCCGGCGGGGTCCGCGTCGGCGCGGGCCGCGAAGTCGTCGAGCACCGCGCCGCCGTCGCCGTCGGCCTCGCGCAGCGCGGCCAGCAGTGGGTCGTCAGCGCGTTCGGACGGCGGCAGGTTGCCCAGGTGCTGGTAGATCCAGTACGCGCCCAGCCCGGCCACCACCCGCCGTTGCCACCACGGCAGCCCGGCCATCTCGTCGCGCCATGCCTGCGAGGTGTTCCAGTCGTCCCGGAGGTCGTGGTCGTCGACGATCATCGCCGACGGCAGGGTGGACAGCAGCCAGCGGATGTCGGGGTCGATCCACGCCAGCCGGTACAGCTCGGCGTACTCGGCGAAGTCGGCGATCTCCTCCCCGGGTGGCTCGGAGGTGTCGCGACGGTTCCGGATGAACTCGCGGATCGCCTCCGGCGGCTCGTCGGCGTACACCTGGTCGCCGAGCAGCAGGAGCGTGGTCGGCCATTCCGACTCGTCGGATTCCCGGAGCCGGCGGCTGTAGCAGCGCAGGACGTCGACGCCGTGGGTGAGGGTGTGGCGGGTGTCGTGCGGCACGCTCGTCCGGCAGGAGCCGAACAGCAGCCGGGTGCGCGCCCGCGGATCCAGGGTGCGGATCCGGCTGGGTGGCGCCCCGCTGCCGGGCTCTGGCCACACCTGTGCGCCGTCGAGCGCCACGGTGTAGGGCAGCGACGCACCGGCGGGCAGGTCGGCCAGCTCGACGAGGGCGTAGTGATGGTCGTGCACGGTGAACGTCCGGGTGCAGGTGTCGAGCACCTCCACCGTGCACGGACCGTCGGTCTCGACCCAGATCGCCGCGCTGTGCTCATCCACGAACCGCACCATCGGGCCGAGCACGAGCTGCGTCATCGCCACCTCCGGCCGCGACCTTACTGCCGTGGTTCGCTTGCACCCATGCCACCACTGCTCGAGCTCTCCAACGCAGGCGCCGGCAGCGCCGACGATGCGGTCCTGGATGCGGTGCTCGCCGCGCCGCGCGAGGGCACCGAGGTGCGGAGATCCCGGTGCGCCCCGGGTGCCGGTCCAGGCGTCGAGCCGGGCGGCGCGTCAGCCTGCCGGACCACCGTGCCGAGCCACGCGTACACATGCGGGTGGGAGGCTGCGCCACACCGTCGCGCCGGTGCGCACGTCGGCGAAGCTCGCCCGGGTCTCCAGGTCCTGGCGGCGGGCGGGAGCCATCCGGCGAGTGATCACGAACTTGACCTGGGTGAACGCCCCGCCCGGCGCGAGGATCTGCGCGACGAGCCGCGGAATCGGAGCGGAGCGGTACGCCTGCCACGGCAGCAGGCTCGACACGAGATCCACCTGTCCGAGTCCGTGGGCGGCGAGCACGTCGGGCAGGGCTGCGGCGTCGGCGCAGACGACGGTGACGCCGGGATGTCGCTCCGCGAGCCCGCGCGCGAGCATCGGGTTGATCTCGATGGCGAGGTGGCGTCCGCGACCCGCGAGCCGCCGCTGGACGGCGTCGGTGACCCGGCCCGTGCCGGCGCCGAGCTCGACGATCACCGGATCCGCCCGACCGGGGAACGGTCTGATCATCTCGGCGACGAGGGCGGTGGAGCTGGCGGTGACCGTGGCGATGTGGGTCGGGGTCCGGAGGAACTCGCGGAACAGGATCCTGCTGTCGGCCATGCATGCAGGTTAGGGGGAACCGGCGATCCGCGCGCTCCGCGGCGGTCGTGGATCTCGGGATGGCCGGCCTGGGTGTCGGGGCCGGATCGGCCAGGATCGACGACGCGACCCGCCCAACGGTCTTCCACCTGCGGCGCGCCCGTGACCTGATCGACCGGCACTTCGCCGAGCCGCGGCGCGTCAGCCCTAGCTAGTCTCGGTGGCGCAACCGACCACCGACCGGGAGGAGAATCGATGATCAAGGGTATGTCGCACACGTGCTTCTCCGTGCTCGACCAGGAACCGGCGCAACGCCCGTAAGGCATCGAGGCTGTGTTCCGTGACGACTCGGGCATCTGGTTCAGCCTCACCCAGCGGGCCGACCGGACCGGGCAGTGATCGGCCGGATCGCGTCGGTGATCCTCGCGGTCGCCGACCAGGACCAGATGATCGCTTTCTTCGTCGGGCAGCTCGGTTTTTCGCTCACCACCGACGCGGAGATGTGGCCGGGTGCACGCTGGGTGGAGGTCAGCCCGCCCGGCGGAGGCACCGGTCTGGTGCTCAACACGGCGAAGGACTTCGGCCGCGAGCCCGATGGCGGCTACCCCATGACGTTCGCGTGCGCCGATCTGATGGGCACGGTGGCCGAGCTGCGGGCGGCCGGCGTCGAGGTCACCGACCCGGTGACCGAGTCGTGGGGCAGCTACGTGCACGTCACCGACCCGGAGGGCCGTCAACTACTGGTCAACGACCGGACCTGATCGGCTGCAGTGCCCGCTGCATCAGCACGACGTCGAGCATCCGGCCGAACTTCAGGCCCACGTCGCGCAGCACCCCGGCCTCGGCGAACCCGAGCCGGGCGTGCAGCGCGATCGAAGCGGCGTTGTCCGAGCTGCCGATGGCGGCCACCATCTGACGGAAGCCTGCCGCGGTGGCCCGCTGCACCAGCCCGCCGAGCAGGGCGGTGCCGATCCCGGTGCCGCGCGCGTCCTCGTCGACGTAGACACTGTCCTCCACGGTGAACCGGTACGCCGACCGCGGGCGGTAGGGCCCGTAGTAGGCGAAACCCACCACCCCGTTCGGTGCGCCACTGGATTCCGCGACCAGCCAGCAGCCACCTGCGGCGATGCCCTGGGCCATCCGGGTAGCCATCTCCGCCGCGTCCGGCGGCTCCTCCTCGAAGGTGCCGACACCATGGAGCACGTGATGTGCGTAGGTGGCCTGGATCGCGGGCAGGTCCTCGGCAACGGCGACCCGAGCATGCGCGTCCCGACCATGCACAGAATCGATCTCCTCGATCCCCGTCCAAACGTCATCGGCCTACCGATCAACCCTCGGGCGGTATCTGGCGCAGCGCCGCAGAAGTTCTTCCGGGGCTCGGTCGGGTCGAGGGTACGCGTGGAGGTGGTGCGGGGGCCCCGGTGGGCCGAAGATGCCGAGCGCTTGATCGGTGTCTTGGTACCGCCAGTGGTGCTGTGAGGCTGTTGCCTAATTTTCCAATGGTGAAAGGTCACGGAAGGGCTACGGGCTGAGCTGTCGCTGCCGGGCGAACGTAAGTGCCCGAGGGTTGATTCGGTGTCCAGAATCCGGCCCCTCGACCACCCTCCGGCGGCCCGACGCCGATGAGGCGACAGCCTCCTGTGTGCGGGTCCGCGTTCCCAACCGGTGATCATGGCAGCACTGGGGTCGGGGTGACCTACCGGAGCCCGGGTTGACTGCCGGAGCCGTGTGGCCTGCCGGAGCCGGGTGCCTGCCAAGATCAGCGTTTCGGTACGGGGAGCCGCACGGGATGCGGCTCTGTGTTAGGTGAGGCGCCGAGGGGAGTTTCACCCCTCGGCGCTCGTAGAACCGTGCGTGGCACTCTCGCGTCACACTGTTCCCGCCGCCCAGCCGTCGGGGTAGGAACCGGCTTTCCAGTGGGCGAATAGTCGGGGTCGCTCGTGGGCGCGGCGTGATCGGACCCCGATGAACTGATGCGATGCTGCCCTTTAGTTAGCGCAGCGCCGCAGAAGTCCTTCGGGGGTTTGGAGCACGTCGGCAGCCTCGGCCAAGCTCAAGATCACCACCCTGGTGCATTCTCCTACCGGGATCTGGCCGGAATCGCGCCGAAACGGTGATCACGGTGGCCTGGAGCGCGCACCCTGCGCGGTACAGCAGGAACCATGGCCGCTGGGGGCCGGATTCATGCTGCAACGCGGAGGGCGGCGGCTCACGGCCGCACCCCTACGCCGCCCGGTACTGCACGGCCTCTCTGCGTGATGCCGACTCGGGTCAACCCCCGCAGAACTTCCGCGGCGCTGCACCAGGGCGTGTCTCATGGATCTTGTTTGGATGGGTTGCGGAGCCAGATTTTGATCGAGGCGACGTCGACGGTGCCGTTGAAGACGAACTCGCGTTTGTCGGTGCGCATGGCAACCGCGCGGAAGGCTTTGAGCTTGTTGTTGAGGTGCTCGACGGTGTTGCGCTTCTTGTAGGCCTCGGTGTCGAACGCCGGTGCTCACCCGCCCTTCGAACCCTTCGCGGCGCGAGCGTTCTGCTGGTCGCTGTTCTCCGGGATCGTCGCCTTGATCCGGCGCCGGCGCAGGCAGGAGCATGAGCAAGATCTACCGCACCCGAGCCCCAAGATCCCGCAGACACGCCCTAGCTATCCGGCCGTCGTGAATGTTCGACGGGCCGCGTCGAGACGGACCGTTTCCAGCCGGCGGCGCTGGTCCCGGGCCCGCTCGACGAGTCGGGGCAGGTCGATGTCGGCGAGTGGGGGGTGGGCAGCGGTCACCTCCATCAGTGCCAGCCAGAGGCCGAGCTTGCCCTCGACCCCGAGGGACAGGGACTCCACTTTTAGCAGCCGGGTGAGGTGGGCGCTCCCGGTGACCGGCTCGCCCACTGCCACCCGCTGGACCTTCTCGGCAAGCCAGCCTGCGGCCTGCTTGACCGGGTTCTTGGTGGTGCCGATCATCTCCAGCAGGGCTCGGAGTGTCTCCACGTCCTCCTCGATCTCCTCGGCCAACCGGCCGAGGAGATCGGCGTCGCGTTCACCCCCGACGTCTTTTTGAAGCTGGCGAGCCATCTCGACGCCGGCGTTGGCGCCGCCGAGGTGGTCGTTGAGATACGTGCTCAACTGCTCGGTTGCAGACATAGCAGAACCTTACGGCGGCGTGTCCTGCGGCCTGGATCGGGGTTCGCGCCGGTAACATCCCGGGAGCGGTTCGGCTAGGGAAAGGTGGGATGGCGCGTGCGGGTGCTGGGCGTCGACCCGGGGTTGACGCGGTGCGGGCTCGGGGTGGTGGACGGGGTCGGTGGTCGCGCGGTGACGTGCGTGGCGGTTGAGGTGGTCCGCACCCCGGCTGAGGTTCCGCTCGCCGAGCGGCTACTGATGCTGGGTGCCGGGGTCGAGCAGTGGATCGAGCTGCACGGCCCCGATGTGGTGGCGATCGAGCGGGTGTTCAGCCAGCACAACGTCCGCACAGTGATGGGCACCGCCCAGGCGAGCGGGGTGGTCGCGTTGCTCGCCGCCCGCGCCGGGCTGCCGGTCGCCTTCCACACCCCGAGTGAGGTCAAGGCCGCTGTCACCGGGACGGGCCGGGCGGACAAGGCGCAGGTCTCCGCGATGGTCGCCCGGCTGCTCGGGCTCCCCGAGGCCCCCCGGCCCGCCGATGCCGCCGACGCGCTGGCGCTGGCGATCTGTCACTGTTGGCGGGCGCCGATGATGGAGCGGCTGGCGCAGGCGCAGGTCCGGGCGGCGGAGGTGGCGCGGGCGCACCGGGCGCGGTTGGCAGCGGCAGCGAAGGCGCGCTGACGGCCGGCTGGGGTGCAGCGTCGCCGGCCCCGGGGAGGAGGTCGTCAGCGGCGTCTTGTTTCAGCCGCCTTGCGTTGTGATCAACGGGTTTCCGAGGGGCGCGCGGGCCGGCTTGTCGTACTTGTAACCTTCGCGTCGAACAGGTGTTCGCGGATGGGCGGGGGCGTGGGTGATCTCTTCGGTACGCGGCGAGGTGCTGGAGATCGGGCTGGACCATGCCGTCGTGGAGGTCGGTGGGGTCGGGCTCGCGGTACAGGCCACGCCGACGACGCTGGCCGGGTTGCGCCGAGGTGAGCAGAGCAAGCTGGCCACCACGCTGGTGGTACGGGAGGACTCGCTGACCCTGTTCGGCTTCGCCGACACCGACGAACGGGAGCTGTTCACGCTGCTCACCACCGTCAGCGGGGTCGGGCCTCGGATCGCGATGGCCACCCTGGCCGTGCTCGACCCGGACACCCTGCGCCGCGCGCTGGCCGACGGTGACCTCACCACGCTCACCCGCGTGCCCGGGATCGGCCGCAAGGGAGCCGAGCGTCTCGTCGTGGAGCTGCGCGACAAGGTGACGGCCCCGGCTCCGGTACCGGCCGGCCTGCCGGCCCGGGCCAACGGGTCGAATTCACGTCGTGACCAGGTCGTGGAGGCCCTCCTCGGGCTCGGGTTTACCCCGCGTCCGTCCGAGCAGGCCGTCGACGCGGCCCTGACCGCGCAGGCGGACGCCGACCCGTCCGCCCTGCTGCGCACGGCCCTGACCCTCCTCGGACGTTCACGATGACTCCCGCAACTCGCCGTGTCGAGACGGGGAACTCGCCGTGTCGAGATGGGCAACTCGCCGTGTCGAGATGGGCAACTCGCGGGGGGGTGGCGGCGGTGAGTGGGCCGTGAGTGAGCTGTCGGGGGCCGCCGAGGAGGACGAGGTCGAGGTCGAGACGTCGCTGCGGCCGCGCAACCTCACCGAGTTCATCGGGCAACCGCGGGTGCGTGAGCAGCTCGACCTGGTACTGGAAGGAGCGCGACGTCGCGGCGACCCCCCCGACCACATCCTGCTCTCCGGCCCACCAGGGCTGGGCAAGACGAGCCTCGCGCTGATCGTCGCCGCCGAGCTGGGCGCGGCGATCCGGCTCACGTCGGGGCCGGCGTTGGAGCGGGCGGGCGATCTCGCCGCGATGCTCTCCAACCTCGTATCCGGTGACGTGCTGTTCATCGACGAGATCCACCGGATCGCCCGCCCGGCCGAGGAGATGCTGTATCTGGCGATGGAGGACTTCCGGGTCGACGTGATGGTCGGCAAGGGTCCGGGCGCGACGAGCATCCCGCTGGACATCGCTCCGTTCACCCTCGTCGGGGCGACCACCCGGTCCGGGGCGCTCACCGGGCCGCTGCGCGACCGGTTCGGGTTCACCGCGCACATGGAGTTCTACGAGCCCGGCGAGCTGGAGCAGGTGCTCCGGCGGGCCGCGGTGATCCTCGGCGTCGACCTGCGACCGGACGGGGGGGAGGAGATCGCCGGCCGGTCCCGCGGCACCCCGCGGATCGCCAACCGGCTGCTGCGCCGGGTCCGGGACTTCGCCGAGGTGCGCGCGAACGGCGCGGTCACCCGCCAGGTCGCCCGGGACGCGCTGGCCGTCTACGACGTCGACGAGCTGGGGCTGGACCGGCTCGACCGCGCGGTCCTCGCGGCACTGGTCCGGTCCTTCGGGGGTGGCCCGGTCGGGGTGTCGACGCTGGCGGTCGCCGTGGGTGAGGAACCCGGTACCGTTGAAGAGGTCTGCGAGCCCTACCTCGTCCGTGCCGGGATGCTGGCGCGGACGTCTCGGGGCCGGGTGGCCACGCCGGCCGCCTGGGGTCATCTCGGATTGGTGCCGCCACCCGACGTCACCAGCGCGGCCCCTCCCGCGTTGTTCTGAGCGCGGGGCTGGCAGACTCGAAAGCCCACGACATGCGGAGATATGAAGATCATGGAGAACCTGCTGTTCCCGGCACTCATCCTGCTGCTGTTCATCCCGATCTTCCTGTCCAGCCGGCGCCAGCGCCGCGCCGCGCAGGAGATGCAGGCGCTACAGGCTGCCCTCGAGTCGGGTGACGTGGTCATCACCACCTCCGGGCTGCGCGGCACCGTCGTCGACGCGTCCTACGAGGAGACCGTCGATCTCGAGGTTGCCGACGGCGTGGTCACCACCTGGGTGCGCGCGGCCGTGCGGGAGAAGGTCACCCCGGTCGTCGAGCACCCTGCGGACGATGCCGCTGCCGACGACCCTGCCGTCGCTGAGTCCACCGACGACATGCGCACCAAGGACGCCCCGGGCTCGCGTGCCTGATCGAGCACCCCGCGCGGCATCGTCGGCCGCGGCTCTGATCAAGAAGTCCCTCTGATCAAGAAGACCGCTGTGCGGACCAGAAGGCAGCAGAGAGAGACGGACTGTGGCACCCACCCCGGGGCGGATCCGCCCCTGGCGGTACCTGGCGGCGTTCGCCGGCATCGTCGTCATGTTGTACGCACTGGTGTTCTTCACCGGTGCTGGTCGGGCCGCGCCGAAGCTGGGCATCGACCTGCAGGGCGGGACCCGCGTCACCCTGGAGGCCCGCACCGAGACCGGTGCAGAGCCGCCGCGCGAGCAGCTGCTCCTGGCCCAGGAGATCATTCAGCAGCGGGTCGACGGCTTCGGCATCGGCGGCGCCGAGGTGGTGCTGGACGGCAATAACCTGGTGATCACCGTTCCCGGTGAGGAGGGCGACCAGGCCCGCTCGCTCGGGCAGACCGCTCAGCTGCGGTTCCGCGAGGTGCTTCCTCCTGGGGCGATCCCGGCCGGTGTCCCCCCGGGTGCACCGTTGCCCGATGGTACGGGCGGCCCGGTCGCGCCGGATTCGGGCACCGTCGCGCCGGATTCGGGTGCGCCCGAGCAGTCCGCGCCTCCGACCGGCCCGCCATCGGTCGACCCGGCTCCGGTCGGCCTGGCTCCGCCGGTACCTGCCGGGAGCCAGCCGCTGGGCGCCCTCGATCCGGCCGTCGAGCTCGATGTCGCGCCGGTTGCGCACATCTCGTCGCTGCCGGAGCCGACTCCGCCGCCGACTCCGGTCCCTGCGCCGACGCCGACTCCGGCCGCCCTGGTGCCGACCCCGACTGCACCGCCGACGCCGGCCCCGTCCTCCGGTTCCGTGACCCCGGCCCCAGTCCCGTCCTCCGGTTCCGCGGCGCCGGCCGCGCCGGCCGACCCCGAACTGGCCGCCGCCATCGAGCAGGCCCGCCAGACCCGGCAGAGCACGGACCCGGCCGTTGCGCAGCAGGCACTTCTCACGCTGGACTGCGGCGCCCCGGACCCGCTGCAGGGCTACGACGACCCCGCGCTGCCGCTCGTGGCCTGCCACGACGACGGCTCGATGAAGTACCTGCTCGGCCCGGTGTTCCTGGAGGGCACCGAGATCGACACGGCGGCTTCTCGCCAGAACCAGAGTGGCGTCGGGTACGTCATCGACCTGACCTTCACCGGCGCGGGGGCGGCGATCTGGGGTGAGTACACGACCAACAACGTCGGCAAGAACGCCGCCTTCGTGCTCGACGGTGAGGTCGTCTCGGCGCCGGAGATCACCCAGCCGATCTTCGGGGCGACGCAGATCACCGGGCAGTTCAGCCAGGCCGAGGCCAAGGAGCTCGCCGGGGTCCTGCGCTACGGCTCGTTGCCCCTGTCGTTTACCTCGTCCGAGGCGCAGACGGTCTCGGCCACGCTCGGGCTGGCGTCCTTGCAGGCCGGACTGATCGCGGGCGGGATCGGGTTGTTGCTGGTCTTCGTGTACTGCCTGTTCTACTACCGGGTGCTCGGCGTGCTCACGATCCTGTCGCTGGTGCTCTCCGGTGCGGTGGTGTACGCGGTGCTGGTGCTGCTCGGTCGGTGGATCGGATTCACCCTGGACCTGGCCGGGGTGGCCGGGTTCATCGTCGCGATCGGCATCACCGCGGACTCGTTCGTGATCTTCTTCGAGCGGTTGAAGGACGAGATGCGCGAGGGCCGCAGCTTCCGCTCGGCCGTACCGCGCGGCTGGGTGCGGGCGCGGCGTACCATCCTGTCCGCCGATGCCGTGAGCTTCCTGGCGTCCGCGGTGCTGTACATCCTGGCGGTCGGGCAGGTGAAGGGCTTCGCGTTCACCCTCGGTCTCGCCACGGTGCTGGACCTGATCGTCGTCTTCCTGGTGACCCACCCGCTGGTGTCGCTCGCGTCGAACTCGCGGGTGTTCAGCAGCCCGGCCTGGTCGGGACTCGGGTCGGTCGCCCGGATGGGTGCCGATCACCGGCGGGCGGCGGCCGGCGCCGCGAAGGGAGCCTGACATGATGGCTGCACATGGGTCGGCTCCCGCGCGGGGTGGCGTCCTCGGCCGGCTCTACACCGGTACCGGAGCCTTCGACGTCGTGGGCCAGCGGAAGCTCTGGTACGTGTCCTTCGGGCTGCTGGTGCTCGTCTGCCTGTCCTCGATCATCTTCCGGCCGTTCAACCTGGGTATCGACTTCACCGGCGGCACTCAGATCCAGTTCCCCACAGCCGGTACCGCGGTCCCGGCCGATGTGGAGGCCGTGCGTGGCCTTTTCGAGCAGGTCATCGGTGAGCTGCCCGCTGCCGTGCAGACCGCCGGCACGGGCGCCGCGGAGTCGGTTCTGATCAGGTCCGAGTCGCTGGATCCGGCGCAGCTCGTGGCGCTGAAGCAGGCCCTGTTCGACACCTTCGCACCGATCGGGACAGGTGACGCGCCGTCCCTGCAGGCGATCAGTGACAGCGCGGTCAGCGGCAGCTGGGGTGGACAGATCACCCGACAGGCGCTCATCGCGCTGGCCGTCTTCCTGGTCCTTGTGACGATCTTCCTGGCGATTTACTTCGAGCGGTCGATGGCCATCGCGGCGCTGGTCGCCTTGGTGCACGACGTCGTGGTCACGGCCGGGATCTACTCGATCGTCGGCTTCGAGGTCAGCCCGTCCACGGTGATCGGCCTGCTCACGATCCTGGGCTTCTCGCTGTATGACACGGTCGTGGTGTTCGACAAGGTCAGGGAGAACACCCGCGGCTTGCTCGGGTTGTCCCGACGCACCTACGGCGAGGCCGCCAACCTGGCGCTGAACCAGACCCTGATGCGTTCGATCAACACCTCGCTCATCGCCGTGCTCCCGGTGCTGGGCCTGCTGGTGATCGGCGTCGGGTTGCTCGGGGTGGGTACCCTCGCCGACCTCGCACTGGTGCAGATGGTCGGCATCATCGCGGGTGCGGCATCCTCGCTGCTGCTGGCCACCCCGATCCTGGTCGACCTCAAGATGCGGGATCCGCGGTACCGGGAGCAGGCCGCGCGGGTGCGGAGCCGTCGGGCCAAGGCCGCTGCCGGGCAGGCCGGGGCCACCGCCTCCACGGTGGCGGCCGGCGACACCGCCGGGCCGGTTGGTGCCGACGACGCGGTGCTCGCCACCGACCCACGCCGTGATCGCGCGATGGCGGCCGCGGCGGGTGCACCGGCGCGACCCGGCAAGCCCGCCGACCGCCGGGCCGCCTCCCGCTCCACGGGCACCCCCTCCCGGCCGACGGGCAAGAGGCGCCGGTGAGGGTGCAGGTTCGGTGATCGACGACTCCGAGCCCTCGTTCGCGCGGGTCCTGGGATTGGTCCGCGACGTGCCCGACTATCCCCACCCGGGCATTCTCTTCCGCGACATCACTCCGGTACTGGCCGATGCCGAGGCGTTCGCGACGCTCACCACCGAGCTCGCATCGTTCGTCGGGGATGCCGACATCGTGGTCGGGATCGAGGCCCGCGGGTTCCTGCTCGGTGCGGCCGTGGCGGTGGTCGCGAGCACGGGAATCGTGCCCGTGCGCAAGGCGGGCAAGCTACCGTGCGTCGCGGCGGCACGCACCTACGACCTCGAGTACGGTACCGCGACCCTGGAGTTGCCGGCCGACACGGTGATTCCGGGCGCGCGCGCGTTCGTGGTCGACGACGTGCTGGCCACCGGCGGCACCGCGGCCGCGACGTGCGCGCTGCTCGCCGACGTCGGTGCCGAGGTGATCGGCGTCGGCGTGTTGATGGAGCTCACCGCGCTCGGGGGACGTGCTCGGCTGGGCGACATCGACGTGCACGCACTGCTCGGTATGTAGGACCTGTTTCTCGTCCCGCGATAGGTGCTCGTGCGTGGAGCGGGTCTATCCTCGTCTGGGTGAGAGCCGCATGACTGATGTGCAGCCGGTGGCCCCACCGTTGCCCGGGCCTGACGTTCCGTCCGTGGTGATCAAACCGTCGGCGACCCGTCGGGTGCGGGCCCGGATCGCGCGCCGGATGACCCCCCAACGGGTCGCGGTGGTGCAGCCCGTGCTCGAGCCGCTGGCCAGCGTGCATCGCGTCATGCATCCCAAGGCCGACCTGCTCCTGCTCCAACGTGCCTACGACGTCGCGGCGGCCAAGCACGAGGGGCAGAAGCGCAAGTCCGGCGACCCCTACATCACCCATCCGCTCGCCGTCGCCACGATCCTGGCCGAGCTGGGCATGGACACCACCACGCTGGTCGCGGCGTTGCTGCACGACACGGTCGAGGACACCGACTACTCACTCGACCGGCTGCGCAGGGACTTCGGTGACGAGGTCGCGCACCTCGTCGATGGGGTCACGAAGCTGGACAAGGTCGAGTTCGGGTCATCCGCTGAGGCCGAGACGATTCGTAAGATGGTCGTCGCGATGGCCCGCGACCCGCGGGTGCTGGTCATCAAGCTGTCCGACCGGCTGCACAACATGCGCACGATGCGCTTCCTTCCGCCGGAGAAACAGGCCAAGAAGGCGCGCGAGACGCTCGAGGTGATGGCCCCGCTGGCGCACCGGTTGGGCATGGCAACGGTGAAGTGGGAGCTCGAGGACCGGTCCTTCGCGATCCTGCACCCGAAGAAGTACTCCGAGATCCTCCGGTTGGTCGCGACGCGCGCGCCGTCCCGGGACACCTATCTCAAGCAGGTGATCGACGAGGTCACCCAGCAGCTCGACTCCGCGCGAATCTCGGCCACCGTCGAGGGCCGGCCCAAGCACTACTACTCGATCTACCGCAAGATGATCGTCAAGGGCCGCGACTTCGACGACATCCACGATCTGGTCGGCGTGCGCGTGCTCCTCGACGAGGTGCGCGACTGTTACGCGGCGATGGGCATGGTGCACGCGCTGTGGCAGCCGATGCCCGGGCGGTTCAAGGACTACATCGCCCAGCCGCGGTTCAGCGTGTACCAGTCGCTGCACACCACGGTGATCGGGCCGGACGGCAAGCCGTTGGAGGTGCAGATCCGCACCCACGCGATGCACCGCACGGCCGAGTACGGCATCGCCGCACACTGGCGGTACAAGGAGACCCGAGGACAGCAGAGCCAGCAGGGCCAGCAGGGTCATGTGAGCGCGAACGGCGCGATCGAGGTCGATGACATGTCGTGGATGCGCCAGCTGTTGGACTGGCAACGGGAGGCGGCCGACCCGGGGGACTTCCTGGAGTCGTTGCGGTACGACCTGGCGTCGGCCGAGATCTTCGTGTTCACCCCCAAGGGCGATGTGCTGACGTTGCCGGTCGGGTCCACTCCGGTGGATCTGGCCTATGCGGTGCACACCGAGGTCGGCAACCGGTGCATCGGCTCGCGGGTCAACGGCAAGCTCGTGGCGCTGGAGCGCAAGCTCGAGTCCGGTGATGTCGTCGAGATCTTCACGTCCAAGGCCGAGGGCGCCGGCCCGAGCCGCGACTGGTTGGCGTTCGTCGCGTCACCACGGGCCAAGACGAAGGTCAGGCAGTGGTTCGCCAAGGAACGGCGTGAGGAGGCCATCGAGGCGGGCAAGGAGGCCATCACCCGGGAGGCGCGTCGCACCGGCATGCCGTTGCAGCGGCTCGTCTCCGCCGACGCGATGGTCGCGCTGTCCCGGGAGCTGCATTTCCCGGACCTCTCCGGGCTCTACGCCGCCGTCGGCGAAGGACATGCCAGCGCCCGGCACGTGGTACAGCGGCTGGTCGCGTTGCTCGGTGGGGTGGAGGACGCGGAGGAGGAGCTCGCCGAGCGCTCCACGCCGTCCACGGTTCGGCTGCGCCGGGCCGCCTGCGACGCGGGTGTGGTCGTGCGGGGTGACGAGGCCGACCTCACCGACCTCTACACGAAGCTGGCCCGCTGCTGCACACCCGTACCCGGCGACGACATCCTCGGGTTCGTCACCCGCGGTGGCGACATCAGCGTGCACCGCGCCGACTGCACCAACGCCTCGGACCTGCGGCAACGCGAGGAGCGGCTCGTCGAGGTGGCCTGGTCGTTGTCGCCGGGTTCGGTGTTCCTGGTCAAGATCCAGGTGGAGGCGCTGGACCGGCACCGGTTGCTCTCCGACATCACGAAGGTGCTCGCCGACGGGAAGGTCAACATCCTGTCCGCCTCGGTCACCACGTCCCACGACCGGGTGGCGGTGTCGCGGTTCACCTTCGAGATGGGCGATCCGAAGCACCTCGGCCATGTGCTGCGCGCGGTGCGCAACGTGGAGGGTGTGTACGACGTGTACCGGGTGACGTCGGCGAGCTGAGCGGGCTGTCGGTCCGACGGAGTTGATCGCCGGACACGGGTCAGGGAGCCTCCGGGTTCACTCCACGAAGGTTATGCACCCGGGTCGGAGGTCCAGCCCTTCGCGCGATCCGCGATGCTCCAGACGGCTGCCTCGATGGCCGCCTCGGCGATCGACTGCCAGTATTCCGCGTGGGCAGCTGGAGTGTCGGCACCCTCAATGATCCTCTGGTGCGTGGCCATGATGGACGCCTTGACGTGATTCTCGTCGATGACGCCATAGGCCCAACTGAGGGTAGCCGGGTCCGGGAGCCACCTCGTGGGGTTCGCTGACGTCACAAGAATGCACCTGCCTAGGGAGTGACGACGTAGGCATCATTGCCGGTGGCACTGTTCACGGTTCCGGGTGGGGTCACCACAGTGCCCCGCACGCTGCCCCGGTACCAGCCGTTTCCGGTCATCTTAGCGCCACCGGCGACCGGAGTGTAAAAGGTTACATACCTGCCGTCGTTCGCGACGGCTCGGGTTTCGTCCGACGTGACGGTCCGGCCGGGCCCAGGTGGTCGATTCTCCGGCGTTCCGCCGAAAGCTTCGAGAAATCCTTCGATCCGGATCGTTGCCGGACCGGCACCTTGACAGGCCACGCGACTCTTGAAGATGACGCTGCCCGCGCCATCTGAATAGTGCGGGTTTTCGATCTTCAAGTCGCAGATCACCTCACCCTCTTGGGCATGTGCGGGAGTACCTGCAACGGTGAGTGCAACTGCAAGGCCAGCAACCAAAGAAAGAATAGACTTCCGCACGAACTTCCTCGATTCCATCCGCCCAAGGTCAATGTCAAGGTAGCACCAGGATCATTCACGGGTCAATCTTGACGGCGTCGGCCTTTCAGCACTCCGCCGTGGCAGCACCGATGTTGGTCGTGGCGACCGGTCGACCGCCACTCTTGCCGTTCGAGCTGGGAGTTCCCGTCGTCGGCCAGTGGTCAGTGGGGGGTCAGGCGACGGTGGCCGTCTCAATGATCACCGGCTGCACGGGAACCCCGTCGCCGGGCCGCTGCTCACCGGTGAGTCCGGCGGCGGCGATCTGGTCGAGCACCGCGAGCCCGGACTCGCCGATCGTGCCGAAGACCGAGTAATCCGGTGGAAGCATGGAGTCGCCGTAGACGAGGAAGACCTGGCTGCCGCCGGAGTTCGGCCGACCGGTGTTCGCCATCGCGACGAGGCCACGGGGGTAGGCCACCGCTCCGCCCGAGTTCTCGACCGGCTGTAGGTCGATGGGCTTCTCGTCGTTGACGGTGTAACCCGGTCCACCGGATCCGGTGCCGGTGGGATCGCCGCACTGCAGAACCTGGAGACTTTCGCCCGTGGTGAGCCGGTGGCAGGTGGTGCCGTCGAAGTACCGCGCCTGGGTGAGCCGGACGAAGTTCTCCACCGTGCAGGGCGCCTTCGTGCGGTCCAGAGTCAGCGGGACCTCACCGCGGTTCGTCCGCAGGGTCACGGCGACCTGGCCTTCGGTGGGCGCCTGGGTGATGTCGGGAACGGCCACCGGCTTCGCGGCCGGTTCGCCAGGGGTCTCGGTGAACGCACACGCACCGGGCGTGGACGCGGCGGCCGCATCGACCTCGACCGGCTCCTCGTCGCCCCCGAGGAAGTTGGGGAGCACCAGCACGAGGATCAGGACCACCACGACGATGGAGGCCGAGGTGATGACGGCCCCCCGACGGCGTCGTTTCGCCTGCTGCACGCGACGTTCCTGCTGGCGCTCGAGCTTGCGCTTCGCCGCCTCGCGCCGCATCTGATTCGTGGCCACTGGTCAACGACCTCCCGACTCGCCTGAACGGCGCCGACCTTATCGACCGGTCCGGAGAGCCCCGTGAGCGGTCCGGGCGTCGCCGGATGCCGATCGCGTGCCCGTCTACGCTTGTCGGGTGCTTGTCGCAGGATTCCCGGCCGGTTCGTTCCAGACCAACTGCTACGTCGTGGCAACGGGACCAGGACAGGCGTGCGTCGTGGTCGACCCCGGTCAGGACGCCGTCGAGCCCCTCGACGCGCTGCTCGCCGAGCACCGGCTCACCCCCGTCGCGGTGCTGCTCACCCACGGCCATGTCGACCACACCTTCAGTGTCGCCCCAGTCTGTGACGGGCACGATGTGCCGGCGTGGATCCACCCCGAAGACCGGGAGATGCTCGCCGACCCGATGAAGGGCATCTCGCGAGAGGCGGCCGCGCTCTTCGGTGGGCGGATCGAGCTGCGCGAACCCCGCGAGGTCCGCAGCCTCGACGACGGCACCGTCCTCGACCTCGCCGGGATCGGCTTCCGGGTCGACCACACCCCGGGGCACACCCGGGGATCGATCGTGTTCACCACGCCGACCGAGGAGGGAGTCGAGGTGATCATCGCCGGGGACACGTTGTTCGCCGGCTCCATCGGGCGCACCGACCTGCCGGGCGGGGACCATGCACAGCTGCTGATCAGCCTGCGCGACAAGCTGCTGACCCGCGACGACTCCGCCGTCGTGCTGCCAGGGCACGGGCCTGGGACCACGATCGGCCGGGAGCGGGGCGCCAACCCGTTCCTGCAGGGGCTCGTGCCATCACCGGGGCGCGGGCTGTGACGGTGCTCGCTGGGCCTGCGGCGACTCGCGGCTGGCCACGATGGCGGCCAGCGCCGTGGTGATCGGGACCGAGGCGACCAGGCCGATGCTGCCGACCAGCGTGCGCACGATCTCGGTGGCGACGGCCTGGGTGGTGGCCACGTCGCCGAGGCTCCGTCCGGACAGCGTGAACAGCAGCAGCAGCGGCAGCGCCGCGCCGGCGTAGGCGAGTACCAGGGTGTTGACGGCCGACGCCACATGGTCGCGCCCGATCCGCATGGCCGAGGCGAAGAGCGCCGGCGCACCGAGATCCGGGTTGGCCCGGCGCAGCTCCCACACCGCGCTGGCCTGGGTCACCGTGACGTCGTCGAGCACGCCAAGCGCCCCGATCACGATGCCGGCGAGCAGCAGGCCGCGGGCGTCGATGCCGGTGCCGAGCGAGGCGATCAGGTCGATGGTCTCGTCGTCGAGGCCGGTGAGCTCGGTCGCGGCGGAGAAACCCGCACTGAGCGCGCCGATCAGCGCCAGCGACACCAGCGTGCCCAACACCGCGGTGGACGTGCGCGCCGACGGGCCATGCGTCAGGTAGAGCACCGCGAACATGATCAGACAGGAGCCGACGACCGCGACGGCCAGGGGGTCGCGACCGCTGAGGATGGCCGGCAACACGAACACCAGCAACACCCCGAAGCTCAGTACCAGCGCGGCGAGCGAGGCCAGTCCGCGCCACCGGCCGAGCAGCAGCACCGCCCCGGCGAACAGTGCCGCGAGCCACAGCAGCGGGGTGCCGCGTTGGATGTCCACGACCTGGTAGGACTCGGGGTCGCCGGGGTCGCTGCCGAAGTAGGCGAGCACCACGTCATCGCCCACGGCGAACCGCGGGGTGCTCGGCTCGACCGGCACCACCTGCACCAGGTCGCGGCCCGGCAGCGGTCCGTCGGCCATCCGCAGGACCAGTGCCAGGCATGCCCGGTCACCCGAGCCGGGTGCGCATTCCGCGGTGCGCGCGGCGGTGACCTCAGCGCGCACCGGTTCCTGCGCCGCGATCCGGGCGGTCGGCGGCGGGCCGGCTGCCGGCCAGAGGAGCACGAGCCCGACCAGGGTGGCCAGCGCGCAGGGCACGAGCAGGGCGGCGATGAGGATGCGCACCCGGCGCCCGGCCGGTGCGGCGGGGGAGTGGCCGTGCCCGTGCCCGTGACCGGAGACGGGCTCAGGAGCGGGTGTGCCGGCGTGCCGGCGCCCCCGCGATGCCCTGGCGGGAACGGGTCGAGCGACCTGTGCGGTCTCATCGGCAGTGCTGCCGGGACGCTGCGCAGGCCGCTTCGATCCCGGCCTGACCGGGATCATGCCGGTGGATGGCATCGGAAGCTCGGGGTCCGCCAGGCCGTGTCGGGGTCGTCCGGCTTCCGGGCGCGACGCGGCGCGCCGTTCCGATTCGGGCGGGATGCCCGGGCCGCGCGACTCCACGACCCCATCCTGTCAATGCCGACACATGGCACCGCGCGCGCCATCCGGGGTCTCGGTGGCGAATGATCCAACGGTCACGGTGGACCTCCTCCGGTTGCTGCCCGGGACTCCCCGTCCAGGCCGAGCTCACGAAGCGCAAGCTCCGCCACGGTCGGTGGGTCACCGGTGGTGTCCACGCAGGTACCGGGCTCGTCGGGCTGCAGGTCCTCGAGAGTGGCGAGCTGGCTGTCGAGAAGCGACGGCGGCATGTAGTGGCCCTGCCGGGCGGTGACGCGCTGCGCGATCAGCTCGGGCGGCGCGAGCAGGTGCACGAAACGCACCGAGGGGTGGCCGTCCCGCAACAGGTCGCGGTACGAGCGCTTGAGCGCCGAGCACGTGACGACGCCGCTGCGCCCGGCCGCCTCCAGCTCGCCGATCCACGCTGCCACCCGGTGCAGCCAGGGCCGGCGGTCGTCGTCGTCGAGCGGGTGGCCGGCGGCCATCTTCCGCCGATTGCCTTCGGGATGCAGGTCGTCGCCCTCGACGAACTCCCAGCCGGTGCGCGCGACGAGCTCGGCGGCAACCGAGCTCTTGCCCACTCCGGACACACCCAGCACGACGAGGGTCACTGTCCGTGCGTGGTTGCTCATGGGGCACCCTTCGGTAGCGCGCGTGGGTAGCCTGCCCGCGTGGTGCGTCGTCCTGGAAGCTGTGCCAGGTTCACGCTCGGGCAGTACGAGCGGGCCGCGCGACTGGCGCGGGCCGCGCAGCAGCTCGCGCCGCACGGCAGCTCCGCGCTGATCCAGGCGACCGCGCAGGAGGGCCGGGCGTGGGCGCGGCTCGGCGATGTCGTATACCGCGACGACGCTGTCGTGGGTAGGCGACCCGGCCGCGGTGGACGTCGCCTGGGAGGTGATCGCCGCACTGTCGGCCGGTGGCGCACCCGGCGCCCGGCAGCGCAGGCTCGCGGTGGCGCGGCTCGACCTGGCGCTCGCGCTGATCGGGCAGGGCCAGGTCGACGAGGCCGCCCGGTCCGCGCTCGACGCGGTGGGATCCGGCAGGGTGGCGCCGTCGAATCGGTGGCGGGTGCTGGAGGTCGTCCGCGCCGCCGAATCCGCTGGCACCCGGGCCGCGGCACCGCTCCGGGAGGCCTACCGGGAGCTTGTGCACTCCACCCGGCCGGCAGGTTCGTTCGGCTGAAACCTGCCGGCCGGTCAGCTGATGGGCCCGGATAGCCTCGAACCCGTGATGCGTACCCACCCCGCCGGCACGTTGCGTGCCGCACTTGCCGAACAGACCGTGACCCTCGCCGGGTGGGTGGCACGTCGCCGTGATCACGGCGGGGTGATCTTCATCGATCTGCGGGACGCCTCCGGCTCGGCGCAGGTGGTGTTCCGCGAGGGCGAGATGGCGCGGCGGGCCCACCGACTGCGGGCGGAGTTCTGCGTGCAGGTCACCGGCGAGGTCGTGCGTCGACCCGAAGGCAACGAGAATCCCGATCTCGCCACGGGGGAGATCGAAGTCACGGCCACCGCGTTCACGGTGCTGTCGGAATCGGCGCCACTGCCGTTCCCGCTCGACGAGCACAGCGAGATCGGTGCGGAGATCCGCCTCAAGCACCGGTACCTCGACCTGCGCCGCGCCGGCCCCGCGGCGGCCATGCGGCTGCGCAGCGAGGCCAACCGGATCGCCCGCACCGTGCTGCACGAGCGGGAGTTCGTCGAGATCGAGACACCCACGCTCACCCGCTCCACGCCCGAGGGGGCGCGCGACTTCCTTGTCCCCGCACGGCTGCGCCCCGGCTCCTGGTATGCGCTGCCGCAGAGCCCCCAGCTGTTCAAGCAGCTGCTCATGGTGGGCGGTATCGAGCGCTATTACCAGATGGCCCGGTGCTACCGCGACGAGGACTTCCGCGCCGACCGCCAGCCCGAGTTCACCCAGCTCGACATCGAGTGCAGCTTCGTCGACCAGGACGACGTGATCTCACTCGGTGAGGAGATCACCGCCGCGCTCTGGCTCGACCTCGCCGGGCACGAGATCCCGCGTCCGGTTCCGCGCATCACCCACGCCGAGGCGATGGCCCGTTACGGCTCCGACAAACCCGACCTGCGCTTCGGCGTCGAGCTCATCGATCTCACCGAGTACTTCGCGGAGACCTCGTTCCGGGTGTTCCAGTCCCAGCACGTCGGCGCCGTGGTCATGCCCGGTGGCGCGAGCCAGCCGCGCAAGCAGCTCGACGGGTGGCAGGAATGGGCCAAGCAGCGTGGCGCCCGCGGGCTGGCCTACGTACTGGTCGGTGCGGACGGCTCGGTGAGCGACCGCGGGCCGGTGGTGAAGAACCTGTCCGAGGCCGAGCGCGACGGGCTGGCCAAGGCCACGGGTGCCGAGCCCGGCGACTGCGTCTTCTTCGCCGCCGGAGCCACGGCCGATGCGCAGGCGCTGCTCGGCGCCGCCCGCGGCGAGATCGCCCGACGGTGCGGGCTGCTCGACGAGAGCGCGTGGTCGTTCGTCTGGGTGGTCGACGCGCCGATGTTCGAGAGGATCCGGGACGACCAGGGCAACGAGCTCGGCTGGACCGCGGTGCACCACCCCTTCACCGCGCCCAACGACGAGTGGACCGATCGCTTCGAGGCGTCTCCGGACCAGGCGCTGGCCTACGCCTACGACATCGTGTGCAACGGCAACGAGATCGGCGGTGGGTCGATCCGGATCCACCGTTGTGACCTGCAGGAGCGGGTGTTCTCGCTGCTGGGGATGGACGAGGGTGAGCAGCGGGAGAAGTTCGGGTTCCTGCTCGACGCGTTCGCCTACGGGCCGCCACCGCATGGCGGGATCGCGTTCGGCTGGGACCGGATCTGCATGCTGCTCTCCGGTGCCGACTCGTTGCGTGACGTGATCGCGTTCCCGAAGACCGGTGGGGGGTACGACCCACTGACCGCAGCCCCGGCACCGATCAGCCCAGAGCAGCGCCGGGAGGCAGGCGTCGACGCCCGGCCCGGGACAACTCAGCCCGGGATAGCTCAGCCCCCGAACCTCCAGCCGCTGAGCGCGCCCGCCGCGGCACCGACCGCGCCCCCGGTGACCCGGCCGAGCTGACGCCCCGTGTTGGCTTTGCGGGTCATCTGCCCTGCGGCATGCACTGATGCGGTCCGGGATCTGCTGCTTGCCGAGCCCGGTGTCGCACATGTCACGGTGGCGCCCGGCGTGGCCGTGCACCCTCCGGGTGACCTCGTGGAGGCTGTGATCACCCGGGAGTCCGCCGACGCGCTGCTCGGCGGGCTCTCCCGACTCGGAATCGACCACAACGGCGCCATCATGCTCGACACGCTGGACACCGTGCTCTCCGACACGGCCGACGCGGCTCAGGAGGCCGCCCCGGGCGATCCGTCGGACGCGGTGATCTGGGACGACGTCATCGCCCGCACCGGCGAGGAGTCCCGATTCTCGATCAGCTTCCTGGTGTTCCTCACCATCGCCTGCCTGCTGGCGGCGATCGGTGTGATCACCAACTCACCGGTGACGATCGTCGGGGCGATGGTGCTCGGTCCGGAGTTCGGGCCGCTGGCCGCGGTGGCCGTCGGGGCGGTGCTGCGCCGTGGCGATCTGGTACGGCGCGGTGTCTTCGCGCTCGGCGCGGGTTTCCCGCTGGCCATGGCCACCACGGCGGTGGTCGCGATGGTGTTCGATGCCACCGGCCTGCTGTCCACCGACCAGCTCGACCAGCTCGATCAGGTCGACTTCGTCTACGAGGTCGGCCCGTTCTCGCTGATCGTCGCCCTGCTCGCGGGCGCGGCCGGGATGCTGTCGCTGACCTCGGCGAAGTCGGCGACACTGGTCGGGGTGTTCATCTCGGTCACCACCGTGCCGGCGGCGGCGTTCGCGTCGGTCGCGCTGGTCGAAGGGCGATTCGCGGCTGCTGCGCTGTCCGCCGCTCAGCTGGCGATCAACCTCGCGGGCATCGTGGTGGCGGCCGCCGCTGTGCTGATGCTGTCCCGACGGGTCGAGGCGGCAAGGCGGACCGGCGGGCGCAAGCTCTCAGCGGGGTAGGGTCTTGCGCGATGGCTGGCGACCTGCGTAGTTTCCCCCGGCCGGTGCTCGCTGCGCTGGCTGCCGCTGAACGTCTGCTCAGCCGCCGGGCCGGTGCCGGGGTCGTGCTGGCCGATCCGGAGGACCTCGGGGGGAGCGACCGGTCCGTGGTGGCCCGCGCGCGGGTGGCGCGCAACCCGTTCTCGCTGCCCCGCACGCTGGTGGTCAAGCAGTACCTCGGAGCGCCCGACCCGGAACGGGCCGACCCCTTCCACTACGAGGTGGCCAGCTGCCAGCTCTTCACCGCCCTTCCTGCTGACATCCGGCCCAGCCCGGTGATCATCGCGCACGACCAGCAGACCCGGCTGTTGGTGCTCGAGGACCTTGGCCGCAGCTCCACGCTCGCGGACAAGCTGTTCGGGTCCGATCCGGCCGCCGCGCAGCGCTGCCTGCTCAGCTGGGCCGGTGGCCTGGGCCGGATGCAGGCCGCCACCGCCGGGCGGGAGGGCGACTTCGGCGCGTTGCTGCGCCGCCTCGGGGAACGGTCGTGGCGCGACCCGATGGCCGACGTGGCCCGCGCCGCGCTCGCTGGGGTGCCCGGCCTGCTCACCGAAGAGCTCAAGGTCGGGGTGTCGACCGCCGCCGCGCAGGAGGCGCACGAGACCGCGCGACTGCTGGGCGGCACGCGTTACCGGGCCTTCAGTCCCTCGGACACCTGCCCGGACAACAACCTGGTCACGAGCCGTGGCGTGCGGTTCGTCGACTTCGAGTGGGGCTGTTTCCGCGACGTTGCGCTGGATGCCGCCTACTTTCGCGTGCCGTTCCCCGGCTGCGAGGCCAGCTTCGCGTTGCCCCCGGGGATGGCCGAGACGATGCTCCAGGCGTGGCGCAACGAGATCGTCACGGTCTGGCCGGACCTCGATCATCCCGACCACCTGGAGCGCCGGCTGCTGCGGGCCCAGTTGCTGTGGGTGTGGTTGTGCACCTGGTGGCTGCTGCCACGGGTCCGGGACCGCGACATGCCGGTCGGGCTCGACGCCACCCGGTCACCGCGGATCAGCACCGCGCTGTCGCACTACTGGCGTCAGATGGCCGATGCCGCGCAACTCGGTGGTCTCCCCGCAAGCGCCGCACTGGGGCGCGAGGTCGCGACGGCCCTGCACGAGCGGTTCCCCGACGCCGCCACCACTCTGCCGATCTACCCCGTGTTCCGCGGCGCCGGCTGACTCGGCACGGCCCCGATCGTGTCCGCGGCGTCGCCGACCACCTGCAGCGATCCGAGGAACCTCCCGATCCGTTCCAGGGCCTCCTCCAGCAGCGGTAGCGCGGTGGCGTAGGAGCAACGCACGTGACCCTCCCCGGACAGCCCGAACACGCTGCCCGGCACGACGGCTACCCGCTCGGTGTGCAGCAGCCCTTCGGCGAAGGCCTCGGAGTCCAGCCCGGAGCGCCGGATCGAGGGGAACGCGTAGAACGCCCCGCCGGGTTCCGGGCAGTCCAGACCGAGCTCGCGCAGCCCCTTGACGAACACCCGGCGGCGCCGGTCGTAGTCGGCCACCATCTCGGCGACGTCGGCGTCGCCCCCGCTGAGCGCCTCCACGGCGGCGAGCTGGGAGATGTGCGGGGCGCACAGCATCGTGTACTGGTGCACCCGCACGCACAGCTCCGCGACGGCGCGCGGCGCGCAGATCCAGCCGACCCGCCAACCCGTCATCGCGTGTGCCTTGGAGAACCCACCGAGCAGTACCGTGCGCTCGCGGGCACCTGGCAGGGCACCGAGGCAGGTGTGCGTGCCGTCGTAGGTGAGCCGGTCGTAGATCTCATCGGAGATCAGGTAGAGGTCGTGGCGCTCGGCGAGGGCGACGAGCGCGGTCAGTGCTGCTCTCGGCTGCACGGCACCCGTCGGGTTGGCGGGCGAGCCGATCAGGATCGCCTTCGTCCGCGGGGTGATCGCGGCCTCGACGACGGCGGGGTCGACCGCGAAGCCATCCTCCCATCGGGTGGGCACCCGGACCGGGACGCCACCGGCGAACGCGACGCACGGCTCGTAGGCCACGTAGCAGGGCTCCGGGATGATGACCTCGTCACCGGCGTTGAGCAGCACGCGCAGCGCCAGGTCCAGGCCCTCGGACACCCCGGTGGTGATCAGGCATTCGCCGTCGGCCGAGTAGTGGGCGTCGTAGCGATCCGCCAGGTCGGCGCAGATCAGTCGGCGCAGCCTCGGCAGACCGGCGTTGGAGGTGTAGGTGGTGTAGCCGTGCTCAAGGGCGTAGATCCCGGCTTCTCGGATGCGCCACGGGGTGACGAAGTCGGGCTCGCCGACCCCGAGGGAGATGACGCCGTCCATCTCGGCGGCGATGTCGAAGAACCGCCGGATGCCCGACGGTGGGCAGGCCGCGACGACCGCGTTGAGCGGCCTCACGGGGTGACTGGCAGGCGGTGGTCGGGCTCGGGTGCGAGGAACGCGTCGCCGTCACGTTTGTAGGATTTGAGCACGAAGTGGGTGGCGGTCGCCTGCACCCGATCGATCGTCGCCAGCTTCTGGGAGACGAAGTCCGACACCGCGCGGATGCTGCGTCCGGTGATCGTGCAGCGCAGGTCGTGCCCCCCGGAGACGAGGTAGACGCTGCGGACCTCGGCGAACCGGGAGATCCGCTCGGCGACGTCGTCGAACCCGACGGTGCGGGCCGGGGCAACGGAGACGTCGATGAACGCGGTGACGTCCTCGGGGCCTTGCGACGCGGCATCCACCGCGTCCCAGTCGATCACCGCCTTATAGCGGCGGATCACCCCGGCTGCCTCCCACGCCGCCACCTGCGCGGCGACCTCGGCGACCGGCAGCCCGGTCATGGTCGCGATCGTTGCGTGGGACAACTGGGCATCGCGCTCGAGCAGTTCGAGGATCTGTCGCACGAGGATGGACCCTACTTGCCGGATCGGTGCCGCATGTCACCCACCACGGGCGAGCAACCATGGTGTTCCTGCCCGGCGCAGGGTAGTAAACAGGGGTATGGGCGACATCCGGCTGCCGACGCGCAGTGCGGTCCCGACGGTGCGGGGCCGACCGCCGCAGTACCTGTTCGCTCCGCTCACCGAGCAGCTCGCCAACGTCCGGCGGTGGAACGAGGACCGGGAGTGGGACTTTCGGGCTGCCGACCTCGATGCGATCGACCTCACGCCGCAGGCCTACACCGATCCGCTGGTCGTCGACCTGATCGCCGTCTATCTCGACACCGAGTACCGGGGTGACGACGAGGGTGAGATGGACGGGGTCCGGCGCACCTGTCACGAGATGTGGAGCGTCGCGACCGAGCGCCAGCTCAACACGTGGTCCTGGGACTGGCTCCGGGACTCCTACGAGAGCCGGCCGAAGCCGGTGCGGCTGCTCGCGGGCATCGAGCACCGGCCGGGAGTCCGCCGGGTGACCGTCGATCTCGGTGCCCACTGGGACCCGGGACGGCACATCCGCCCGCGCGGCATCCGCGGTCGACACTCCGCGCACGCCGAGATACTCGCCGCGGCGGCGCATTTCCCGCGCTGGGCCCGGGCGATGGACGGCGTCAACGTGCCGTTCGTGTGGTTGTCGGGCTACCAGGTGACCTATCCGGAGTACTCCGTCGACGAACGGATGCTCGCCCTCGCCTGGGTCGAGTACCGCCGCACGCTCAGCTTGAGCATCGCCCGCGCCGACCACTCGCTGTGCGGCTGGGCCTCCCCCGTCCTCGTCCGCTGAGCGGCACCCGAGGCCCCGGATCCGGGGGTCGCACCGTCCGCCGCGGGGACTGGGCTGCGCTGTGCTACCGGGTGAGCTCAACAGGATGAGGAGCAACCCGGACGCGGATCCGCGCACGGTGGTCATCGAGCCCGGCTCGGCCGGAGGCCGCTCGCCCGACGGTGCACACCGCAGGTGTTGTCGGACCGTCGCGGTACCGTCACCTCATGAGCCCGACGCCTGCCGTACCGCGACCACCGGGCCGCCCCTTCGGCCGGGTGCTGACCGCGATGGTCACGCCCTTCGACTCCGAGGGTCGCCTCGACCTCGACCGGGCCGAGGAGCTGGCTGCGCACCTCGTTGACCTCGGCAACGATGGCTTGGTGGTCAACGGCACCACCGGTGAGTCCCCCACCACCTCCGACACCGAGAAGTCCGAGCTGGTCCGCGCGGTCGTCACCGCGGTCGGAGACCGGGCCACCGTCGTGGCCGGGGCCGGCACGTATGACACCGCTCACAGCATTCGCCTGGCGCGCACCGCGGAGAAGGCGGGTGCCCGCGGGCTGCTGCTCGTCACCCCGTACTACTCGCGGCCCCCGCAGTCGGGTCTGGTGCTGCACTTCTCCGCGATCGCCGACGCCACCGACCTGCCGGTGATGCTCTACGACATCCCGGCGCGCAGCGTCATCCCGATCGAGATCGAGACGTTGCAACGGCTGGCGCAGCACCCGCGGATCGTCGCGGTGAAGGACGCGCGCAACGACCTGCGGGTCGGCACCGAGGTCCTCGCCACCACCACGCTCGCCTACTACTCCGGCGACGACCCGGTGAACCTGCCGTGGCTGTCGGTCGGTGCCGTCGGGTTCGTCAGTGTCATCGGACACGTCGTGGCCGATCGGTTGCGTGCTCTCGTCGACGCCTACGAGGCCGGGGAGGTGGAGCGGGCCCGCGCGCTGAACGTGGCCACGCTGCCGGTCATCCGGGCGATGGGCCGGGTCGGCGGCGTGGTGTTCGCGAAGACGGCGCTGCGGCTGCGCGGCTTGGACGTCGGCGAGACCCGCCTGCCGTTGCCGCCGCCCACCGCCGAGCAGGTTGCCGCGATCGCCTCCGACCTCACGGCCGCCGGCATCGCGCTCGACCCGCAGGCCCAGTCACACAGTGGCATCTCCCGCAGTGACGCGGACCGCGGCCGGGGTGCGCTCGGCGCTCGAGCCACCGCCGACCTCGGGGCGGAGGTCGCGTACCGATGACCCGTCCCCCCGCACGGTCCGACCGCCCCCGGTCGGACCGCCACCCCCGCCCGCCCCGACGAGACCAGGGCCGGCCCACCCCGGCACCGCCGGAGGAGGTCAGCGTCGTCGGGGTGCCGATGAACCCGCCGCCGCCGTTGCCGGCCGGGGCGCTGCGGGTCATCGCGCTCGGCGGCATCGGTGAGATCGGCCGCAACATGACGGTCTTCGAGTTCGAGGGCCGGCTGCTGGTGCTGGATTCCGGCGTGTTGTTCCCCGACGCCGACTCGCCAGGTGTCGACCTCATCCTTCCCGACTTCCGCCCGATCGCCGACCGGCTCGGCGACATCGACGCGCTCGTGCTCACCCATGGGCATGAGGATCACATCGGTGCGGTGCCGTTCCTGCTGCGGCAACGTCCTGACCTGCTCGTCGTCGGTTCGCCCTTCACCCTCGCGCTGGTGGCCGCGAAGTGCCGCGAGCACAAGCTCACCCCCCACCTTCTCGAGGTGACCGAAGGTCAGCGGCTCCGGCACGGCGTTTTCGAATGCGAGTACTTCGCCGTGAGCCACTCGATTCCGCAGGCGCTGGCGGTGGCGATCCGCACGTCGGCGGGCGTCGTGCTGCACACGGGCGACATCAAGCTCGACCAGTTGCCGATGGACGGCCGGCTGACCGACCTGCCGGGCTTCAGCCGGCTCGGTGACGAGGGTGTGGATCTCTTCATGGTCGACTCGACCAACGCCGAGGTCGACGGGGTGTCGCCGGCCGAGCGTTCGGTGGGTCCGGTCCTGGCGGCCGCGATCGGGAAGGCCCCGGATCGCGTTTTCGTGGCGTGCTTCGCCAGCAACGTCCACCGGGTCCAGCAGATCATCGACGCGGCAGTCCTGAACGGCCGACGGGTGTGTCTCATCGGCCGGTCGATGCTGCGAAACATGGCGCTGGCCACGGAGCTCGGGCTGCTCTCGGTGCCCGAGGGCGTTCTGGTGGAGCTGGACGACGTGCAGGAGATCCCCGACGACGAGCTGCTCATCGTCTGTACCGGATCTCAGGGCGAACCCATGGCCGTGTTGTCGCGGGTCGCACGCGGTGAGCACCGCACATTGCAGGTGCGCCCCACGGATACCGTCATCCTGTCCAGCTCGCTCATCCCCGGCAATGAGCACGCCGTGCACGGTGTGATGAACAGCCTGGTGCGGGCGGATGTTCAGGTAGTTCATCAGGGCAACGCCAAGGTGCATGTATCGGGCCACGCGTCGTCGGGTGAGCTGCTGTTCCTCTACAACGCGGTGCGGCCGAGCAACGTCATGCCGGTGCACGGGGAATGGCGGCATCTGCGGGCCAACGCCGTGCTGGCCGAACAGACCGGGGTGTCCCCGGATTCCGTCGTGCTGGCGGAGAACGGCGTGGTCGTCGACCTCGTCGACGGAAAGGCGATGATCACCGGGCGGGTACCGGTCGGTCGGGCCTATATCGACGGGGTCGCGTTCGGTGACGTCGAGCAGCCCACCCTCGCGGACCGGTTGGTGCTCGGCGAGAGCGGCTTCATCTCGATCACGGTCGCCATCGACGCGGCCACCGGACGGCCGGTGGCCGCCCCCACGCTGTCGGGCCGCGGCTTCTCCGAGGATCCCAAGGCGCTCGAAGCCGTGTTGCCGCTGGTGGAGAACGAGCTTGCGCGCATCGAACAGGAGGGTGTGATCGACACCCACCGCATCGCGCAGGCCGTGCGTCGCGTCGTCGGACGGTGGGTGGGGGAGACCTACCGGCGGCGTCCGATGATCGTGCCGACGGTCATCGCGGTGTAGCCCCACGGCGGGTTGCCACGCCCGCGCAGAGCACGAGCACCGCGCGATGGCGATACCCGCGGTGCAGCGGGGTGCGGCGGTCACCGAATGCGCGACCCGTCGCGGATACCGTGGGTGCATGGCAGGACGGACGGCGGCAGGTGGCAGCGCTGGCAAGGACGCGCGCAAGGACGTTGGCAAGGGCACTGTTGCGGGGTCGGCCCGTTCCACCGGGACGGGGTCGGCCCGTCCCGTCGGGGGCCGCAGGCCGACCACCCGCCGCCCGGTCGGCACCCGGTCGGCCAGGCGCACACCGCCACCGAGGCGTGGTCCTGATCTGATCGATCGTGCGATCGACGGAGTCGGGCGGGGTATCGCGAGGCTCGGCCGCTGGGTTGGTCGCACCCTCTGGCGCACCCGAGAGCTGGATCCGGCGCACCGCCGCGACGGGCTCGGCGTGGGGTTCCTCGTGCTCGCGGTCGTCACCGCGGCAGGGGTGTGGTGGGGAGCGGGCGGACCGGTCGGGCAGTGGCTGTCCGGGGCCGTCGGCGCGGTCGTCGGGCTCGGGGCGGTGTTGTTGCCCGTGCTGCTGTTCGTGATCGGCGTGGTGCTGGTGGCCACGCGGCCGCACCCGGAGTCGCGTCCGCGGGTGGCCGTCGGATCGCTGCTGCTGGCCCTCGGCGTACTCGGGCTGGTCCACCTCGTCGCCGGGTCACCGCAGGATCCCGCGCTCTGGGTCGACGGCGGGGGAGCGATCGGTTACCTGTCGGCGACGCCGCTCTCGACCGGTCTGACGAACTGGGTCGCCGGACCGGTGCTGGTGCTGCTGTCCGGCTACGCGTTCCTGGTGCTCACGGCCACCCCGGTCCGCGAGGTGCCCGATCGGGTGCGCCGGCTGCTCGGCCGCACCGTCGACGATCCGGGTGTCGCGGCCGGAGCCGATCCAGGACCTGACCCGGTCGCCGAGGCCCCGCCGGTCACGCTGCGTCGCCCCTCGCGGCGTCGCCAGGCCGCAGCCGGTGACGGTGCGGATGACCATCCGGAGACGCCCGAGGCCGAGTCGGCCGCTGGACCACGAGCCGTGCCGGTGCGTCCGTCCGCCGCGGCGGTGCCGGCCGCACCGCCCGCCGAGCCCGCACCGGACGGTGAGGTGGGGGAGCAGTTGCGCCTCACCATGCCGGAGTCCGCCGGCGCTGAGGCATACAAGCTGCCACCGAGTGACCTGTTGCCCGGCGGCCCGGTCCCGAAGACCCGCAGCCGCGCCAACGACGTCATGATCGAGGCGATCACCGGCGTGCTCGACCAGTTCGCCGTCGACGCCCAGGTCACCGGCTTCACCCGCGGCCCGACGGTCACCCGCTACGAGATCGAGCTCGGCCCCGGGGTCAAGGTCGAGAAGATCACCCAGCTCACCAAGAACATCTCCTACGCCGTCGCCACCGACAACGTCCGGATCCTGGCGCCGATCCCCGGCAAGTCGGCCGTGGGCATCGAGGTGCCCAACACCGACCGGGAGATGGTCCGCCTGGGCGACGTGCTGCGCAGCGGCAACGCCCGCGCCGAGCAGCACCCCCTGGTCATCGGGCTCGGCAAGGACATCGAGGGACATTTCCTCACCGCGAACCTGGCGAAGATGCCCCACCTGCTGGTAGCCGGGTCGACCGGTTCGGGCAAGTCCAGCTTCGTCAACTCGATGCTCGTATCACTGCTCTCCCGGGCCGCTCCGGACGAGGTCCGGATGATCCTGATCGATCCGAAGATGGTGGAGCTCACGCCGTACGAGGGCATCCCGCACCTGATCACGCCCATCATCACCCAGCCGAAGAAGGCGGCGTCCGCGCTGGCCTGGCTGGTGGAGGAGATGGAGCAGCGCTACCAGGACATGCAGGTCAACAAGGTCCGCCACATCGACGACTTCAACAAGAAGGTGCGGTCCGGGGACATCACCGCGCCGCTGGGCAGCGAGCGGGAGTACCGGCCCTATCCCTACATCCTGTGTATCGTCGACGAGCTGGCCGACCTGATGATGACCGCGCCCCGCGACGTCGAGGATGCGGTGGTGCGGATCACCCAGAAGGCCCGGGCAGCCGGGATCCACCTGGTGCTCGCCACCCAGCGGCCGTCGGTGGACGTGGTGACCGGCCTGATCAAGACGAACGTGCCGTCGCGGCTGGCGTTCGCGACGTCGTCGCTGATCGACTCGCGGGTGATCCTGGACCAGCCGGGTGCGGAGAAGCTGATCGGGATGGGCGACGGGTTGTACCTGCCGATGGGCGCGGGCAAACCCACCCGTATGCAGGGCGCCTACGTGGGTGATGAGGAGATCTCCGCGATCGTCGCGTTCACCAAGGATCAGGCCGAGCCGACCTACACCGACGGCGTGACGGTGCAGAAGGCCGGTGAGCAGCGCGAGGTCGACCCGGAGATCGGTGACGACCTGGATCTGCTGGTGCAGGCCGCGGAGCTGGTGGTCACCTCCCAGTTCGGGTCGACGTCGATGCTCCAGCGCAAGCTTCGGGTGGGGTTCGCGAAGGCCGGGCGGCTGATGGACCTGCTGGAGTCGCGCGGGGTGGTGGGGCCGTCGGAGGGTTCGAAAGCGCGCGACGTGCTGATCAAGCCCGACGAGCTGGACGGGGTGCTCTGGCTGATGCGTGGCGGCGGACCGGTGGACGACGACCCGGACGCCGCCGACCAGCAGTAGCCCCCGCCCTCCGGCGCTACCCGCAGCCGGAACGGTGCAACGAACGGCACTTTCGTACGTTAGGTGCGCACGAGAGTGCCGTTCGTTGCGTCGGATCGGGGGTGGGGGGCGTCAGTCGCCCAGCATCGTGCGCAGGACGTACTGCATGATTCCGCCGTTGCGGTAGTAGGCCGCTTCGCCGGGGGTGTCGATCCGGAGCGTCGCGTCGAACTCGATCTCGTCGCCGTCCTGTCTCGTCGCGGTGACGCGCACCGTGCGCGGGATCGAGCCCTCGTTCAACGCGGTGACCCCGCAGACGTCGAACGTCTCCGTGCCGTCCAGGCCCAGCGACGCGGCGCTCTCCCCGCTCGGGAACTGCAACGGCAGCACGCCCATGCCGATCAGGTTGGACCGGTGGATCCGTTCGTAGGACTCCACGATGACGGCCTTCACCCCCAGCAGCGCGGTGCCCTTGGCCGCCCAGTCCCGCGAGGAGCCCGAGCCGTACTCCTTGCCGCCGAGCACGACCAGCCCGATCCCGGCGGCGGCGTAGTTCTGCGCGGCGTCGTAGATGAACGCCTGCTCGCCGCCGGCGGTGAAGTCGCGGGTGTAGCCGCCCGACACCCCCTTTCCGTCGTTCTCCTCGGCGAGGAGCTGGTTGCGCAACCGGATGTTGGCGAACGTCCCGCGGATCATCACCTCATGGTTGCCGCGCCGGGAGCCGTAGGAGTTGAAGTCCTTGCGCGCCACGCCGTGTTCGCGCAGGTAGGCCCCCGCCGGAGAGTCCTCCTTGATGGAACCGGCCGGGGAGATGTGGTCGGTGGTCACCGAGTCACCGAGCAGCGCCAGCACCCGGGCACCGAAGACGTCCACCACCGCGTCCGGCTCGGGCGCCATACCGTCGAAGTACGGGGGCTTGCGGACGTAGGTGGAGGCCGGGTCCCACTCGAAGGTCGCGCCCCCGGGCGTGGGCAGCGAGCGCCACCGCTCGTCGCCGGCGAACACGTCGGCGTAGTCCTTCTTGAACATCTCCTGGTCGATCGACTCGTCGATCGTCGACCGGATCTCCGCGGCGGTGGGCCAGATGTCGCGCAGGTAGACGTCGGCGCCGGTCGGGTCCTGGCCCAGCGGCTCGTTCTCGAAGTCGACGTCCATCGTGCCGGCGAGCGCGTACGCGATCACCAGCGGCGGCGACGCGAGGTAGTTCATCTTGACGTCGGGGTTGATCCGGCCCTCGAAGTTGCGGTTGCCCGACAGCACCGACACGACCGCGAGGTCGGCCTCGTTGACCGCGGCCGAGATCTCCTCGGGCAGCGGCCCGGAGTTGCCGATGCAGGTGGTGCAGCCGTATCCCACCAGGTGGTAGCCCAGCTTCTCCAGGTACGGCCAGAGCCCGGCCTTCTCGTAGTAGCCGGTGACGACCTGCGAACCCGGGGCCATCGACGTCTTCACCCACGGCTTGACCGCCAGGTCCCGGTCCACGGCGTTGCGCGCGAGCAGTGCCGCGCCGAGCATCACCGACGGGTTGGAGGTGTTGGTGCACGAGGTGATCGAGGCGATGACGACGGCGCCGTGGTCGATCTCGACGGACGTGCCGCTCGCCAACGTCACCGGGGTGGGCTTGCTGGTCCGCCCGTTCGCGCCGGTGGCAGCGGAGATCGGTGGACGAGGAGCACCGGCACCGTCGTCGCCGCTCGGCGAGCCCGGGTCGCTGGCGGGGAAGGACTCCTCGATCGACTCGTCCACGCTCGAGCGCGCACCAGCCGGGCGCTCGCGAGCACCGGGGGCGGCGCTGCCCGGATCGGCATAATCGGCGAGTGCGGAGCGGAACGCCTCCTTGGACTGGGTCAGCGCGATCCGGTCCTGCGGGCGCTTCGGGCCGGCGATGGACGGGACGACGGTGCCGAGATCGAGCTCGAGAGTCTCGGAGTAGGTGGCCTCGCGGGCCGGGTCGTGCCACAGACCCTGCTCGCGCGCGTAGGCCTCGACGAGCTCGATCTGCTCCGCCGGGCGGCCGGTGAGGGTGAGATACCGGAGGGTCTCCTCGTCGATCGGGAAGATCGCCGCGGTGGAACCGAACTCCGGGCTCATGTTACCGATGGTCGCGCGGTTGGCCAGCGGCACCGCGCCGACACCCTCGCCGTAGAACTCCACGAACGTGCCGACGACGCCGTGCCGGCGGAGCATCTCGGTGATCGTCAGCACCACGTCGGTGGCGGTGGCGCCCGCCGGGATCTCCCCGATCAGCTTGAAGCCGACGACCTTCGGGATGAGCATCGAGACGGGCTGGCCGAGCATCGCCGCCTCGGCCTCGATGCCGCCGACACCCCAGCCCAGCACGCCCAGGCCGTTGACCATCGTGGTGTGACTGTCGGTGCCGACGAGCGTGTCCGGGTAGGCCCGCAACACCGAGCCCCCGCCGGCGATGGGCACGTCGCGGGTCATGACCACGCGGGCGAGGTGCTCGATGTTGACCTGGTGCACGATCCCGGTACCGGGCGGCACGACCTTGAACTCGTCGAAGGCGCCCTGGCCCCAGCGCAGGAACTGGTAGCGCTCCTTGTTGCGCTCGTACTCGAGGTCGACGTTGCGCGCGAAGGCGTCCTTCGAGCCGAAGACATCGACGATCACCGAGTGGTCGATGACGAGCTCGGCAGGCGCGAGCGGGTTGACCTTCGCCGGGTCGCCGCCGAGCTCCGTGACGGCCTCGCGCATGGTCGCGAGGTCGACGACGCACGGCACACCGGTGAAGTCCTGCATGATCACCCGGGCGGGGGTAAACTGGATCTCGGTGTCCGGTTCGGCGGTCGGCTCCCACCCGCCCAGCGCGCGCACGTGCTCGGCGGTGACGGTGGACCCGTCCTCGGTCCGCAGGAGGTTCTCCAGCAGCACCTTCAGGCTGAAGGGGAGGTGCTGCGCCCCGTCGACGGCGGAGAGCCGGAAGATCTCGTAGTCGGTGCCGCCGGCCCGGATGGTCCCTCTCGCTCCGAAGCTGTCGGTGCCGGTCCTGCCGGTGCTGGCCTTCTCGGTGCTGGCCACGGTGGCTCTCCTCCTGGCGGTGATGATCGCGGCGGATCGGGTTGTGCGGAGTCCCCCGCGCCCGATCGGTTCTGGTCCCGCGCGCCCGCCGCCTAACAGTACGCTTGTCCGGTTAGGTTGCCAACCGAGAAAGCCACCTGCGATGACCCCGGGATCCGGGCGAGGTTCAGTTCGCCGCACTCGGGCGCTCCGCCAGGTGTGTCGTTGCCCGGTCCGGGCGCGTTCGGATGGCAGAGTTCCCCCGACCGAAGAGATCATCGGCTGTGGGGAGGCCTCTCGTGCGGTGGTCCGGACGCGCGGTCGCGCTCCTGGTACTGCTCACCCTGCTGGGCATCACCCTGACCGGACTGGGTGGCGACGCATTCGGCCAGCCCAGCCCCCCGCCCAACCCCGGCGACGAGGAGCTGCGGCGTAGCCAGGATGGCGTCGCGGAGCGGGCCGCGGTGGTGGGACGCCTGACGACCGAGCTCGTGGAGCTCGACAGTCGCACCGACGACATACAGGCCGCACTCGCCGCGGATCGGGAGACGGCGGAGGCTGCGCTCCTCGACTTCCTGGGTGCCCAGAGCGCCGCCGACGCCGCCGCGCAGCGAGCCGCGCAGGCGCGAGTCGAGACCGAGGCCGCGACCGTCGCGATCGACTCCGCCCGCGCCCGGGTCGACGAGGTCGTCACCGCGACCTATCTGGAGGGCATCGATCTCGGCCCACTCGCCCTGCTGACCGACGCGACCAGCCCGGAGGACCTGCTGGCCCGGGTGGAGGCCGATGAGGCGGTCGCCCGTTCCCTGCTCGGCGCGCAGGAGGGGCTGGAACGCGCCCGGGTGGCCAAGGCGAACGCTGACTCGAGCGCCCGCGCCGCGCTCGACGAGGCGCGCGACCGGGAAGCCGAGGCGCAAGCCGCCAAGGTGGTCGCCGACGGCGCCGTGGTCCGGGCCGAGACCGCGGCCCGTGAGCAGGTCGAGCAGCTCGCCACCGTCGACGCCCAGCGGGCGCAGGTGCAGCGCCAGCTCGCCGACGCCGAGGCCGCTGACGCCGGCCTGCGTGGGCAGCGAGCCCGGTACACCGAGTGGCTGCGCCAGATGGCCGCCGAGCAGGCCGCCCGGGACCGCGCCGAGCAGCAGGCCGCCGCGTCCCGGGTGGCCGGGGATGTCGGGCCCGCGGTGGGTGCGGGCACCGGGTCCGTGCGTCGGGTGATCGACCGCGCGATGTCGCAGCTCGGCGTGCAGTATGTGTGGGGCGGGGGCACCGGCCGCGGGCCGAGCACGGGCATCCCGGACGCGTTCGGGTCCCCGCTCAACCGCATCGGGTTCGACTGCTCGGGGCTGATGCTCTACGCGTTCAAGGGGGCCGGCGTCGCGCTGCCGCGGGTGAGCCGCAACCAGTTCAACGCCGGGCGCAAGGTGCCCGTCTCGGACCTGCGGCCCGGCGACATGGTGTTCTACCGCAACGGTGGGGGGCCGATCCACCACGTGGCCATGTTCATCGGCGACGGCAAGATGATCGAGGCGCCCTACACCGGCGCGAACGTGCGGGTGACGCCGCTGCGGACGAGGGGCCTGCTGCCGGAGGCCACCCGGATGCTCTGACCCGGCCATGATCCGAGCACTCCCGGACCGCCGCGGGTGTAGTCCATGAGCCGGCCGGCGCCTACCGTGGGTCAGGTGCTCGGGAGCCGGGAGACCGCGGAGCCGTGGTTGCGGTGGGCGCGTAACCGGCCACCGGCGGAGCTGGTGCATCTGGACAGCGCCGCGGCGGGACGCAGCTCCGCGGCCGTGCTGCGGGCCACCGCCGGCCACGCCCGGCGGGAGGCGCAGCTAGGTGCCTATGTCGCGGAGGTCGAGGCGGGCCCGGTGCTCGACGTCGGCCGGTCCGACCTGGCCGCGCTGCTGGGCGTCGAACCCGACGGGCTGGCGTTCGTCGAGAGTGCGTCGGCCGCCCGGTCCGCGCTGTTGGCCGCCTGGCCGTGGCGGGCCGGCGACGCGGTGGCGGTGCTCCCGGGTGAGTGGGGCCCGAACCTGGAGGCGTTCGCCGCGCGCGGGCTCCGGGTCGTCGGCCTCCCCGTGAAAGGCGCTGACGGCGGGGGAGTCCTCGACCTGGAACGACTCGGGCAGGCGCTCGCCACCGCGCCGCCCGCGGTCGTGCACCTCACCCAGATCGCCTCGCACCGGGCCCTGGTCCAGCCCGTCGCGCAGGCCGCGGTCCTCTGCCGGGCGGTGGGGGTACCGCTGTGGGTCGACGCCGCGCAGGCCCTCGGGCACGTCGACACGGCCACGGGCGCCGACGCGATCTACGCGACCAGCCGCAAGTGGCTCGCCGGGCCGCGGGGGGTGGGGGTGCTGGCCGTGGCGGCGCCCTACCGAGACGCGTTGCGCATCACCCGGTCCGCGATGGCCCCGGACGACCTGCCGGTGGTGCATCACCTGGAGTCGCACGACGCCCACGTCGCCGGGCGGGTGGGGCTCTGCGTGGCCGTCGCCGAGCATCTGGCGGCCGGGCCGGCGGCGGTGCGGCAGCGGCTGGTCGACGTGGGCCGGTGGACGCGCGAGGAGCTTGCCGGCGTGCCGGGCTGGGCGGTGGTCGATCCGGTGGACGCCGGGTGCGCGATCACCGCGTTGCGACCGACCGGCGGCCAGGACGTCGCCGCGACCCGGGCCCGGTTGCTCGGCGAGCACGGCATCCTCACCACGGCGTGCCAGCCGGCCCGAGCGCCACGGGAGATGACCACCGCGCTGCTGCGGATCAGCCCGCACGTGGACTGCCGGCCGGAGGCGCTGGCCGGGGTTCGCGCTGCCCTGCTCGGCGGGTGAGATCGGACGTCCCCGCCCGGTCTGTTGCCCGCATGGCCCGGGCGAGGAAACACCCGGTATCACCGTCGGGACGGGTAGTTGTTCACCGCCGCCTCACCGACCGCACGGTGGGATGGGGTGATGAGCATCGAGGAGTCCATCCCGTCCCCGGCGAACGAGGGTGAACGCCTCGAACGTGTCGTGTTCGAGATCAAGCGGGTGATCGTCGGGCAGGACCGGTTGGTCGAGCGGATGCTCGTGGGCCTGCTGGCCAAGGGCCACCTGCTGCTCGAGGGTGTACCGGGGGTGGCGAAGACGCTGGCTGTGGAGACGGTGGCGAAGGTCATCGGCGGCTCGTTCGCCCGCCTCCAGTTCACTCCGGACCTGGTGCCCGCCGACATCCTCGGCACCCGGATCTACCGGCAGGGCCGGGAGGAGTTCGAGGTCGAGCTCGGTCCGATCGTGGCCAACTTCGTGCTCGCCGACGAGATCAACCGGGCGCCGGCGAAAGTGCAGTCGGCGATGCTGGAGGTGATGGCCGAGCGCCACCTGTCGATCGGCGGGAAGACCTTCCCGATGCCCGACCCGTTCCTGGTGCTGGCCACCCAGAACCCGATCGAGAACGAGGGCGTCTACCCGCTGCCCGAGGCGCAGCGCGACCGGTTCCTCTTCAAAATCATCATCGAGTACCCCGGGGTGGAGGAGGAGCGGGAGATCGTCTACCGGATGGGCGCCGAGCTGCCGGTCGCCCAGCAGGTGATGGACCCGGGTGAGCTGTCCCGGCTGCAGGGGGTCGTGACGCGGGTGTTCGTGCACCACGCGCTCGTCGACTACGTCGTGCGCCTGGTCGTCGCCACCCGCACCCCGGCCGAGCACGGGCTCCCCGACATCGCCGGCTGGGTGTCCTACGGCGCCTCGCCGCGGGCCACGCTCGGGATCGTGGCTTCCGCCCGGGCGCTCGCGCTGGTCCGCGGCCGCGACTATGTGCTGCCGCAGGACATCCTCGACGTCGCCCCGGACGTGCTGCGGCACCGGCTCGTGCTCTCCTACGACGCCGTGGCCGACGCCGTGCCGGTCGACCACATCATCGCTCGCGTGCTGGCCACGGTGCCGCTCCCGCAGGTCACCGCCCGGCCCCAGCAGAGCCCGGCCCAGGTGAGCCCCGCCCAGTACACCGAGGCGGGCGCGCCCGCATGACGACGGCTCCGGGGGGGCGGCGGCCCGCCACCGCCCCACCCTCGCTGCGGGACGGGCGGATGGAAACGACGCTGCGCGCCCTGGAGCTGACCGTCCGCGGCCGCCTCGACGGCCTGCTGCAGGGCAATCACCTCGGCCTGGTCCCCGGCCCGGGCAGCGAGCCCGGCGAGGCGCGGGTCTACCAACCCGGCGATGACGTCCGCCGGATGGACTGGGCTGTCACGGCGCGCACCACCGAGCCGCACGTCCGCGAGACCGTCGCCGACCGGGAGCTGGAGACCTGGGTGGTCCTGGACCTCTCGCCCAGCCTGGACTTCGGCACCGCGGCGTGTGAGAAGCGCGATCTCGCCGTCGCTGCGCTGGCCGCCGTCACCCATCTCACCCGGGGGGGTGGCAACCGGATCGGGGCGATCGTCGCCACGGGGGAGCGGACCGTCCGCATCCCGGCGCGCGGCGGTCTCGGGCACGCCCGCGGGTTGCTGCGCCGGGTCGCGGAGACCCCGCGCGCCCCGGTGGGCACCCGGGGTGACCTGGCCACCGCCATCGAGCAGTTGCGCCGCCCGCCGCGCCGGCGCGGGCTGGCCGTCGTCATCTCCGACTTCCTCGGGGAGCCCGACTGGGAGCGCGCGCTGCGGGCGCTCTCGGCCCGCCACGACCTGCTCGCCGTGGAGGTCCTCGATCCGCGGGAGCTGGATCTGCCCGACGTCGGCACCGTGGTGCTCGCCGACCCGGAGACCGGCCGGCAGCGTGAGGTGACCACCACACCGCTGCTGTGCCGGGAGTTCGCCGCGGCCGCGGCCGAGCACCGGGACCGGGTGGCCGCCACCCTGCGCCGCTGCGGGACCGCGCATCTCGTGCTGCGCACCGACTCGGACTGGGTCGCCGACATCGTCGCGTTCGCGCTGGCCCGCAAGCGCGCCTGGTCTGGCGGTGGCCGGTGACCGAGCACGACGACGTACGGCGCTCGGCCGCCGGCGGTGGGCGATGACGTTCTCCTCGCCGTGGTGGCTGCTGCTGCTCATCGTCGTGGCCGCGCTCGTCGCCGGCTACCTGGTGGTGTTGCGCCGCCGGCGGCGGGACACGGTGCGGTTCACCAACCTCGCGCTGCTGGAGAAGATCGCCCCGAAGCGTCTCGGCTGGTACCGGCACATCCCCGCCGCCGCGCTGATCGCCGCACTCGCGGTGCTCAGCGTCGCGCTGGCCGGGCCGCTGGTCGAGGCCAGGGTGCCGCGCAACCGGGCCACCGTCGTCCTGGTCATCGACGTGTCACTGTCCATGCAGGCCACCGACGTGGCACCGAGCCGGATCGCCGCCGCGCAGACCGCGGCCAAGGCCTTTGCCGACCAGCTCACCCCCGGGGTGAACCTCGGGCTGGTGGCCTTCGCCGGCACCGCCGCCGTGCTCGTCTCGCCGACCGCCGAGCGCGATGCCGTCAAGCGGGCGGTGGACGGGCTGCGGCTCTCGGAGTCCACCGCCACCGGGGAGGCGATCTTCGCGGCGATGCAGTCGATCGAGACGTTCTCCCTGTCCATCGCCGGGGCGTCCGCGGACGGTCCGCCGCCCGCCCGGATCGTGCTGATGACCGACGGCAAGCAGACCGTGCCCGGCCCGGACCGGGAGAACGACCAACGTGGAGCCTTCACCGCGGCCCGGGCGGCCGGAGATGCGCAGGTACCGGTCTCCACCATCTCCTTCGGCACCGACTACGGCTCGATCGACCTCGAGGGTGACCGGGTGCCCGTGCCGGCCGACGACGCGTCGATGAAGGAGATCGCCCGGCTTTCCGGTGGTCAGTTCTTCGAAGCCGCCAGCGAGGACGAGCTACGCCAGGTGTACGCCGAGCTCGGCGAGCAGATCGGTTACGAGATCCGCCGGGTGGACATGAGCAGGCCGTGGCTGGCCGGCGGTGCACTGCTGCTCGCCGCCGGGGTGGGGAGCGGGTTGGTGCTCGGGCGCCGGTTGCCCTGATCACCGCCATCTGCCCGTGATCGCCGGCACCGAACGAACGGCACTGTCGTCCACGCCTACTCCGACGACAGTGCCGTTCGTTGCATGCATAGGCTGTTGGCGTGGGACGTAGCGTGCTGGTGACCGGGGGTAACCGGGGGATCGGGTTGGCGATCGCGACGACGTTCGCGGCGCAGGGCGACCAGGTGGCGGTCACCCACCGCGGTCCGGTCGACCACCTGCCCGGCGAGCTGCTCCCGGTGCGCTGCGACGTCACCGACGCCGCCGCCGTCGACGCCGCCTTCAGTGCGGTCGAGGACAAGCACGGGCCGGTCCAGGTGCTGGTCTCCAACGCCGGCATCACCGACGACGGGTTGCTCATGCGGATGAGCGAGGAGTCCTTCACCCGGGTCGTCGACGCCAACCTCACCGCCGCTTACCGCGTCGCCAAGCGGGCCTCGCGCGGCATGCTCAAGGCCCGCGGCGGACGAATGATCTTCGTTTCGTCGGTGGTCGGACTCACCGGGTCGGCCGGCCAGGTCAACTATGCCGCGGCCAAGGCCGGACTGGTCGGTCTGGCCCGCTCGATCGCCCGCGAGCTCGGCTCGCGCGGGATCACCGCCAACGTCGTGGCCCCCGGGTTCGTCGACACCGACATGACCCGCGCGCTGCCCGGCGCGCGGCGCGCGGAGATCCTCGGCCAGGTGCCGTTGGGCCGCTACGCCGCGGTCGAGGAGATCGCCGCGGCCGTCGCCTGGCTCGGTTCGGACGCCGCCGGGTACGTCACCGGCGCGGTGCTCCCGGTCGACGGCGGCCTGGGCATGGGCCACTGAGTCGTGTCCGGGTCCAGGACATCCAGAAGCCCCCCGATCATGGAAAGGCACCCATGGGACTGCTCGACGGAAAGCGCCTGCTCATCACCGGCGTGATCACCGACGCCTCGATCGCGTTCCACGTCGCCCGGGTGGCTCAGGAGCAGGGCGCGCAGGTCGTGCTCACCGGGTTCGGCCGGGTGCGCCTGGTGGAACGCATCGCGCAGCGGCTGCCGCGGCCAGCGCCGGTCGTCGAGCTGGACGTCGCCGACCAGTCGCAGCTCGACAGCCTGGTCGAGCGCGTCTCGCCGCATCTGGGTGAGCAACCCGGGCTCGACGGCGTGCTGCACTCCATCGGCTTCGCGCCGGCGTCGTGCCTGGGTGACGGCGCGTTCCTGAACGCCCCCTGGGCGGACGTCGCGACGACCATCCAGGTGAGCGCGTACTCGTTCAAGTCGCTGTCGACCGCGTGCCTGCCGCTGCTCGGACCGGGTGCGTCGATCGTCGGGATGGACTTCGACAACCGCCAGGCCTGGCCGGCCTACGACTGGATGGGGGTGGCCAAGTCCACGCTGGAGTCCGTCACCCGCTACCTGGCCCGCGACCTCGGGCCCGCGGGGATCCGGGTCAACCTCGTCGCCGCCGGGCCGGTGAAGACGATGGCCGCGCGGTCGATCCCGGGCTTCGCCGCGTTCGAGGACGCCTGGGACACCCGTGCCCCGCTGGGCTGGGACGTCACCGACCCGGAGCCCGTCGCGAAGACCTGCTGCGCGCTGCTTTCGGACTGGCTGCCGGCGACCACCGGCTCCATGGTGTGGGCGGACGGTGGGTTCCACGCGATCGGAGTCTGATGGCGCAGGTTGAGGACATCACCGCGCTCCTGGTGCTGTCGTTCGGCGGGCCCGAGGGCCCCGACGACGTCCGCCCGTTCCTCGAGAACGTGGTCCGCGGCCGCGGCGTCCCGGCCGAGCGCCTGGACGCCGTCGAGGAGCATTACCGGCACTTCGGCGGGGTGTCCCCGCTGAACGCCCGCAACCGCGAGCTCATCGCGGCGCTCCGCGGACGCCTCGACCTGCCGGTGTACTTCGGCAACCGCAACTGGCACCCGCTCGTCGAGGACACCGTCGCCGACATGGCCCGGGACGGCGTGCGGCGCGCGCTCGTGTTCGCCACCAGCGCCTACGGTGGCTACTCGGCGTGCCGGCAGTACCACGAGGACATCGCCCGGGCACGCACGGCAGTGGGGCACAGCGCCCCGGAGCTGGTGAAGCTGCGGCACTTCTTCGACCACCCGGCCTTCGTCGCCGCGAACGCCGACGCCGTCCGGGCGGCGCGGGATACCCTGCCAGCCGCGCTGCGGGGCGGTGCCCGGCTCGTCTTCACCGCGCACTCCGTCCCGGTCGCGGCCGACGCCGCCGCCGGCCGGCCGGACACGGGCGGGCACCTGTACTCCCGTCAGGTCACCGAGACGGCCCGGCTGGTGGCCGCCGAGCTGGGGGGCACCGGGCACGACGTCGTCTGGCAGTCTCGCTCCGGCCCGCCCCAGGTACCGTGGCTCGCCCCGGATGTCGTCGACCACCTCGAGACGCTGCACGCCGCCGGGGTGCCCGCCGTCGTGGTCGCGCCGGTCGGGTTCGTCTCCGACCATGTGGAGGTGGTCTGGGACCTGGACACGGAGGCCCGCATGCGTGCCGGGGAGCTCGGCATGGGCTTTGCGCGGGCGGCCACCGCCGGGCCCGACCCGCGGTTCGCCGAGCTGGTCGCCGAGCTGGTCGCCGAACACGTCCACGGCGTCGCGCCACGGGCGCTCGGGGATGTGTGCGGTGCCGGGTCCACGATCAACGGCGCACCGTGCGCGGTGGACTGTTGTCTCCCGGTGAGTCGCCGCTCGCGATCAGCGTGACCCCCGATCTGCCCGCTATGTTGCCGATCTCACCGAACTCTGGGAGCGGGCCGATGTCCGACCGACGAAGCAGCGGGCCGGCCAGCGCGGAGGAGTTCGTGACGTCGAATCCGGTCGCGTTCGCCCGTGCCGTCGACGAGCTCCCGGTCGGTGTGATCGTCCATCAGGGACCCGACCACATCGTGCTCGGCGCGATCCGGACCGCGAGGGCGTTCTGGGGTCACCGGCCAGCCACCTCGGCCGTCCGCTGCGCGAGGTCGTTCCCGAGTTCGCCGGCCAGTACATCATCCTGGACGTCGCCGCTCGGTGGCGTCCGCTGCCGGACCTCACCATCGTGCTCACCGACGACGTCGACGCGGCCGTGGGCCGGGCCGAGACCCGCAACGGCGAGACGTTCACCGCCGAGCAGTGGAACCTGCACCGCCGCGCCGCGCCGCTGTTCGAGCGGCTGGCCGCCGCCGACCCGGAGCACGTCCGGCTGCTCGACCGCCGGGAACACGACGCCGACGCCCTGGTCGACATCATCACCGCCTGGATGGCCAGCGCGCCCGCGCTGCCCTTCCACGGCCTCGTCCCGGCGACCGTGCTCCCGTGAGCCGCTTCCGCTCAGCTCATTCCCGTCGCGACGAGCACCCGCAGCAGGTCCGACTCACCGCCGGCCTCGGTCGCCGCGGCGATCGAGCCGATGATCGGGAACAGTGCTCGCGCCAGCAACCGGGTGTCCTCGAACATCGACAGGCCGTCGAGCTCATCCTCGGCGAACCAGGCGAACGGGTGCACCGGCTCGCTGACCGGCGTCGGGGAATCGGCGATCGCGACGTACTGGTGATCGACATGCACGTGCGGCTCGGCCAGGTGGTTGTCCGCAGGGACCATCACCTCGGTGATCCACCACGGCGCCGCCACCCGCTCGTGCGGGTAGCCCGCGGGCAACGTCGGCGTCGGACAGGCCAGCAGCCGCACCTGAAGACCGGACTCCTCCACCGCCTCCCGCAGCGCGGCCTCGGCCTGCGTCTCGTCCAGCTCGACATGCCCGCCGACGATCATGTGCCTGCCCAGACGCGGCTGCGCGACCAGACCGAGCTTCCACCCCTGCGGGAACTGGTGGAACACAAACGTCGAGGCCGTGGCGTGCTTGATCATCAGGGCGGCTCCGTCATCGCTGCTGGCTTCTGGTCGTCGATGAGCGTGCCAGACCTCCCGACCAAACCGTGACGCCCCGCCCATACCCGGCCGACGACGCGGTCACGTCCATCGAATCGGGGACACGATGAACCTGACTATCTCCGCCGCCCTCCACGGCTGCCGCGCGGTCATCTTCGACTGGGACACCTTCCTCGAGGCCGCCCGCCGTCTCGACGTCGATCCTGGGGACTGCCTGGCCGTCGAAGACGCCCCCGACGGCGTCACCGCCGCTCGTCGAGCCGGGATGCGCGTCCTGCTGGTCCGAGACGGCCAACTCGCGTGGCCACCGGCCGACCACACCAGGCCCGACCAGCAGGGGATCTGACGTGACCGACCTTGTCCACCTGTCCGGCGCGATGCTCGACGGCTACCTGCACCACATCCTGCCGCCAGAGCACCAGCAGCAGGTCCGCGCACATCTCGACACCTGCGGGCACTGCTAGAACGCCTGGAACCGTCATCGCTGGGACGCCGCAGCCACCAGCCCCGGCTACGCCCAGCTCGTCGACTTCCTCGGCGCCGACTTCAGGCCCTACTTCGACTCCTCCCGCGCCCTGGCCGCCGAATGGGACACGATCCCGGTGATCGAGCCCGGCGAACTCGGCTCGATCACCGCGCCCGACACGCTGTGGGTCATCGACACCCTCGACCATCTTGTCGACATCGAGACCTCACTCGGCCCGGTCCTGCAGGTGGTCGACCTCATGGTTACGGAGAACCTCATGATCAACCGAGGGCACGGTCGCCAGCGATTTCACATCCGGCGCCCCTTCGCCGAACTCGCCGACCTGTTCGCCAGCAATGGGCTGGTGGCCAAAGTCGACACCGCGAACTCCCCCGTCATGTTCTGGTCACGGAATCAGTGAGCACGCCGGCCTGCGGCGATCCGATGAACTGTCGGCCACCCTGGATAGACGCCTGGGCTCACTGGGTTGGCCGGTTCGCCACCAGGACCCTCCGGGCCCGCGGCGCCAGCGTCAGCCTCGCGCTGATCGATCCGAAGGATGGCTCGCTGTCCTACGTGTGCGCCGGGCACCCACCTCCGCTGGTGCTGTCCGCGGACGGTACGACGCGGTTCCTGCCGGCGCCCGGCGGCGGACCGCTCGGTGTCGCAGGTCCCGCGCCGGTCGTCGGACGGGCGAACCTGCAGCCCGGTGACCTCCTGCTGTGCTTCTCCGACGGCCTGGTCGAACGCCCCGGCGAGAACCTGGCGATCGGACTGGCCGAACTCGCGAAGGTCGCATCCGGGGCGCTGTTGTGCGACACGCCCTCGCTCCGGTCGATCGATCCGGCCGACCGGGTGACCGAGCTGACCGTCGAGCGGATGACCCGGCAGGGCTACCGGGACGACGTCACGCTGCTGACGGCGCGGCTGACCGGTCAGGACGCCGACGAGCTCCTTGCCGACCCCCCGCCCAACCGGGTCAGCTGTCGATGCTGCGTGAACGGCTGGGAGCGTGGCTCAGCGTGGTCGGGGCGAGCGCGGCGGACATCGTCGCGATCGAGAGCGCGGTGCTGGAAGCGGTCACCAACGCCGTCGAGCATGCCTACGACGGGTGTGCCGGCCGGGTCCAGGTCGAGCCGCGGGTCACCCTCGGCGGACCGATCGACATCAGCACGGTCGGTGATCTGCGCCGGCAGCTGTGGTCGGCCAACCGCGCGGTGCCTTGCCGCTGACCATCGAGCTCGGCGGTGTGACGCACCTTGCGAGTGCCGGCATCCAGATGCTGTTCCAGCTCGTCGAGGAGATGACCGCCGACGGGCGCAAGCTGGAGCTCGTCGTCCCACCGGACTGTCCGGCGCGGTATGCGCTGTCGCTGAGCAACCTGGACCAGGTCGTCACCGTCACGGACGGGTAGTGGCCCCGCTATTTCGCTTCGGGTCAGTACAGTCTCCCGGTCCCACCCGTCACTGCACACCGGGCCGATCTCGGGGTGACGCGACCGCGGCAGCTCGCCCGATACACTGAGCGCGTCGATCTGGTTACTGAGTGCGATCCTCGATCGAGGCAGGCGTCGGGCACGTGGGGAGAAGTAGTGACGGAATCAGCGGATCAACTGTCCAGCACCGCGTCGCAGGAGCCGGTCGAGGCTGTCATCGACACGAACAGGGCATCGATCGCCCGAGTGTATGATTTGCTGCTCGGTGGCAAGCACCACTACGCCGTTGACCGCGACGCCTGCGAAGCCATGATTGAAGCGGTCCCGGAGACACCGCTACTGGCCAAAGCGAATCGCAGCTTCGTGCGCCGAGCGGTGCGGTATCTGGTGGATGAGGCCGGGATCAAGCAGATCATCGACATCGGGTCCGGCCTGCCCACCGCGGGCAACGTGCACGAGATCGCTCAAGGGATCAACCCGATCGTTCGCGTGGTCTACGTGGACAAGGATCCGATCGTGCTGGCTGGCATATGGCCGGGCGCTGCTCGGCACCGACGACAACACAACTGTGATCACTGCCGACCTCCGCGACCCCGACGCGATTTTCGAGCACCCCGAGGTCCGCAGGCTCATCGACCCAAGCGAGCCGTTCGCCGTGCTGCTGGGTGGCGTGATGATGCATCTCGAATATGCGGAGGACCCCGAAGGGATCGCGGCCCGTATCCGCGCCCTGTTTCCCTCGGGGGGCATTTGGTGTACTCGGGTTGCTGCGACTCCGGTGACCCTGCTCACCCCATGCTCATCGGAGGTATCGGCCAAAAGCCCTGACCTCAACCGATCAGGCTCGCCGCGAGCACCCGCACGGCCTCGGCGACCGCGGCCCGTCGGGCCACCCGCACGGCGGTCTCGATCGGCCTGAGTGCGTCCCTGCGCGCACTCGCCGCCGACTCGGACAGTGACAAGTCGGACGGCGAGCCACCGGGATCGTCGCAGGATGCGGCGGCAAGGATCGCCTCGACCTCGTCGGCGTGCTGGAGCACCCGCAGTGCCTGCCCGGGCATGCCGTCGGGCCACATCGAGCGCGGGCGGGCGCGCAGCGCGGCAGCGATCTCCTCGCGGACCCCGGGTCGGTGGCGGGCCAAGCCGAGCGAGGTGAGCACCGAGGCGGACTGTCGCACCTGGTCGCGCAGCTCCCGTTCGGCCTGGCCCAGCGCCACGAACTCCGGCGCAGGCCCCGGCTCGGGCACCTGGAACACGGTCCACCGCAGCACCCCGTCGGCGACCTTCGCCGGGACGACGCCGAGCCCGGCGTCGACGTAGAACACCCCCTCGCCCGCAGAGGTGGCCTCCCGGCTGAACGCGCCCGGCCCCGGCAGGCCCCGCACGTCCCCGGGGGCGGGCAGGACGAGGCGGGCCGGACCGGTCGCACCCCTCCCGCCCACGGACCGGCGCAGCGCCGCGAGCAGGAATGCGACCGAGGACACCGGTTCGCCTGGTGGCGGAAGCATGGTGGTTTCGGAGGTACCGGCATCGACGGCCTGGACGTCGTGTGCCTCGGCCCAGGGGCCGAGCGCGTCGAGGACGTCGTCGGGCGCCGCGGCCCCGGCCAGCCAGGCCGAGGTCCAGACGGTCAGCGTCGCGGAGGGACAGGACACGGGCGTCAGGTTAGCCAGCTCGACGGTCGGTGGCACTCCGGCCGTGCGGGTGAACATCACCACCATCGGTTGTCGCCGATCACACACGGTCGTCGAGGCGCGCGCATCGGGTACCGGCTGCGTGTCGGTGCGCCGATCGGGTCCCCGTTTGCGGTACAACCGCACGATGGTTCGCCCGCAGGACTACCGGGGCGTCGGCGACCTCGTCCGCGCCCGACGAGAGGTGCCGAACGTGCCCGCCGAGCTCGGGCTCGTCGTGGAGGACCCGGCCAGCGGCTTCTGCGGTGCGGTGGTCGAGATGAACGGCCGGGAGGTCGTGCTGGAGGATCGGCACGACCGGCGGCGGATCTTTCCGCTGCGGCCGGCCGCGTTCCTGTTCGAGGGAAAGCCGGCCACCCTCGTCGTCCCCGCACGCACTCCGGTGGCGCCCGCCCGGTCGGCGTCCGGCTCGGTGCGGGTCGCGGGCGTGACGGCCCGCACGGCCCGGGCGGCCCGGATCTGGGTGGAAGGGCTGCACGACGCCGAGCTGGTCGAGCGGGTGTGGGGGCACGACCTGCGGGTGGAGGGCGTCGTCGTCGAACCGATGCACGGCCTGGACGACCTGGTCGCCGCGGTCGCAGCGTTCGAGCCGAGGCCGAGACGGCGGCTGGGGATACTCGTGGACCACCTCGTCGAGGGGTCGAAAGAGACCCGGGCGGCGGGGGCTGTCGTCGGCCCGCACGTACTGGTCACCGGGCATCCCTACGTCGACGTGTGGGAGGCGGTCAAGCCGGCGGTCGTCGGGATCCGGGCCTGGCCGCAGGTGCCCCGTGGCACCGACTGGAAGACCGGGGTCTGCGCCGCGCTGCGCTGGGGGGAGCCCGCCGACGGGGCGCGCCGGGTGCTCGGCGCGGTGCGCGACTTCCGGGACCTGGAGACACCGTTGATCGGCGCGGTCGAGCGACTGATCGATTTCGTAACTCAAGACCCGGTCAAGGAATCCGGAATCGCCGTGGGTCAGGCCTGAACTCTGGCAATATCGTCGGCATGACGGCCGCTGCGATCTGGCTCATCGCGGGCCTGGTGCTGGTCGCCGCCGAGGTTCTCTCCGGTGAGTTCGTGCTTCTGATGCTCGGCGGCGCGGCGATGGTCGCGGCGGTGGCCGCGCTGCTCGGGGCCCCGGTCCTGGCCGGTGCGCTGGTGTTCGGCGGGGCCTCGATGCTGCTGCTGTTCGCGGCGCGCCCGGCGCTGCGTCGCAAGCTGGACCGGGGCGTCGGCCCGGAGTCAATGCACACCAGGGCTCTGGTGGGCAACGAGGCGGTCGTCGTCGCCCGCGTCGACTCGGGTGGTGGCCGGGTCAAGATCGCTGGCGACGTCTGGTCGGCGCGTGCGATCGACGACAAGGTGATCGAGGCAGGGGAGCGGGTCACCGTGGTGGACATCTCGGGTGCCACTGCCATGGTAGTGGCGCGAGACTGAGGCCGAGCGGTCGGCAGCCGAAGCATCAGCACCGATCGGCAACTGCCGAACGAGAGACAAGGAGGCAAGCCGGTGGCGGAGAGCACGGTTCTGCTCATCGTGGTAGCGCTGATCGTCCTGCTGGTCGTGGTGTCGGTGATCAAGGCGGTGCAGATCATCCCGCAGGCCACCGCGGCCGTCATCGAGCGGCTGGGCCGGTTCAAGGCGACGGAGGAGCCGGGCCTGGTCTTCCTCGTGCCGTTCATCGACAAGATCCGGGAACGGATCGACCTGCGTGAGCAGGTGGTGTCGTTCCCGCCGCAGCCGGTGATCACCCAGGACAACCTGACGGTCAACATCGACACCGTCGTCTACTACCAGGTGACCGATCCCAAGAAGGCGGTCTACGAGATCTCCAACTACATCACCGGGGTCGAGCAGATCACCACCACCACCCTGCGCAACGTGGTCGGTGGGATGAGCCTGGAGGGCACCCTCACCTCCCGCGACGAGATCAACACCGTGTTGCGGGGCGAGCTCGACGAGGCCACCGGCCGCTGGGGCATCCGGGTGAGTCGCGTCGAGATCAAGGCCATCGACCCGCCCGCGTCGATCCAGGAGTCGATGGAGAAGCAGATGAAGGCCGAACGCGAGAAGCGGGCGATGATCCTCACCGCGGAGGGCCAGCGGGAGTCGGCCATCCGGAGCGCGGAAGGCCTCAAACAGTCGCAGATCCTCACCGCCGAGGGTGCCAAGCAGGCGGCCATCCTCGGTGCCGAGGCCGAACGTCAGGGCCGCATCCTGCGCGCCCAGGGTGATCGGGCCGCGAAGTACCTCCAGGCGCAGGGCCAGGCCAAGGCCATCGAGAAGGTCTTCGCGGCGATCAAGGCGGGCAAGCCCACGCCCGAGCTGCTGGCCTACCAGTACCTGCAGACCCTTCCGCAGATGGCGCAGGGCGATGCCAACAAGGTGTGGATCGTGCCGAGCGACTTCGGCAAGGCCCTGGAGGGCTTCACCCGCATGCTCGGTGCCCCCGGTGATGACGGGGTGTTCCGGTTCGAGTCGAGCCCGGTTGAGACGGGCAACGGCATCCGGCCCGAGGACGATGACAAGGGCATCTCCGACTGGTTCGACACCTCGCCTGATCCCGAGATCGCCCGCGTCGTGGCCGATGCGGAGGCGCAGGCACGCAAGAGTCTGCCCCCGCTCGGGACGGTCGGGCCGGAAGCACCCCGCCCGCCGGTTCCGCCGCAGCTGTCCCCGCCTGCGCAGGGCCACGGCCCGGCACAGCGACCCAGGCCGGATGCCGGACGGCAGCTCAATCCCACGCCCCGCCCACCCGGCTCGCCGCAGGGACCACCACCTGGCGCGTCGAACCCTCCGGCGCCCAACCCACCGTCCCCCGGGCAGGGTCGGCCGGAGCGCCCGCGACCGGAGAGTGCCGTGCCCACCCCGCCGCGGGGCATCCCGCCCGAGGGCGACGTTCCGCCGCGACCCGGCTCCCCGTCCTCCCCACCGGAGTAGTCGGTGCCGGGGGCCGATGGGCCGCGCGCGGTCCTCAGCTGAGCGTGAAACCGAACGGCAGCTCGAGCCGGTGGCACCGGAGCAGTTCAGGATCGGCGAGCAGCTCACGGGTGGGACCGTCGGCCACCACGACACCGTCGTCGATCACGATGCTGCGCGGGCAGAGCTGCAACGCGTAGGGCAGGTCGTGGGTGACCATGAGCATCGTGGCACCGAGCCCGAGCAGCACCTCGGCGAGCTCGCGGCGGGCAACGGGGTCGAGGTTGGAGGACGGTTCGTCGAGCACGAGGATCTCCGGCTCGCACGCCAGCACGGTGGCCAACGCCACCCGGCGGCGCTGACCGCCGGAGAGGTGCAGCGGGGAGCGGTCGATGAGCTCGCCCATTCCCACGCGGTCCAGCGCGGTGGTCACCCGGGTGACGAGCTCGGCGCCGGTGACGCCGAAGTTGGCCGGGCCGAAGGCGACGTCCTCGCGGACGGTGGGCATGAACAGCTGGTCGTCGGGGTCCTGGAAGACGATGCCCACGCGGCGTCGGATCTCGCGCAGGTTCGCCTTGACCACCTCGAGCCCGCCGACCGACACGGTGCCGTGCCCGCCGGTGAGGATGCCGTTGAGGTGCAGCACGAGCGTGGTCTTGCCGGCCCCGTTCGGGCCGAGCAGCGCCACCCGCTCGCCGCGCTCGACCCGCAGGTCCACCCCGAACAGCGCCTGGTGGCCGTCGGGATAGGCGAAGGCCAGCTCGGAGATCAGCAGTGACGGGGTGCAGGCTGTCTCCGCGGTGCTCGTCTCCTGCTCCGGAAGCGTGGTCATCTTCTCCGTCCTCATGTGATCAGGTATCCGGTCCCGGCGAGCAACAGGGCGGCCCCGACCGGTGCCAGCCCGACCACCCAGTTCCGCCTGGTGGTCACCGCGTCCGACAGCCGGGGCATCTCCCCGACCCAGCCGCGCGAGAGCATCGCCAGGTGTACCCGCTCGCCGCGCTCGTAGGAGCGGATGAACAGCGCGCCCACGCCGCGGGCCGTGGCGCCGGCCTGCCAGAGGAACCGCGGGTCGTGCCCGCGGGAGATGCGGGCCAGCCGCATCCGCCGGGCCTCGCCGGCGATGACGTCGATGTAGCGCAGCATCAGGGTGGCGATCGTGACGACCAACGCGGGCGCGTGCAGCCGCTGCAAGCCCAGGAGCAGGTCGCGTAAAGGAGTGGTGGCGGCGAGGGTGAGTGAGGTCAGCACCCCGAGCGTGCCCTTGACGAGGATGTTCCAGGCCCCGAGCAGCCCGGGTTCGGACAGCGTGAGACCGAGCCACTCGACGAAAGGCGCGCCACCGCTGAACGGCAGCAGCACCGCGAGCACCACGAACGGCGCCTCGATCAATGAGCGCCGCGCAATCCAGCCCGGGGGGATCCGTGCCACGGCCCACACGCAGGCGAGCAGTAACAGGTATCCGCCGAAGACCGGAAACGCCTCCCTCGGAGTGGCCACCACGCAGACCACCCCGAGGAACGCCGCCACGATCTTGACCTCGGACGGCAGCCGGTGCACCGGTGAGCTGCCGGGCAGGTAGAGCGGGTGGGAGTGCCCGGCGCCCATCTAGCTGTCGGAGCGGGTAGCGTCGGTGCCGCGGCGGCGTAGCAGCCAGAACAGCCCACCCGCGACGATCAGGGTGGCCACCACCCCGAGCACCCCGGCCAGGCCGACGGTGCCGTCGCCGCCGTTCACCGCGTAGTCCGCGAACGGGCTGCCGGCGACCGGACTGTCCTCGGCGTTCTGCGCTATGCACGTGCCGTTGAGCTGCTCCTCGCCGCCGACCTCGACGACCTCGCAGCCCGCCAGCGTGGCCTTGTCGAGACCGTCGGGATCTCCACTGGCGAAGTAGGACAACCCACCGGCGATGATCAGGGCGACGATCAGGAATGCGACGTAGAAGCCGGTCATGGCGCCGGAGCGGGTAGGTGCGTTCACGACGTGCTCCCCTCGGTGGCGCGGCGCAGTTCAAGCGGCTCGG